>CAYMLL010000608.1:0-1524 GCA_964390645.1 uncultured Planctomycetia bacterium | reverse complement strand
GTCGCCTCGTCTACGTCGGCGCCGGAACGAGTGGACGTCTCGGTATCCTCGACGCTGCCGAGTGTCCGCCGACCTTCGGCGTCGATCCGGACCTCGTTGTCGGGGTGATCGCTGGAGGCGAAGTTGCGTTGCGTCGTGCGGTCGAGGGAGCGGAGGATGACCCGCAGGCCGGCGCACGTGCGGTTGCGGATCTCGGCGTCGGCAGGCGGGATGTCGTCTGCGGAATCGCCGCGAGCGGTTCGACGCCGTTCGTTCGGGGAGCGATTCTGGAGTCGCGAGAGCGCGGTGCGACGACGGCTCTGATCACCAGCAACACGCGCCTGGACGACACCGTGCTGCTCGACGCGATCGACCACTGCGTCACTCTCGCAGTCGGTCCGGAGATGATCGCCGGCTCGACTCGGATGAAATCCGGCACAGCGGCGAAGATGGCGCTGAACCGGATCACGACCGCCGCGATGATCCGGCACGGCAAGGTTCATGACAATCTCATGGTCGACGTGGTCGCGACGAATGCCAAGCTACGTCGTCGTGCGTGTCACCTCGTGCGTCGTATCGGCGGGGTCGACGAGGAACGCGCGACGGCGCTGCTGCAGGAGGCCGGAGGATCGGTCAAGGTGGCTCTCGTCGTGTTCGCGAAGGGGATCGGCCCCTCGGCGGCCCGAAAGCTGCTCAGCCGCCACGATGGGCACCTGCGGTCGGCTCTCGAGTCTGTGGTCGAAGATGCCTCTTCGGAGCCGTCTCGGCGTCCCTCCAGCGGTCCCGGGGGCGGCGACCCAGGGAAGTTCCCGTAAGCGGCTGTTTCAAGACCCTCGCCGTCGGCTCCAGTCGAGGCGGCGGTGGAGAGGTCCGGGGGGCGAGGCGAGGCGGGCTGACCAGTCGATCGTCGAGGAGGCTCGACGGAGTATTCGTGCCGCCGTTGCCGGCCGAAGCCCGGAGGAGGTTTAGGGTGATTTTGGGGGCGAGATGCGAGCTTTCGCAGAGGCTCGGATCTGGCGGCTTCAAGGGGCCGGTGGTATGCTCCTTGGCTTGCGGAATCCGGGTTCGCGCCCTGCGGAATCCCGTCAGCGGGCTTCCGACTCCCTGGATCAGGAGGACGACGCGATGACTTTCTACGACGCTTTCGCGGCTGCTGAACCCGCTGTTCACTGGAAGGGCGAGCTCGGTGTGCGGATCCGTGACATCCTCGACCGACGCGTCGGAGGGCGCGTCGACGCGCTCGCTCGTCTGGTCGAGCGGGGTATCGAGCATTCCCTGCCCGTCGAGCGTATCAAGGGCTCCCTGGCGGCGCTGATCTCTGCTTTGAGGCGTCGCGGCGGGGCGGCGGTCGAGGTCGACGTTGAGATCGAGGGGCTCACGCTTCTCTTCGAGCGCATCGTCGGCCACGGCGAGGGACGGCAGCTCGAGAGCTACTCGACGTATCTGTTCACCGTGGACACCGAAGTGCGGCTCTGAGGGCACGGGGCTCCGAGGGCACGGGGCTCCGAGGGCACGGGGCTCCGAGGGCACGGGGCTCCGAGGGCA
>CAYMLL010000607.1:0-1526 GCA_964390645.1 uncultured Planctomycetia bacterium | reverse complement strand
AAGATCGCACGTCCGGCCTTCGTCAGCCGGATTCCGTCGATGAGGCTCGCGTGGTTGAGCTGATCCGTGATGATCACGTCGTCCGGACCGAGGAGCGGCTCGAAGACGCCGCCGTTGGCATCGAAGCACGCGGCGTAGAGGATCGTGTCCTCGGTGTCGAGGAATCCCGAGACCTTGCGCTCGAGCTCCTTGTGGCAGTCCTGCGTGCCGCAGATGAATCGCACGCTCGACAGTCCGTAGCCGCGCTCATCGAGACCCTCGTGCGCCGCGGTGACGACATCGGGATGGCTCGAGAGACCGAGGTAGTTGTTGGCGCAGAAGTTGATGACCTCGACCGGCTCGGAGCCGGCTGGATACTCGACCCGGACCACCGCTCCCTGCGGCGAGAGGATGACCCGCTCCTCCTTGCAGAGCCCCGCCGCCTGAATCTCCTCGAGCTCCTTCCGCAGACGGTCCTTCATCGAGTTGAACATCGCCTTCTCCTGCGATCGTGTCGTCTTGGCGCCCGAAGCAGCTTCTCCACGGTCTGCTATCCGTGGTGGACCGTTCCGTGGGTCGTCGGATCCTCCGTGTCCACGCGCGTCTCGGAGGGCTCGACGGGGATCGGCGCCTGGTGACGTGTCTTCAGAACGAGCTTGCACGCGTCGCCCGATTCGAGCATCGGCATGAACTCATCGACCTGCTCGAGGCTGATCGATCGCGTGATCAGCGGATTCAGGTCGACGACTCGGTTCGCGAGCAGCCAGCGCGTCTTGTACCAGGTGTCGAAGATCTGCCGGCCGTTGAGCGCCGTGACCTGGAGGTTCTTGAAGATCATGTTCTCGGCGATATCGATCTCGACGGGATCCGAAGGGATGCCGAAGAGCACGACGGTGCCGCCGTGGCGCGCCGCCTGGAACGCGGTGTTGATCGCGATCGGGGAGCCGCTCATCTCGAGGACGACGTCGATGCCGAGGCCGTTGTTCGAGGAGACGAGTCGCTCGACCATGTCACCATCGTCGCGTGGGTTGAAGGTCAGTGTGGCTCCCATCGCCTTCGCCAGAGCGAGCCTCGTCTCGTTGAGATCACTGGCGTAGACATGCGACGCGCCGCTTGCGCACGCGATTCCGACGCTGAAGAGCCCGATCGGGCCGCATCCGAGCACCGCGACGCTCTTGCCCGTGATGTCCTGGTTCAGCGTCGCGAAGACCGCGTTTCCGAAGGGCTCCTGCAGCGCGGCGATCTCGGGGGAGATCTTGCTCCGGTCGTTCTGCCAGACGACCTTCTCGGGCACCGCGACGTACTCGGCGAACGCACCGTCACGATCGACGCCGAGGATCTTCGTGCGTGGGCAGAGATGAGCCTGGCCGGTGCGACACTGGTAACACATGCCGCAGGTGACGTGTGATTCGGCCGAGACGAAATCCCCGACACGGACGTGCTCGACCTTGTCTCCGATCGCGACGACCGTGCCCGCGAACTCGTGTCCGAGCGTCAGCGGGGTCCTGATGCGCTGCCGGCTCCAGCTGTCCCACTTCCAGATGTGC
>CAYMLL010000606.1:0-1531 GCA_964390645.1 uncultured Planctomycetia bacterium | reverse complement strand
CCCGAAGGAAGGGGGCAAGACGCGGCCGATCGGGGTCTCGGCGTTCGAGGACAAGCTCGTCCAGGACGTCATCCGCGAGGTGCTGGAGGCGATCTACGAGCAAGACTTCCTGGACTGCTCGTACGGCTTCCGACCCGGACGGAGTCCCCACGACGCCGTGCGAACTCTCGACCGGATCGTTCATCAGGGCAAGGTGAACTGGATCCTCGAGGCGGACATCGTGTCCTTCTTCGACAGTCTGGATCGCGACCAGCTGAAGAAGATGCTCGAGGTTCGGGTGGCCGACGGGTCGCTTCTGCGACTCATAGGGAAGTGCTTGCATGTGGGCGTGTTGGATGGCGTCGAGTTGTCGACGCCGGAGTCCGGCACCGCCCAGGGGTCGGTGCTCTCCCCGTTGTTGGGAAACGTCTATCTGCACTACGTACTCGATCATTGGTTCGAGCGGAGGGTGAAGCCCCGGCTTCGCGGCAAGGCAACTCTTGTCCGCTATGCCGACGACTTCGTCGTCGCCTTCGAATACAAGGACGATGCGAAGCGCGTGATGGACGCTCTCGGCGATCGGCTGGGGCACTTCGGACTGACCCTGCATCCCGACAAGACTCGGCTTCTTCCGTTCCGGCGTCCGCCGAAGCGGCAAGAGGGCGGCAAGGGTCGGGCGACGTTCGACTTCCTCGGGTTCACGTTCTACTGGGCGCGAACCAAGAAGGGACGTTGGGCGATGTTCTGCAAGACGCGCAGCGCGAGCCTCCGGCGGATCATCGGGTCCGTCTACGACTGGTGTCGTCGCCATCGACACCGTTCGGTGAAGGAGCAGCACGCGGCGCTCACGAGGCGCATCCAGGGGCACTTCAACTACTTCGGCGTCAGCGGCAACTTCCGTAGTCTGCTGCTGGTGCTCGAGCAGGCGAGGCGATCCTGGTACAAGTGGCTCTGCCGTCGGAGCCAACGGAAGCGCCTCACATGGGAGCGGTTCGCGGATCTGCATCGCGACTTCCCGCTCCCGCAGCCCCGGATCACGGTTCGGATCTGGGACTCGTGACACGAGCCGCATCAGCGGAGGAGCCGGATGGTGGAAATCTCCTTGTCCGGATCTGGAGAGGGCCCGGGGTGGGTGACTGCCCCGGGCTACTCGACAGCTGCGTTTTCGCCAGAACCGATATCTGGGTTTCTGACAACTGGCGTCTCGGTGGGGAGAAAACGACCCCTACTGGGCACGCGCGACCTAGCAGTCGGATCCAGGCTCTGCGACCGTTGGGCGTCGCGAACCCGGCCCCGTTCGCCTGATGGGCTTCGGACTTGCGGGGCTGGCGGCGAAGAGGCGCGGGTGGAATCGAGGATCGGCCGATGAATCGAGCCTTTTCATGAGGAGCGAGAGTTCGAGATGAAGGTGCCCGAGGGTCTCGCGACCCTTCTGGACTACGGCGTGATCCAGCAGGTGATCCGCCCCTTGATGAGCGGCAAGGAGGCGCAGGTCTACGTCGTCGTCGCCGGGGGAGAGGAGTGCGTCGCGAAGGTCTACAAAGAGTCCGAC
>CAYMLL010000605.1:0-1542 GCA_964390645.1 uncultured Planctomycetia bacterium | reverse complement strand
CGAGCATCTGCTGCCCGAAGCCCGGTTCCGGCAACGAGATGGAGAAGTCGCGGGATGAAGAGCCCCGCAACCGGAGAGACCCTCAGCTCTGACCGATGGGCGCGTCGACAAGCCAGCCCCGGGTGATCGCTGTCGTCTTGACATGGAACGACGTCGAGATGGCCTCGAGCTGCGTCGCGACGCTCGAGGCCAGCGACTACCCGGAGCTCGAGATCCTGGTGGTCGACAACGGCTCGACGGAGCCCTGCGGCGAGCGGATCCGGGCCCGGCATCCCGGGATCGAGCTGATCGTGCTCCCGGAGAACCGGGGCTTCACGGGGGGCAGCAACGCGGGCCTGCGGCGCGCGGTCGAGATGGGCGCCGACCTGGTCCAGCTCTACAACAACGACATCACGGTGGAGCCGGATACCGTCTCGCGGCTTGTCGCGGCGTTCGAGCGCTACCCTCAGGCCGGTGTCACCAGCCCCGTGATGTCGCAGCCCGGTCCGGACGGCGAGCCGATCGTCCACTTCTACCGCGGGGAACTGGACCGGGAGCGTGCCCGCCACTGGCACGAGGGCCAGGGTCGGCCGCTGAACGGCCAACCGTGGACGGACACCGAGTCCCCCTTCGTGCCCTTCTGCGCCACCCTCTTCCGGACGTCCGTGCTCGAGCACGTCGGCTACCTCGACGAGAGTCTCGGCACCTGCTGGGAGGACTTCGACCTTTGCGTGCGCATCGCCGAACACCGCTATCGTGTGATGACCGTCGGCGACGCCCACGTCACCCACGACCACGGACAGACGACCGGACGCGCGTCGCCCTACATCACCTATTACTTGACGCGCAACCGGCTGATCTGCTGGTTCCGCTACAACTCGCTGTGGACGATCCTCAAGAACAGCCCCTTCGTCGCCCGGTCGTTCTGGTGGCAGATCAGGAACCACGGACTGACCAGCGTGGCCTGCCACAAGGCATTCCTGCGCGGCGTCCTCGACTTTGTGCTGAGACGCCGTGGCGAGGCTCCGAGAATCCGCTCACGCGACGGGTAACCCGGACTGCCGGCAGGTCCCGCGGCAGCTCGAGATGTCCACGACGAAGGTCGCCGAAAACTCAACGCAGCTGCGGCCAGAGTCCCGGCAGGAGGTCAACCAGAAAGCCCGCCGGCAGTGGCGAGCCGCTACGTCCAACGCCTGCCGCTCACCACTCCTCGGTAGAACGCTCGTCGGTGAGATGCTCTTCCGGCCGTCCCGGTGCCCGGAGCCACGAGGGTGGCGCCTCTCGCTCTCTCTCCCTTCTTCGTCGGGGCCACCCGGGATGTGTGGACTCCGGATCGACGAGAGCCAAGGGTGAAGGCTCCGGACCCCGCCCCGGGCTCCGGCGAGGGACGGCTCGAGCGTCGAGAGACGACCCCCGAGGGCAGCCCGGACCCGGAGGGAGGGCCGGGGTCGACGGTTGCTGGTATGGTTGAAGAAGCGCTCACGCGAGAGCCGGATAACGTTTCGTGAGCCGTACAAACCCCGACAGGGCGCGGCAGGACGACGGGAGACCGCACCGACCATG
>CAYMLL010000604.1:0-1575 GCA_964390645.1 uncultured Planctomycetia bacterium | reverse complement strand
GCTTCGACTCCCTCGGCGGCTCCTTCACGACCTTCTGGACGATCCGCCGCAATCGCTGGAGCGGCTACCGCACCGGGGTGATGGACGGCCAGAGCTTCCGCTCCCAGGTGACCATCCAGTGGAAGAAGGACGACCTCGACAGCTACTCGTCGCGCGAGACCAAGCGCGTCGTCGGCGGCAAGCCCCGGGACGACCTGGCGATCACCGTGCAGCGCAAGCCGCAGTCCTGAGCCCCGGAGCTCTGCGTTCCCCGCCACCCTTTCGCCGACGACCACCCGCTACGCAGGCACGTCACGCGCGGTCTCGCCACCACGCTCGCCGTCTGCTGTGCTCTCGCCGTCACCTCACTGTCGGGCGTCGAGTTCGTCGGCGAGGAGTCCACGCAGTGGATGATGGACGGCAAGTTCCGCCGCAGCAGCGGCTGGACAAGGAACCGCGACGGCGAGAAGGTCCAGTATCGCATCGTCATGGGCTGGGACCCGGCCGCGCGCGAGGTCTACTCGGAGTTCGTCCGGTCCGACGGCGGCCACAGCCGCCGCGCGCGCACCTACGACGCCCGCAGCAAGATGTGGACCGCGCGCGAGACCGGCGTCAACGCCGACGGCACGACCTACTCGCTCGACGTCACGGAGAACTACTCCGACCCCGACCGCGTCACGTGGCGCGGCACGAACATCAAGAGGAGCGAGGGCACGTCGATGCCGGACCTGCAGTTCCACCTGGTCGGGGAGACTTCCGAGCCGTCCGTGATGCCGGACGAGGTCCGCACGCAGCTGTCACGCCTCGTCGGCAGCCGGGATCTGCACGGCACCCTCGGAGACCGGCAGCTGAAGTCGACGCTGACGGCCCGCTGGGCCACGGGCGGACGGAGTCTGCTGTGGGATCTCGTCGGCCCCTCGCTGATCGACGCGGACAGGACCCTGCAGAGCAGCGGCAGCATGGGATGGGACCATCAGAGACAGCGGATCCGGGAGGTCGCGTTCAACTCGATCGGCGGCTCCCACACGACGCTCTGGACGCTGCGCCCGGATCGCTGGAACGGCAGGAGAAGCGGCATGCTGGACGGCCAGGGTGTCGAGCTCCGGGTGCGTCCGAAGTGGTAGCCGGGCGAACACGACGGCTTCGAGTCCCGCTTCAGCAAGTGCAGCGTCGGCGGCGAGCCGCAGGACGATCTGACGATGTTCGCCCGCCGCAGGCCGCATTCCTGAGCCTCGACCGACGCGGCGTCGAGGGCTTCCGCGGCGCGCCGCGCGCCCCGTGTCCCGTGCCGGGCGTCTTCCCGGTCGCGGCGCCGGCGGCCCGGTCGCCGCAGGCCCGTTCGCCGGGTGGCCCCTGGCGCGTCCGGCGGCGCAAAGGCGTCTGGTCCGTCGCCGGGCCCCGTTGTATCCTGATGCGAATGTCTGTCTCGACGCCTTCCGCGAGCCTCCTCCTCGCCGTCCTCGCCGTCTTCGTCGAGCCGGGCGGCCTCCTCGCCGCGCCGGCCGCGGCTGGCTCGCCGGACGCGGCCCCTCCCCCCCCCCGCCCCCTCTAACAACCGTGCCTAGCCCACGCCGCCGCCGTCCTACCCCCCCCCCC
>CAYMLL010000603.1:0-1592 GCA_964390645.1 uncultured Planctomycetia bacterium | reverse complement strand
CAGCGAGGAGAACCCCGCCTCCTCGGCAATCCCGGCGTCGGCGACGAATCCGGACAGCCTTTCTCGATGAGGCCGATCCTTGTCTGACCCCAGCATGAGTGCGATCTGCACGCGTTACCTCTCCGCAAGCCGTGTCCGAAGAGCGTCAACATCGCAATCGACCAAGGGGCCGACTCGCGACCGCTCGGCCGGCCACACCAGCAGAATCAACCGCCGCACCCGCCTTCGAGCCGCGCGGCGCTACAAGGAGATCCGAGCCGGCAGACGCTCTCCCAGCCCGGCATATCCGTCAGGCTCCGGCTGCCTCGCGCTGATACTCATTGATCCAGTCTGCGGCCACCTTGTGGAGATGCCGACACAGCACCTCCTGATCGCCGAGCGGAAACTGATCGAGTACTCGTGCCTCGAGCATCATCTGTGTGGCCTCCAGTGTGTTGCCGTCCTGGAGGCCGTACTCCTTGAACGTGACCGCGGTCATCTCGTGCGCCACCCGCCTGCGCGCGCTCTCGGCCGGCACGAAATAGAGATTCCCCTCGAACACATGCGAGTTGTATGCAGTCGGCCAGTAATGGTACGTGAGGTACCAGCCGAACTCCCAGATGAGGACGACGAAGTTCGGCCAGATCTGAAACGAGTCGAGACCCCAGGGGTCGCAGCCGGCCGGATTGACGCCTGCGGGCAGCTTGCCGAGATCCGTCGGATCCCATGGGCCAAACAGGCCGCTGCGCGTCAGCTTCTCCATCGGCTTGGTCGCCTCCTCACCCATCTCCCACGTTCGAACGCCGGACGTCGTGATGAGGCGATGCGGGCCATCGAGCTGGTAGTGCGGCGCCTCGAAGCCCGCCTCCTGCGCCGGAACCGAAACAAACGACGGCGTCTGCTTCGAGTGGAGAATGGGCGCGTGGTAGAACTCCTGGAAAGCGTCCATGAAGAGCTTCCAGTTGCTGCCGACTTCGGCGCGGAAGGCGTAGCGTTCGGTCATCCGGTCGAAGGGATAGCCGTCGATCGCGGTGACCATCGGGCCGAGGTACTCGGTCAGGGGCTGGCTCGGCTCGCGGTCGAGGTTCACGAAGATGAACCCCGACCAGACGTCGCAGTGGACCGGAACGAGTCCGAAATCCGACTTGTCGAGATCGAAGAACTCGCCCTCCTGCTGGACGAATGAGCACGAACCGTCGAGTTCGTACTTCCAGCCGTGGTACTTGCACACGAACTGTCGGCAGCTTCCGCTCGTCTCCTCGCGCGGATAATCCGTCCACACCAGCTTGTTACCGCGGTGCCGGCAGATATTGTGGAAGGCACGGACCTGACCGTCCATGTCTCGAACCACCACGATCGATGTGTTCGCGACGGCAAGCTCCCGCGTGAAATAGCTTCCGTTCCTCGACAGCTGCTCCACGCGGCCCACGTTCAGCCACGCTCGCTTGAAGATCGCATCGCGTTCCAGCTCGTAGAACTCCGGCGAGATCGAGTCTTCGTAGGACACCAAGCCCGTGCCCAGCTCCGGGTAGTGCTCCGTCCAACTCCCCTCAGCCGGCTTCGGAAATCGAGCCATCGTTCACTCTCCTGCTCGGAAACGGTCAGCGGGTTCA
>CAYMLL010000602.1:0-1614 GCA_964390645.1 uncultured Planctomycetia bacterium | reverse complement strand
CGGCTTCTGGTGCAGGATCAGCGCATCCGCGGATACGTCAAGAAGGAATACGACGTCGCCGGTATCCCGAAAATCGAGATCGAGCGAGACATGGAGCGGGTGCACATCGTGCTGCACACGTCTCGTCCGGGGCTGATCATCGGGAAGAAGGGCGCCAAGGTGGACAAGCTCAAGGAGGATCTCGAGCACATCTGCGGACAGGAAGTCAAGCTCGAGATTCGCGAGGTGGTCAACCCGGAGCTCAACGCTCAGCTTTCCGCCGAGTCCATCGGGCAGCAACTGCTGCGACGCGCTGCGTTTCGTCGTGTCATGAAGATGGCGATCCGGTCGACGATGGACAAGGGCGCCAAGGGAATCAAGGTGCGGGTGGCCGGCCGGCTCGGTGGATCGGAGATGGCGCGGTGTGAGACGTTCCACGAGGGGACGATTCCGCTGCAGACGCTCGATGCCAACGTCGAGTACGGCTTTGCGGAGGCCCATACGACCTACGGCACGATCGGTGTGAAGTGCTGGATCTACCACGGCCGCTACGAGGAGAAGGAGCCCCGCCATGGCTCTCATGCCAAAAAGGGTTAAGCACCGTAAGCAGCAGCGCGGTCGAGCCAAAGGGAACGCCACGCGCGGCAATTTCGTCGTCTACGGTGACTACGGGCTTCAGAGCCTCGACGCGGGCTGGATCACCGCGCAGCAGATCGAGGCCGGACGCGTTGCCGCCACCCACTTCTTGCACGGCGAGGGTCGTGTCTTTATCCGGATCTTTCCCGACAAGCCGGTCTCGGCGCAGCCGGCCGAGACGCGCATGGGTAAGGGAAAGGGCGAACCGAGCTACTGGTGCGCCGTCGTACGGCCGGGGACGATCCTCTACGAGGTCGGCGGCCTTCCCGAAGACGTGGCGAAGCAGGCCTTGAACCGCATCGCCCACAAGCTTCCGGTGCGAGTGCGCTTCGTTCACAGAAGGCAGAAGGTCTGATCGATGAAAAAGGACTCCAGACGAGTTCCGCCCCGCACGGCGTCGTCGACCTCCGCCAGGGAGGAGAGAGTCTCCGCCAGGGAGAGAAGGCTCAAAGAGATGCGTGAGCTGCCGCCTGCGGAGCTCAATTCGGAGGCCGAGAAGCTGGAGGGGAAGATCTGGAAGTCGCGTTTCCAGTCTCGCGGCGAGCCGGTCGAGAATTCGGGCCAGCTGACGGAACTCAAGAAGGACCGCGCTCGTCTGCTGACCGTTCTCAGAGAGAAGGATATCGAGCGAACCGGTGAGGTCGAGTCCGGTTCGAAGGAATCCCGGGAGGGTGCGGGGACGACGAAGTCTTCGGGCCCCAATGGCGAAGAGTAGGTGAGATCACGCTGACATGAGTGAAACGGAAGCCCGCGACGATCTTCCTTCCCAGGCCGCGGCGGCTACAGCGTCCGCGAAGGGCGCTGACAGCACCAAGGCTGCCGGGGGCCGTCGTAAGTGTGTCGTCGGTGAAGTCGTCAGCGACAGGATGGACAAGACGATCTCGGTTCGTGTCCAGCGCCTCGAGAAGCACCGTCAGTATGGCAAGTTCGTGCGTCGCAACACGACGCTCAAGGCTCACGATGAGAGCGAACGCGCAAAGATCGGTGACGTCGTTCGTG
>CAYMLL010000601.1:0-1623 GCA_964390645.1 uncultured Planctomycetia bacterium | reverse complement strand
GCTGACTGCGCCCCCGGGGGGGGGGGGGAGAGGGCCCGGTTCCGGAGGCTCGCACGAGAACGGGGACGGGACGACGGTCAAAGGAGGGGGGAGCGAGACGACGATCGGGGAGGGAGAGGTGGTTGGTCGGGTCGGTTCGCGTTGAGTCGGGTCGCTGGTAGGGGGATCGTCAGGCAGATCTGTGAGGGGACGGGTCGACGCTCTGGGCGTCTTGCATCGCCTCGCTCCTCGGTGGTGTCAGTGTTCGGGGGACGGCGCGGGTTCCGGCGCCGTCGGCGTCTTCGCGGCTCAGTCCTCGAGAGCCTCGGTCGTGCTCGCACCGGCGTGGTCGGCTGTGTGAGCGACCTGCAGCCGTGAGACGACCTCACGGTTTCCGGGGACGTAGACGAGGTCGTAGCCCTCGAAGCCGAGCACGAAGACTTCGCCGATCGAGGTGTTTACGTTTCGTGGCGATTGGGGCTGGTTCATGGTTCAGCTTTCTCTCGTCGGGGTGCGTTTCGTGTCGAAGACACCCCACCGAACGTCAAGCGACGTGCCCGATGTCCGAAGACGCGATCAAGTGCTTCGGAAGGAACGACTTCGGAGGCCTGAGAGGGGCCTGACGGAGCGGCGGGATGGGTCCACGGCGCGGAACCACCGTCCAGTTCGAGGACAGTCGACGTGGGCCTGCGGCCCTCAGCGAGCGCGCTTGCGGAACTTCACGGCGTGGCACCGTGAACAGTTCTTCCGCGGGGCGAAGACGGTCTTGCCCTTGACCTTCGTACGGCCGTTGTGGCACGCGCCGCACGCCTTGCCCTGGATCACGTCCTTCATCGTGAACTTGTTAGCGTGGAGCTTGCGCTCCTCCTTGAAGACCTTGTTGTTGTGGCAGTCCTTGCAGGTATGCCCTGCGTCGAGGTGGTCCTGGTGACTGAACATCGAGTGGCCGAGCTTCTGCTTGTTCTTCTTCACCTCGAAGACGATGTCACCGCCGTGCTTCTCGTCCGCCGACGACAGCACGGGATCATCGCCGTCGACGGACACTAGGACGCAAAAGATGGCTAACCCGCCGCCGCCGATACGAACCAGGTACTTCGGGATGCTCACGGGACCTCCTTGTTGATCCCCGGGGGGCCGACACAACCATCGTAGCTGAGGATAGCGCTTCCGTCATCTTCCATCGATCTCGACTTCGAGAGAATCGGGGGTTAGACGGTCTCGATCTTCTCCACGAGGTGGCGAAAGAGCTCGCCGCGTTCCTGGAAGTTCCGGAACTGGTCGTAGCTCGCGCAGGCGGGGGAGAGTACGACACGATCTCCGGGTCGGGCGAGCCGGCGGGCGACCCCGAGGGCTGCCGGGAGATCTTCCGCGGGTGCGATTTCGGGGCCTCCGTCTGCGTGCCCGATCGCGGCGGCGATCTCCTCTGCCGTCGTGCCGAGGACGATGACGGCCCGCGCTCGTCGTCGCGCCGTCGCGCCGAGCTCGTCATAGCTGGCGCCCTTGCTGGCCCCACCGCAGATCAGGATGACATCGGGACCGAGCGCCTCCAGAGCCGCGATCGTCGACTCCGGCGTCGTCGCGATCGAGTCGTTGTAGTAGCGAACGCCGTTCACGCTCGCCAGCAGCTCGAGCCGGTGGCGCACG
>CAYMLL010000600.1:0-1626 GCA_964390645.1 uncultured Planctomycetia bacterium | reverse complement strand
ATTGGCGACGTCGTCTTCGTGCTCGAGTTCCTCTTTCGGGAGGGCCCGGCGCCGGGCGGCGTCGATCGCTGCATCCGCGTCGTCGGCTGTCCGAGCGCCTGCGGACTGTGACAGCCGGCGGCCGAGTATCCGGCGGCGTGGCGCTCGCGTTCAGCTGTCGTCGAGCGACTCCCGCGCGGCGGTCCTGAGCTCCTCCGCGGCGCTCGCGTCGTTTGCCACCCGACGCACGAAATCTTCGTACTCGCCGGAATCGACCTTCGCGAGCGTACGGAGGATGTTGGTCTTCAGCGCGTTCGAGACGCTCTCCTTGTCGTAGGCCAGCCGCAATGAGGGCAGGAGTGCCGGGTCCGAGTTCTTCAGCGCTGTCGCGACAACGACGTCCGCGGGCACATCCCCTCCGGCCCGATCGAGGACTCGCTCGAAGGTCGACGCAGCCTCGGGACGCTTCAGGTTGGCGAGTCCGAACCACGCGTTGACCGCGACGCCGGGGTCGCGAGTCTCGTTCTCGATGATCTTGACGAGCGAGCCGACCGTGTCCTCGCTGTTCATGAACGCGAGAGCGTGCGACGACATGCGACGCACCATGAAGTCCGAGTCCTCGATCGCAGCGATCTCGAGGTCGTCGATCAGCTCGGGGTCCTTCAGCTTCTCGGCGAGCGCCGCTGCCACGAAGCGCTCGCCCGGGTCCTCGCTCGACAGCCCCGTCAGAACGAACGCGCGTCCTCCGTCCTCGAGCTCACCGAGCATGTCGGCCAGCTTCGTCATCTTCGGGTGCCCGTACGCCGAGTAGCCGCCCTTCGTCAGCGACGTGAAGAGCTCCTCCGCATCGCCGATGAGCTCTGCGGGGTCCTTCGGAGTCCCGGCGGATTCCGCGCTTCGCGCAGCGTCGGCGACGGTGTCGGAGTCGAGCTTAACCTCGAGGGTCGCGAGGCGCGTCCGGAGCGTCTCGACTCCGTCGGGAACGCGGCGTTCGAGCTCGCGGAGCACGTCGCGCGTCTCGTCGATCTGCCTGCTCAGCTTCTCGAACCGCGAACTCAGCTTTGCGAGCTCCGGATCCGGGCTCTGCCGGGTTCCGTTGCTCCCGCCGTCGTCCGGCCGGGCGAGCATGAAGACGCTGACGGTGAGGACGCTTACGAACGCGGAAACGACGACGGCGATTCTCGAGCTCTGGGTCATCTGGGGCTCCTTCGGAGAGTTCTTCATCAAGCAGCGAGATGCTACCACGGACGCGACACGGCGGCCTCTGCGAAGATCGAGCCCCGTGCTCTGCGGGAACCTTCGTTCCTGCCGCGACCGGGGACATCGGCATGGCGGGCTGCCGGGTCGTCCTGTCTCGATTCTGGACGCTTTTGAGTCGGTCGAATGGTGTCAGGGGATGGCCGGGTCGCCGTGGCAGGGTGTCCGACGGACGGGCGGGCGGCCATTCGACAATTCGCGCGCTTCGGCCCATTCTCTGGAGGAGTGACACTGGACATGACGACCGTGAGTTCGAGCGAGTTCATTGCGCGAACCGCACCCGGCTCTTCGTGCGCGGAGCCTCCGGGAACGGCTCGGCCGGGGGCCGATGAGGCGAGCACGCCCCGCATCTCGCGACGGCGCCTGTGCCGTCTGGGATTCCATGGGCTC
>CAYMLL010000599.1:0-1638 GCA_964390645.1 uncultured Planctomycetia bacterium | reverse complement strand
GGACAGCAGAGTCTCAACGGTCTGGCGCAGAACTGGAACAGCGGCGAGCCGAATAACGCCTTCGGAACAGAGAACATTATCGAGGTCGGGCCCGGCGGTGTCTGGAACGATCTTTCCGTGAGCGACACGCGCGCCGGCTATCTCTTGCAGCTTCCGGCCGTGGATGCCGCCGGCACGGGCCAGATCGTCATCAACGCCGGCACCGAGTACCGCGACGGCAGCCTGCAGCCCGGCACGGGCGGCGCGGACCTCTGGATGGAGGACGGGGCCTCCGTCCGCAGCGAGCTCGGCAATGTGGCGCTCCTGGCCTCCGGCGATGTCTGGTTGAGCAACCTCTCCACGGGTAGCGCTCCGGACGCGGATTCTCCGGGGGGAACGGTTCTCATCGTTGCGGACTACGACGGTGTCGATGGCTCCCTGCCCGACTCGGCGGGCGCCATTCATGACAACCTCACCGGCGAGCTCCTGAACATCCAGGCAGCGGCCGCGGTTCTCTCGGCCGAGGGTGCGGAGGGCGAGACCTCCCGGGGTGTCGGCTCTGTCGAGAGTCCTCTGAAAACTCGCATCTCTCGCCTGACGGCCACCTCGGACGCGGGGGACATCGCGATCGACAATGAGGGTAGCCTCGCCGTTGGAGTCGTTCCGGTTCAGCTCCTCGGGTTGCACGGCGAGGCTCTGAGCTGGCGCGATGCCGTGCCGATCCGCGAGCTGCCGACACGAATGAGCGAGCTCTACAGCTCGGGCAACCCCGCGCTCGAAGTTGTGGACCAGTTCCAGCTGGCGGTGAACGAGGAGACCTTCATCGACGGTCTGACGCAGTCGTTCCAGCCCGGCGCGGACAACGTCACCGGCGCCAGCGTCCTCGTGTCGCCCGAACCGCACAATTCTGCGACGGAGCTTCGCGATATTGTCATCGAGCTGTGGTCCGAATCGACGGTCCGCGAGGGGGCTTTTGGTGAGCTCCTGGCTTCCGGTACGGCTTTCGGCGTCTTGCCGGGCCAGTGGGCCGACGTTGATTTTGGCGCTCGCATCCCGGTCGTCCCGGACTCGACTCACTTTCTCAGATTCACTTCCGTCGGGAGGAACACGCGGTACTCGGGGACCCAGGAGAACTCGTATCCTCGCGGCAGCGTTCCGGGATTCGACCACGACCTGGCCTTCAAGACCTTCACGGCACCTGTGATCGATGGGATCGATCAGTCTCAGCTCGAGGTCGACGAGGATGGCTTCATCGACGGCTCGAGGCAGTCGTTCCAGCCTGGCTCGGACAACATCACCGGCGCCGGCGTCCTCGTGTCGCCCGACGTGAACCCCGCGGATATCACCATCGAGCTGTGGAGCCAAGAAGAGCGTCTGGCTTCCGGTACGGCTTTCGGCATCCTGGGGGGAGAGTGGGCCGAGGTCGGTTTTGGCGCTCCGATTCCTGTCGTCCCGGAATCGACTTACTATTTGCAGTTCTCGTCTTCCTTGTTGAGCACGAAGTACTCGGGAACCCTCGAGGACTCCTATCCTCGCGGGAGCACTTTGGGATTCGACCACGACCTGGCCTTCAAGACCTTCACGGAAGCTCCACTCGACAGTCTGTCGGGCTACGGAGGCAGCTTTCAGATGGGTGGTCTGGCCATTCTGAATTCCGCG
>CAYMLL010000598.1:0-1677 GCA_964390645.1 uncultured Planctomycetia bacterium | reverse complement strand
ACTATGGATCCGGTGCGATCAGCGCGGACTTCGTCGGCGATGCGCGCGAGGAGGAGCGGCGCCGCCAAGGCGTACCCTGCATCTACGCATCCGGCCCCGCCGGCGATGTCACCGGCGGCAAGTTCAACGACGGTACAGAGGCGACTCGCACGGCCTTCGCGGATCGTCTGCTGCTGGGAATGACCGACGCGTCGGCGTCAGTGACGAGCCGGCCACTGCGAGAGGTGAAGCTCCGTGTCGCCCGGCTGCGACTGCCGGCGCGCGACGATGACCGCTTCAACCGAAGGCTCCTGGAGAAGACGCTCGCCGACGCGAATGCGCCACGCGGCCGACGTATCGATGCAGCGCTCGGCCTCAGCTGGCTCGACCGGCTCGACCGCGACCCGGCGATCGACGTGTCCTGCATCGACCTCGGCGTTGCCGCACTCGTCCTGCTCCCCGCAGAGAGCTTCGTCGCCTATCAGGTCGCGGCCCAGACGCTGCGTCCCGACGACTTCATCGTCACCGTCGGCTACGGCGAGTGCGGTCCGGGCTACATCCCCACGGACCGGGCCCGTGCGGAAGGCTACGTCGAGGAGCACGGCTGGTGTGGCATCGCTCCCGGTGTCGAGAATGCGATGCGCGAGGCCGTCCGAAGCGTTCTGACCGGTCCCTCCTCGACGCGAACGGAAGGTCGCGAGAAACTCCCGGACCGCGGCGGCGGACCCTCTCCCGGGGCCAACGCCCTCGGGACCTCCGGATGATCCCTCGGCTCACGGCTCACATTCGCCTCACCGAACCCGCCTAAGACGCGTCGGCTCAACGTGTTCGGAGCGGCACTCCGCCATCCGGAAAACTCCGGATGTTTGGGTCGACAGTCGTCTTGTGTCGTTTTTTTTCAGGGTGTAACATCGATATTCAAAGTTTGGGCCTGACACAGGCAGTTCGAGCGGTGACTCGCACCCCGCGAGCGACCGTCTCCCCCAGCTACAGAGACCTTCGATGAGCGTGCTGCCACGACGGCATGTTGGCTCTCCGTTTTTCGGTTTTCGTTCGGCCGCTCCCGACGGCATCCGGAAGACGACCCCTCGGAATCGTCTCCGGTAGACCTCGCTCGTCGAGCTCGACTCCCGCTGGCGAGAGGAGTCGAGAGACTCAGCCGATCAACCCGCAAGCCATCGGAAGACCCTCGGGACTCACCGCTGATCCCGACGCCATAGACCTCCCTTCACACGAGGAAACAGCATGCGTAGCGAGACAGCGTCAAGGCGGTCAAGACGGCCGTGGAGTCACCGTGTTCTTCTGGGGTGTACCGTATTCGTCGGTCTGATCGCGCTGTCAAGCGGAAGCGTCCAGGCGACCGACGCTGACGGCGACGGCTTCGACGACACGACCGCACCGGTCGACTGTGACGACGGTGATCCAGCCATCAACCCCGGCGCCACCGAGGTCTGTGACAGCGTCGACAACGACTGTGACACTCTCATCGACGACGCCGACGACACCGTCAGCGGCGCCCCCACCTGGTACGCCGACAGCGACGGCGACACCTACGGTGATGCCGCCGACTCCGTCGACGCCTGCGTCGCACCCGTCGGCCACGTCGCCGACAACACCGACTGCAGCCCGGCCGACAGCGCCATCAACCCCGGAGCCACCGAGGTCTGCGACGGCGTAGACAACGACTGCGACACTCTC
>CAYMLL010000597.1:0-1680 GCA_964390645.1 uncultured Planctomycetia bacterium | reverse complement strand
GTCGAGCACGATATCGACCGGTCGCCGTCGCAGCAGCTTCTGGTGACGAGCGAGGGCTGGGGGGCACTGCGCGGGCGGCTGCTGTCGCTGTCCTTCGGAACCGGAAAGATCCTCCTGGTCCTCGAGGAGACCGTCGAAGGGAAGCGGCAGGGCGGGGTCGTCGAGCTGCCGGCAGCGACCATGCCGACCGGTTTGATGCGCGCACGATTCCACCCGCTTGACGGGCATCTTTACGCCTGCGGACTCTTCGCGTGGGGGAGCGATCGCACGGCTGCGGGGGGGCTCTTCCGGATCCGCTACGAGGGGGGAGCGCTACACCTGCCCACGGAGTTTCACGCGACGCACGGGGGCATCGTGCTGCGGTTCAGCGAGCCCCTCGATCGACAGCGCGCGGCACGTGTCGGGAGCTTCCGTGTCGACCGCTGGAACTACAAGTGGCTCGCTCGCTACGGATCCGACGACTACCGTGTCAGCGATGGAAAGAAGGGGCGCGAGCGGATGAAGGTTGGCGAGACGCGCGTCTCCAGGGACGGCCGCGCTGTCTTTGTCGAGGTCGACGACATGCGGCCGTGCATGCAGCTGCGTGTCGAGTACCGGCTGCGGGCGGCGGACGGCACGCGCATGTCGCAGCGGGTCTTTCACACCATTCACGCACTCGGCGACGAGAGACCCTGGATCGAGGAGCTGTTCGAATGAGGGTGACGCTTGCTTTCATCGTTGTCGCCGTCGGTCCGGCATTCCGGTCGGCCGCGCTCTGCGACGACTCCATCACGATCGAGCTCTTTGCGAGGTACTGCACCGACTGTCACGGCGAGAAGCGACAGGAGGGTGGCCTCGACATCGGTCGAGCGCTCGAGCAGAAGCCGCTCGTGCGCAACACGGACGTCTGGGAGAACGTCTACGAGCGTGTGCGCAGCCGGCAGATGCCGCCGCCGAAGAAGAAGCGTCGGCCGACGGAAGACGAGCGGCAGACGATCCTCTCGTGGATCGATCAGGAGGTGCGAGGTTTCGACTACGACAGCATCGACGATCCGGGCCACGAGCCGGCACGTCGCCTGACGCACCACGAGTACGAGAACACGGTGCGTGACCTCTTCGGCGTCGCCGTCGATGTTGTGGGCGCGTTGCCCGCCGAGCTCGAGGCGACGAGCGGCTTCGACAACAGCGCGAACAGTCTCTTTCTGCAGCCGACCCTGCTCGAGAGGTACCTCGGAGTCGCCGAGCGGGTCGTCGCGAACGCACTGCCCGTTGACGGACCGACGCCGTTGACGAGGGCGGCGCGTGAACGTATCTTCGTCGCGGCTCCGAGCACCTCGGTGAAGCCGGATGCGGCGGCTCGAGAGATCCTCGCGCGCTTCGTTCCCCGAGCCTACCGGCGACCGACTTCCTTCGAGGAGGTGGAGGAGTACGTCGAGATCTTCCGCGTGGCGACAAGCGGCGGGCTCGGATTCGAGCCCGCGGTGAAGAAGGCTCTCGAGGCGATTCTCGTTTCGCCGTACTTCCTTTTGCGTGCTCATGGGCGCCGGAAGTCGCCGGGGCCGTATCGCGTCGGGCACCACGAGATGGCGAGCCGTCTGTCGTATTTTCTCTGGGCATCGACTCCGGACGACGAGCTGCTGGAGCTCGCCCGGAAGGAGAAGCTACACGATGAGGATGTCCTCGAGCGGCAGGTCGGTCGTC
>CAYMLL010000596.1:0-1757 GCA_964390645.1 uncultured Planctomycetia bacterium | reverse complement strand
TGACGTACGCGAGAAGTCGTTTCCAGTCCATCGCTTTCCCTGGCTTCGCTCGATACGCCAGGATGCTGAGGTACTGTGATCAGTGAATTCAATCGCTGCGTCCGCGTGCAGAAGTTGAATCAACTCAATGCGTTCGAGTATTTTGACCCCACGGGTGTGAGGACGTCTTTGGCGCGACCTTCTATGGCAGCCCCGAGGCCGCCGAGCCGGATTCCGGGGCGATTCATGCACCAACGCCGCTGCTTGATCGATTTTCGAAACGTCGCGGTTTGATAGTCGAACGACGGCGCGGCCGGAGCCGCCAATACCCGCCGAAACCCTCGGGCCTGCGGACAACAGCAGCGAATGGCCGCCAATTTGCTCCTCGCGCTGCCGGCGTCGGGGCGCACGGCCAGCCCGACGCTACAACCCACTGGACGGAGCTACCATGTACCGCAACACGGTCTTCACGACCGCGCTGATTCTCGTCGCGACGGCGGCATCCAGCCGAGTCGATGCACGCGGCTTCCGCCCCGACATGATTCCGAACGGTTGGGTACACGCGTGTGCGAACTGCCATATCGACCCCGGCGGCGGCGGAGCGCGCAACGAGTTTGGTCGCGATGTGGAACGGCTCGTGAACGGCGGAGGAAACGACGCGTTCTGGGGGCCGGATCTCGCAGCGCTCGACTCGGACGGCGACGGCCGCACGAACGGGGAGGAGTTCGGCGATCCTCAGGGGATCTGGATCCCTGGAGACCCGGCACCTGGCGACGCGGCGACCGTCACGAACCCGGGCGTTCGGAACGCGGCGCCCCCACCACCGCAGGGCGCGCAGTTCGTGAGGGGTGATACGGACGACTCGGGCGGGCTGACGATGTCGGACGCCGTCGTGTCGCTCAACTTCCTCTTCGCGGGCGGCACGGAGCCTCCGTGTCTCGACGCCGCGGACCCCGACGCGAGCGGCGAGCTCGATCCCACCGACGCGGTCTACACGTTGCGCTTCCTCTTCATCGGCGGCAGTGCACCGCCGGCGCCCTTTCCGACGTGCGGCCCGAGCACCGACGGCGATCTTCTGGGCTGCAGCTCGTTCGACTCCTGCACCGAGCCGCCGCCTCCGCCGCCTCCGCCGCCTCCGCCGCCGGGTCCGGGAACTGCTCGGATCGTCCGCGTCGAGGGGCCGGTCACCGCGGTCGACGACGATTCGGTCACCGTGCTCGGCCTGAGGATGGAGGTCGCTCCCGGCACCCGCATGGAGGACGACACCGACGCACGTGTCAGTCCGTTCACTCTCGCCCACGTCCGTGTCGGCAACTGGCTGGAAGTCCGCGCGATCCACACCGTCGAGGGGCCGATCCAGGCGACGCGCATCGAGCGAGACGACGGCCGTGACCGCGTCGAGCTGACGGGGCTGCCGGCCTTCGGCGACGACGGGACGCTCGCCATCGCCGGTGTCGAAATCGTGCTGTCGGACACGACGCGATTCGAGGACCTCGACCGCAGTTCGATCACTCTCGAGGAGCTGACACAGCGCGCTCGTGACGAGGACCTCCTCGTCGAGGCGAAGGGCAGCTTCGTCGACGGGCGCGTCATCGCCTCCGAGCTCGGCCTCGAGCTCGAGTGACCCGCCCCCTCCAAACGAGTCCGTATCCAATGTCAGGATCCGGCGGCGTTGTTGCATGCCTCCTCACGACACGACTGCCCTACCGGCTGCCCAGTCAATGGCGTTGGTGCATGAATCGCCCCCGACGGAAGTGCAGTATCATTCGGGCTTTGCG
>CAYMLL010000595.1:0-1788 GCA_964390645.1 uncultured Planctomycetia bacterium | reverse complement strand
CGACACTGCCACAGCCGCCGGCGGCCAGGGCGGCGGCCACCGCGGCGCCGCGAGCGATCCACGAACGACGGGAAATCTCGGACTGCGGACTCTCCGGGGGGTGCTGCTGCTGATTCATGGCTGGCCCGTGAAAGTGGAGCGAACGGAAAGAGACTTACGAATATGATCCGGTTCGGAGAACATGGTTCGAAGAGCGCGCGCGCACGGCAACGAGGTCCCGAATTCTCCAGAACCGGGGCGAGCGTCCGGCGCCCGCGCAGACCGGATCCCCGGGAAATGGGACTCCATCCACAGGCGCTTTGCAAGGAGGGGCCAGCCATGACGCGACTCGGCGACACACGTCGATCCCGTGAGGAGCGAGGAGTCGTGAGAGCTCCCCGCTGGAGGCTGCTCGCATCCCTGATAGCCGCCTGCCTGCTCTCGAACACGACCGGCGCGGCGACGAACGCGCCGGCCCCGTCCGCTCCGCTCGCCGACGAGGACGGTGACAAGAAGAACGGCGACAAGAAGAACGGCGACAAGAAGGACGGCGAGGGCAAGTCGAAGAGCGAGGTCCACGGCAGTCCCGCCGAGAAGTACGTCAAGGAGAAGCTCGAGAGCTTCCTGTCCCCGACGAGCATCCAGTGGCTCGAGGACGGTCGCTGCAAGATGAAGTTCGATTTCTCCAAGAAGGACGGCTCTCACGAGACCATCTTCTCCCGCCCCATCGGCGCCCGGGCGAAGGACACCTTCCGCTGGACCAGCCAGGGCGAGGAGTTCGTCATCGGCGGCATACCCGGCATCCGGGTGTCGGACAAGGGCGCGGTGCTGCTGCGCGCCTGGTACGTCGACAACGTCGAGGCCGAGATCGAGTACCGCCAGTACATCAATCTCGCCAGGCGGCACGTCATGGCGGTCATCTTCCAGAACGAGAAGGGCAGCGCCGTCGGCGCGAACTTCGGCAACCAGTGCGCGATGTTCTCGAAGGGAAGCCTGCGCAAGAAGACGAACGAGAAGGTCAAGAACGTCGTCTTCAACGCCACCGCGAAGTTCAAGCTCAAGGTCGAGGACGGTGTCTTCGAGGCCCACCGCGACAAGTACCTCTCGAGCCGACAGAAGTACAAGCCGAAGAGCTTCCCACGCGGCCAGATCGGCTTCCTCTGGGGAGGCTCGCTCGCGGGGATCGTCGGCAGCTTCGAGGTCACCGGCAAGATCGACTACGAGTTCATGGAGAAGGAGATGAAGAAGCGGCGGTCGAGGAGGCGGCGCCGCTGAGCCGCTCTCCGAAGCCTCGTCGAGCCCTCGCGAGGACGGAAGATTATCTCTCGACAGGCGGCCGGAGGAGATAGAATTGCCTGGTGACGAGGTAGCTGTCTTTCCCGCCCGTTTGTTCGCGAGGAGTTTGAAGCCCATGAGTCCGCCCGGGCGATGGGTCGTATTGGCCGTCTTGTTTTCGCCGTATCTGGCGGCGACCGAGCGCATCGAGATCGACCTCGGCGGCGAGGGCGACGTCGGTATCGCGACGCTCGATGATGCTGACGTCTTCAACGATGTCGACGGGCCCCGGATCCACCTCACCACTGCGACGCCGAACAGCCTCGGCGCCCTGTGGATCGAAGAGTCCTTCGACGCGCTCGACGGCGCGCTCTCCATCCACTTCGAGTACTCGGTCGTCCTCCCCGCCGGCCTCCCCGAAGACGGCGAGACCGGCGGCGGCATGCAGCTCATCCTCGAGCTCGGCCACGAGGGACATCCCTTCGACTCGCTGGCGGACGGCGGCGACTCGCTCGGCACCGGCGGGTGCGGCGG
>CAYMLL010000594.1:0-1799 GCA_964390645.1 uncultured Planctomycetia bacterium | reverse complement strand
GCGCCCGTCGACGACGACGGCCGAGAGCGCCTCGGCGCCCTCCGCGCCGAAGCGCGACGGGCCCGTCCAGGATCTCGACGGAGCGCCGTCGACATGAAAGCACGCGAACGCGCTGACGTCGTCCGCCGCGAGAAGCACCGTCCGTCCGTCGAGATGAACGAGCTCGGGGTGGATCTCCGTCGACTCGAGATCCTGCCCTCGAGCCGGCCACGTCGAGAGCTCATCGACCGGCGCGCCGCTGACAAACAGCCGGCCGTCTTCGGACCACGCGACCCAGGCGTCTCCTGCCGGATCGACCGTCAAGGCGGCCCGGCTCGAGCCCCCGAGGTCGAGCTCCGCCCCGTCGGCCGCCGCGTAAGATCTGAGAGACGCCTGGTAGACCAGTCGCCGGACCTTCGCCCCGTCGCCGGCGACGAGAGCGACGACGCCGGTGGAGGTCCTGGCGACGGCGGTGGCGGAGCTCGTCACCGCCGCGTCGAGGACTCCCCGGGCCGCGAAGACCCCGTCCTCGAGCCGCCGCACCTCCAGCCCGGCGGCGGTGGTGAAGAGCCCCCACCAGGAGCTGTCCTCGTACCAGAGCGATCGTCGCGGCGAGTCGGGCCGAACACTTCCCTGCAGCGCGAAGGGACGATCCAGAGCCACGATCTCCAGCCCCACCGACTCGGCGATGTCCGTCCAGTCGTAGACATGGAGGTTCCTGTCGTCGTTGATGGCGTAGAACGCCCCGTTGCGGAAGCCCGGAAACGGCCTCTGCTCGAGGTAGATGCCGTCGGTGTTCGTCGTCATCAGCTCGCCATCCGGAGGGCTCTCGAAGTGCCCGACATGCTCCAGCGTCACGCGGTCGTAAATCTCGTACTCGTTCGCCTCCCCGTTGTTGTACTGATCGGAGACGATGATGTAGCCCCCCCGAGGCCCGGACTCGTAAAGAGCGATGCCCTCGACATCGAACTCGAAGTCCGACTCTCCGTAGGTGACGCCCGTGTACTCGCCCTCGACATCGAACACGCGGATACCCGAGATCCCCTCCCCGACCGTCCTCCATTCGTCGCCGCAGACGTGAATGCGGTCATGGGCGGTGTCCACCAGCACGGACTCGACGATGTTCAGCGCATCGTCTCCGCTCTCATCTCCGAACTCTCCGACGAGCTCGGCTCCGAGGACGTCACCATCATCCACGAGGCGATACTTCTTGACCTTGCCCGTCGTCCTGCGATCCGTGACGATGACGAAGTGATCCTCGCCGTCGTCGTAGGGGCCGAGGCCTCGACCGAAAACGCGACGCGTGCTGAGATCCCCTGCCGCGAACTGCCCGATCCACGTGAGCTCCGGCAGGCGGAACATCTGCACACGACCGTTGAGCTGCTCGCAAACCAGGAGGACGTCCACGAACTCGTCGTTGAGCGGGATGTGGTAGATCACCCAGACGGCGTTCGGACGATCGAACTGTCCCTCCTCGTCGCTGTCCTGCTCTCCGCCGATGAAGTGCATCGGCGAGTAGGGACGCCCGCTGACGGCCGACCAGACCTCGACGCGGTCCCCGTCCTTCTCGGTGACGAAGATCAGCGAGTCCGCGGCGTCGGGTGCCACCCACGTGGCCACGGAGTCGACATCCGAGTCCGGATACTCCCACGTCGCGCCAACCGGCTCGACGAGAGCCTGATAAAAGCAGGCCGGGGCGTGGCACGTCACACCGACAGCCCAATGGGTGATCGGGCGGCCCAAGCCGTCGCGACTCCGCGGACCCGTCCCGATAAGCCGAGACGTCGACATTGCGGACAAGAGGACCATACCGGCCCGTC
>CAYMLL010000593.1:0-1868 GCA_964390645.1 uncultured Planctomycetia bacterium | reverse complement strand
GACCACCGTCGCTCCGCAAGCACTCGCGCTCCTCAACAACCACTTCGTACACTCACGCAGCAACGACTTCGCGCGGCGGGTCGCCAAGGAGGCCGGAGCGGACGCTGATCGTCGCATCGAACGCGCGTGGCGGCTCGCCTTCGGACGCTCACCGCAACGCGCCGAGAACGCCGCGGCACTGTCACATCTGCGCGAGCAGCGCGCGCACTTCGTGACAGCAGATGATCCCGAGCACCAGGCTCTCGCATCGCTCTGTCACGTCCTCCTCAACACCAACGAGTTCATCTACATCGATTGACGGCGATGCGCCACCAACGACTCTACCCCTGCGGATTGACACGTCGAGAGATGGTCTGGGAGATGGGCGGCGGGTTCGCCGGTGTCGCGCTCGCGGGACTACTCACGAAGGATGGAGCGCTACCGAAAGCCCGAGCACATTCGACCGGCCGGTCGATGCAGGCGAGACCGCAACACTTCACCGCACGGGCGCGCAGTGTCATCTTCCTGATGATGAACGGCGGCCCGAGCCAGGTCGACACCTTCGACTTCAAGCCGGCCCTTCGCAAGTACGCTGGCAAGCCACTCCCGAAGGACAAGAAGTACATCAACTCCGGCGGACGACGTGTCGGCTTCCTGACGCCGAACCCGCGCCCCTTTCGCCACGGTGGTGAGAGCGGTCTCCTGATCTCGGACTACTTCCCGAGAGTTCGCGAGCACGCGGACAAGCTCGCCGTGATCAGATCCTGTCACACGGACAGCCACGCTCACGGTTCCGCGCTCGTCGCGATGAACACGGGCAGCCGGTTTATCGGCCGGCCGTCACTCGGCAGCTGGGTCACCTACGGCCTCGGCACGGTCAACGAGAGCTTGCCGGGCTACGTCGTCATTCTCGACAAGCGCGGCGGGCCGATCGGAGGCCAGCCGAACTGGGCCAGCGGCTTCATGTCTGCTGCCTACCAGGGCACGCTCTTCCGTCCCCTTGGCGATCCGATCCTCGATCTGCTTGGACCGAAGCACATCGATGCGATGGCGCAGCGTCGTCAGCTCGACCTGCTGCTGAAGCTCAACGAGCAGCACCTGCGCGAGCGACCCGGAGGCGAGGAGCTGGCGGCGCGCATTCAGAGCTACGAGCTCGCGTACCGCATGCAGGCGGAGGCTCCCGAAGCCGTTGACCTGGACCGCGAGAGCGCGAGCACCAAGGAGATGTACGGCCTCGGGGAGAAGGTCAGCGCCGAATTCGGTCGCAACTGCCTGATCGCCCGGCGGCTCGTCGAGCGCGGCGTGCGCTTCGTTCAGCTCTACTCCGGCGGCGGCCACCTCGAGGAGACCTGGGATGCGCACGCGGGTATCGAGTCCAACCACGGTCTCCACGCCCGTGAGGTCGACCGGCCGATCGCCGCACTGCTGACCGATCTCCAGCAGCGCGGCCTGCTCGACAGCACTCTGGTGATCTGGGGCGGCGAGTTCGGCCGCATGCCGTTCAGCGAAGGTGTCAACGCGCCCGGCCGCAATCACAACCCTTACGGCTTCAGCATGTGGATGGCCGGTGGCGGCGTGAAGGGTGGCGT
This sequence comes from uncultured Planctomycetia bacterium, assembly GCA_964390645.1. Lineage (GTDB taxonomy): Bacteria > Planctomycetota > UBA8108 > UBA8108 > UBA8108 > CAYMLL01. Next base: position 300 of record CAYMLL010000593.1, on the reverse strand, counting down.
CAGCTACGGCGAGACGGACGAGTTCGGCTTCCAGGCCGTGGTCGACCGGGTCCACCTCCACGACCTCCATGCGACGGCACTGCAGCTCATGGGCCTCGACCACGAGGCACTGACCTACTTCCACCAGGGACGCGAGGAGTCGCTCACCGACGTGTACGGCCGGGTGATCCACGACATCATCGCGTAGCTGCCCCCCTGACTCACCTGGCTACCCGCTCCGAAATCGGTCTCGCGGAACGAGAAGCGGGGGGGGGGGGGGGGGGGGGGGGGGGGGGGCGGGGGGGGGCGCCCCCCCCCCCC
>CAYMLL010000592.1:0-1888 GCA_964390645.1 uncultured Planctomycetia bacterium | reverse complement strand
GGCCGCAAGCGTCTCCGATTGACTGATGACGAGAGGCGCCGACTCGCCGTGAAGGAGGCGGCGCTCGCGGGCCGATCTACCGTCACCGTCAGAGCCAGGATGAGCGCCAGAGCACCGCCGCGATTCAAGTCGTGACACTTGCAGGTCATCTCTCGATTCTCCTTCAAGGGGTACCGGAGTCCAGGCCATGCCATCACTGACCCGACATGGACCTGTATGCCAGGCACGGAATCGAAAACGACAAAACGGGGAAAAAAGAACGACGCAGTCATCGAGCCCCGCGTCTGCGACATCGACCTCGGGGACGCCGACGCCCGGCACGCCCACGAGAATCCCGGCAAGCATCAGCACGCACGTCGCGAAGGCGCACTTCATGATCCGTCCCCCCTGTTCGCTGCTATCAGGAAGACCCCTGTCCCTACGCTCATCGCAGCCGATGAGGCGATCGCGACGATAGACCTCCGGTCGGCTCGCGGTCACCCCCGTTGCCGCGTGCGCGGGTTCACGATCACCGGGCGAATCGCTCATCACGCGCGCCGCAGGCCCGCGGCGTCAGATGCATGACCTGTTCCAAGATCCGATGTTGCAGATCATGCGACCGCGCGCCCCCTGCAACCGGACCTCCACTTGACCGCGTCGGGGCGTTTTCGCGGCGAGATTCCAGCCGATCTTCTCGCGAAAGACGAAGCCTGGGTCGATCCGCCATAGTACGATGCTCGACAGCTAAGGACGCAGGACGTATTGATTCGTTTTCCCAACCAGCTTGCCGTTCCCCGCAACAGAAGGAGGGCCTCCATGTCTCGGCACTACGCTGTCCTTGCGCGCTCCCTGCACGGGCTCTGCTTTCTGACGATCGGTGTCGCACTGACTCCAGACTCTTCGCTCCTGCGCGCCTCGGATCGCGCGGTCGAATTTGTCTGGACCGCGACGACAGGTGAAGGTCAGACGGGTTCGAATACCATCGAGGCCGAAAACGGCGACGTCTTGACCATGACGGTCTACTTGAGCACCGAGGGAGACCAGGGCATCATGTGCTACGGGGTCTCCGTGCTTTTCGATATCTTCGCGAACGATGAATTCGACATCGTCGATGTGCGCGGCATCTCGGACACACTGCCCCCTATGGGCACGACGAATCCCGGCGGCTTCATCGAGAGCTCGCCGACTTCGACCGGAGTCATCCAGACGATCAACGGGGGCACGCTCAGCGGCGGCGTCTTCAACGAGACCTTTCCGATCGCCGAGATCGATCTCGTTCCCGTCGCCATCGCCACCAACGGCCCGGACTTCCTCGCCTTCGATCGCGAGGGCTTCGACGGTTTTTGCCTCGCGGACCCGCTCGGATTCACCACGGATGGCGATTGGGGCTTGGCCACCGTCAACGAGCTCCGTCCGAGATTCCGTCGCGGCGATGTGGACGACGACGCCGTGGTCACGATCTCCGACGTCGTGTTCCAACTCGATTACCTCTTCCGCGGTGGCCCGAGACCTGCTTGCTTCGCCGCGGCGGACACCAACGGCGATGGTTCCATCGACGTCTCGGACCCGACCTACTTGCTGCTCTATCTTTTCGTCGGCTCCTTAGCGCCCCCGGCACCGTTTCCGGACTGCGGCGGCACTCCTGCCGACGAGTCGGCGGAGAGTTCGGCGTTCATGTGTGACGTGGACCAACCAAGCTGCGTCGCGGCAGACTGAGCCCGCTCGGTAGCGCCCGGACCGCTCCACTGGCTCTCGACATCCATCGCGTCTCGCATACTGACGAATCGGACGGCGATCCGAACCGAGAAGGAACGAGTGACTTCAAGGTCTTCTCGATTCCTTACTGCCGCGAGGCGTGGTGTCCAAGTTCTCGAACGCATCGTAACCGACAAGCGTTCCCGTCGTTACA
>CAYMLL010000591.1:0-1896 GCA_964390645.1 uncultured Planctomycetia bacterium | reverse complement strand
CGTCGAGACCCGTGCCGGCGAGGTCCGTCTTCTCGAGATGGTCGGCGCCGACGTCGAAGAAGCGCCCGTCCCGGTAGAGCTTGAAGCGCTGGTTGCGCGCGAACTCCTGTCCGCTGGGGCCGCCGTTGCGCGAGTACCAGCAGTAGGTCCAGTCGCGGGGCGTGCCGCGCTCGCCGCGCAGCTGGGGCAGGAAGCTCTGCCCGTCGAGAAAGAGCGTGCCGGGGGCCTTCGCGCCGGTGACGTCCAGGAGCGTCGGCAGGAAGTCGCTGAAGTCGACGAGGTCCTGACGCACGGCGCCCGCCTCGACGGTCCCCGGCCAGCTGGCGATGAGCGGCACGCGCGTCCCCGCGTCGCGGGTCGTTCCCTTGCCGCCGTGGATCGTCAGCTTCCCCATCATCGACCGGACGCCGACCGCCGTGCCGTTGTCGCACGTGAAGAGCAGCAGCGTCCTGCGCTCGAGGTCGAGCTCCTCGAGGAGCCCGACGATCTTTCCGACCATCTTGTCGGTGTACGCGACCATGTCCGCGAAGTACCGCTTCCGACCCTGACCCTTGAGCACCCCGACGGCCTTCGGGTCCCAGTCCGGGCTGTCCGGGGTCGGCTCGAACGGCCAGTGGGGCAGGATCATCGGGTAGTAGACGAGGAACGGCCGCTCGCGCTTCCTGCGCACGAAGCTCGCGATGAAGTCGCTGACGAGGTCGGGCCCGTACTCGCCGTCCTTGTAGTCGATGATCTCGCCGTTGCGCTCCAGGGTCGGGTTGGGATAGCGCGACCTGCGCACCGTCAGCTGCCAGAGGCAGTGCTCGTCGAAGCCGAAGTGCCGCGGTCCGTCGACGCCTCCCCGCAGCTGCCACTTGCCGGCGACGCAGGTCCTGTAGCCGGCGCCTTTCAGGAGGTGGGCGAAGGTCGTCGCCGCGGGGTCGAGCAGACCGAAGCGGATGTAGTTCCGCTGGTTGTAGATCCCCGTCATGATCTGCACGCGCGACGGGGTGCAGATCGGCTGCGAGTAGCAGTGCTCGAAGCGCGTGCCGCCCGTCGCGAGGCGATCGAGATGCGGGGTGCGATACGACGTGCCGCCGTTGGCGCCGACGCACTCGTAGCCCATGTCGTCGGCCATGATCAGGACGATGTTGGGCGCCGTGGTGTCGTCGCGCGCGGCGAGCGGTGTCGCGAGCAGGACGGCGATGCAGAGAGCGGCGCAGGGGCCGATCCCGCGGCGGGTCCGGGGTTTCTTGGGCACCGTTGTTCGAGCTCCGGGAGCCGGTTCGGGAGGGTCCACGGCGAGGGCGACGCGCTCCTCGCAACGCCGCCGACCCGCACGCCGGGGCCCCGGGAAGATTGTAACCCCGGACGGTTCCGGGTCCACGGGCGACCCACGAGCCGTGCACCTCACCCGGGTGACGTCGCGACCGCCGGCCTCGCTCCTCGAGGCGTGTAGCGCCCGCCTGCAGCCGCGGCCGCCGTCGCCCTTCCGTCGCCTTTGCGCCCGCGGCCACGCGGTGCTATGCTCCACCGCGCCCCGGAGCCGGTGCGCCGTTCATGAACATCTCCATCCCGATCGACGTCTGGGATCCGCGGCGCGGCGGCCTAGAACGCTACCTGTCGCTTCTCGCCGGCTCGCTGCACGCGCGCGGGCACCGGGTGACGGTTCTCTGCATGCGCGTCGAGGGTGGCACGACGCCGGGCGCGCAGGACGCGTCGACGCCAGCCGTCGAGATCGTCGACGTGCCGTGGAGTCCGCGCTGGCTTCGCGAGTGGATCTTCGCGTCTCGCAGCGTCGAGCGCCACCGGCGGTCCGGTCGGGATCTCCTCTACGGCGTTCGCCACGCACGGCAAGCCGAGGTCTACCAGCCTCACGGCGGGAGCTACCGCTCCGCGTCGCGAACGGCGCTCGAC
>CAYMLL010000590.1:0-1936 GCA_964390645.1 uncultured Planctomycetia bacterium | reverse complement strand
ACGGAAGTGCCGTATCATTCTGGCTTCGCGAACCGTTCGTTAGGAACCGAGTGCATGCCGGCTGTGAAGTCGAGCCTCGTTCACCAGGCATAGAAGACCGGGTGCCGCGTCAGGAACCGGCGTCAGTACGAGCAAGGGCTACGCTCGCGAGGCGACGTGACGATGGATCACGGTCTCCGCGCTCCGCTCTCTCCGCTGCACTTCCGTCCCGGAGCGATTCATGCACCAACGCCGTTCTTGGACAGGACGGGCGACGAGAACGGATCGTCAGCCTCGCCAGGCGCTCGGCACGGCGATCTCCGCGCCGTTCTTCTCCCGGGACTCTCTCGACAGGAGAGCCAGCTTCACCGAGATCGCCGACTCCTCCGGCGGGGACAGGTCCGGGCTGCGCCCCGATTCGATGCAGCCGAGGAGGTAGTCGATCTCGCCGTCATAACCGTCTCCTGGGTGCAGTTCGGGCACCACGGACGTGCCGTCCGGCCGGTAGACCGTCAGCGGACGCTCCCCTCCGGAATCGAAAGACAGGAGTCCGCGCTCGCAGAAGATGTCGAACGACATCGAGAACGGATACTCACCCGGAAAGAACCAGCCGCCCTCGATCGTCACCGACACGTCCCCGAACTGAAGCGTGCCGAGATGGTGATCGAAGCCGCTCTCGGCGCTCTTCGCGCCGACGTCGCGAATCGTGTCCGGAACGCCGAGCAGGTGATGAGCAAAGTCGATGTCGTGAATCGAGAGGTCGAGAATCATCCCGCCGCTTCGCGACTCGTCGGCAAGCCAACCGCTCCACCCGGGGAGCGCCGCACGACGCCCGAAACGCGCGCACCTCACCGGACCGAGCTCGCCGCTCTTGACGATCTCCCGGGCCTTGCGATAGTCGGGCCAGAAGCGGATGCACTGCGCGACCATCAGCGTCGCCGGACTCGAGGCGGCCGCGGCGACCATGCGGTCGACCTCTTCCTCCGTCAGTCCCATCGGCTTCTCGCAGAGAACGTGCTTGCCCTTCGCGAGCGCGTCGGAGACGTAGTCCGCGTGCAGGAAAGTCGGAAGACAGACCGAGACGAGCTCGACTTCCGGGTCGTCGAGAAGATCCCGCGGCTCCTCGTAGGTGTTGAGCGACGAGAAGTCCAGCTTCTCGCCCTCGGCCATGAGGTTCCCTTGCAGCCCCTCGAAGTCGCCCTCGAGGCGCTTCTTCACCGTATCCGAAACCGCGACGAGCTCGGCGTTCGCGTGAGCGAGAATAGCGCGCAGATGGGTCATTCCCATGAAACCGAGCCCGACGACCCCGACCTTGACCATGACCGCGCTCCCTGTTGATCCGTGACTTGAAGGCGTTTGAAGACGCTCCGTGCGTGCCTGCAGTATACGAGATTCGAGTTGTCGGGCTCCAGCGGTTTGAATTCCCGGTCGAGGCCGGGCGAGTGGCGCTGGCATGGGGCGTCGCTGCAGGATCGCTGTACTGGGCCAGCGACTTTCCGCGGGCGAACGAGGCGATCATCGAACGGAATTCGTGGGTTTCTGCCGTGGCGGATCGCCAGACGACTCATGCGTCGCGCGAGACGCCATCGACCGAGCTCACCGCTGGTCGCGGAACGGGATTCTCGCCAGGACCAATCTCACGCGGCGCGCTTCAGCTCGATGATCGGCAGGTGTCGCCTCGCGTCCATGAACCTGACGACCACGTGAACTCGTTCTACTCGTTCGCGCTCCCCGTCAGGCTGCTCCGGCCAGCCAGAACGAGGCTCGAACGTCGTGGCGCTGCCCGCTTCGCCCTTGTGCACTTCGAAAGGCGTCAACCCATCGAGAGACTGATGCGGCCGGTGGACGTTGTACCAGGCCGCGTACGAAGCAGCTTCACGGCGCATCCCCGCGAGACCGAGTGGCACCTGGACGAGCCGAGTGCACCCGGACTTCATGGATCGAAAAAACCTCTCGC
>CAYMLL010000589.1:0-1950 GCA_964390645.1 uncultured Planctomycetia bacterium | reverse complement strand
GAGCGCGCCTGCGTCTTCCTCGAGCTCGGCATCGTCGAGTTCGTCTGGCTCCTTGGACCCAGCCTCCTTGGACCCAGCCTCGGCTTCCGCTCGACGTCGGCCACCGCGTCCACGTCCGCCGCGCCGCCCTCGACTGCGGCGAGGCTTCTTGCCCGTCGCCCCGACGGACTCGGGGGACTCGGGGGACTCGGCGGACTCGACCGACTCCACACTCTCGTGGGAAGTCGAGTCGTCGGCTGCGGTGCCGCCGACCGAGCTGTCGGGCTTGTCGACAATCTTGCTGTGCGAACCCGAACGCCGCGCCCGAACACGGTTCTGCGTCGTCTTCTGCGACGAGTCCGCGTCGTCCGCGGCAGGGTCGGGAGCCCTCGCCGCGACCTTGTCGGTCGGTTTCACCGTCGACGTGTCGCTCGACTTCACCGCACGTCGACGGGACGGCCGTCGCGCCACGGGCTTGCGCCGGATGCCGCGAGAATTGAGCTTCTGCGTGCCGCCCTCGGGCTCGTCGTCGCCGACCTCGGACGACTCCCCGTCCGCGACTGCTTCCGGTAAACTCTCGGCCGGCTGGGGCTTCACGCGCCGCCGGGCCCGGGTCCGGGAGGTCCCGTCCTCGATCTTGCCCGCCTCCACAACCTTGTCGTCCTTCCCCATCGACTCGCCGGCCCCACTGCTAGCGTCCTCGGACGCATCCGCTTTCTTGCGTCGCCGTCGGCCTCCCGGCCGTCGCAGGGCGGAGTCGTCCCGTGACGGAGCACTCGCCCCGTCGCGCTTGCGAGCCGGCTCCTCGAAGAGGCCGGCTCCGAATCCGGTGCCGCCCACGACGATGCTCGGGTCCTCCTCCCGAACCCTGCGCCTGTTCTTTCGCGAGCCCTCCCGGGAACCCGAGTCCTCGGTTGCACTACGTCGGGCCAATTCGCCCCCTCGAGGCCTTCTCGCCCCGGCATTCCGAGCGTGCCCGACCCAACGCGACGGAACCGCTACCGGCACCTCGCGCAGCAGGCTAAGCTCATTGAAATCATTGACTTATGGACGTTCGCGTCAGCCAGCGCACACGGTGCCGCTGCGGGAGCATGGCCCTGCAGACACCTGGCGGACGCTGCCGAATGCTTGTTTGTAGCGGTCCGCGCAGGGAAAAACAACGGGAGAGTTCCACAAGGAACCCTCCCGCCGTCACGCCGAGAGTCGAATATGAGTCGATTCGCAGACCGACGCCGGCTCAGTCGGAGCCCTCCGCGTCCGTCCCCTCGGCGTCGCTCTCCTCGAAGGGTGCCTCGTATTTCTCGTAGAAGAAGTCCGCCTTCTTGTGTCGCCGGATCGCCGTGTTGAAGACGGAGCGCTGCTGGGCGACGGTCTTCAGGATGCGGGGCGTGATCAGGATCATCAGCGACTCGATGTCCGCCTGCTTCCGCTTCCATGTGAACAGGTTGCCGAGCACAGGAATCGATGAGAGCAGCGGCACCTGCGTCTCGATCTCGACACGACGCTCGGTCTGCAGACCGCCGATCACGGCCGTCTGTCCGTCCTGAACGCGCAGATACGTGACAACGGTCTGCGACGACGTGCGGGGCAAATCGATGAAGGTCTCGGTCGCGTCCTCACCGGGTGCCGAGAACGCAAAGCGCTCGAAACCGGCCACGGGCGACGTCGTTCCCGACAGCGTCGACACGCGTGGGATGACGCTGAGGTCGATCTGGTCGGTTCCCGGCACGACGTGCGGCGTGAGATAGAGAGTGAATCCGACGTTCACCGGCGAGTTCGGGTTTTCCTCGATACCGACGGTGATGTTGCCGTTCTGATCCTGCTGGATCTCCTGCACGGCGTAGGGAACCGTATCCCCGACGAAGATCACCGCCGGGCGGTTGTTCACCATCGTCATCGTCGGCTCCTGGACCATGCGAGAACGCACGTAGTCCCGCACCAGCTTCAGCAAATCCCCCGTCTGCCTCAAGT
>CAYMLL010000588.1:0-1953 GCA_964390645.1 uncultured Planctomycetia bacterium | reverse complement strand
CTACTATACGTGTTGTCTTACGAAGTGAGCGCACCGGTCCCGCCACGGGGCTCCCTTAGGGATTTAACATAACGCCCATACTCGGACGTTGTGCCAGTGGAGGGGCGGTAACCGGATGGGCCGCCACGGGACTCTCCTAGGGATGTAACACAACGCCCACATACGAAGTTCTGTGTTCTTTCGAAACCTGAGAGGTGCGCGCACCCGCACGACCAAGCCTCCTTGCGGAGGGCTTGAGTGCGGCTCGATGACTTGCGGTCCGCAGGTACGCGCACCTCGTCAGGTTTCTAGGGCCCGCAGTCGAAGGGCACAGTTGCGCTGGGGAAATTGATTGCTGCTGTACACAGAAGTGAAACCTTGAACGGAGTCAATCTGACTCCTCTGTTTTCGTTGTCCAAGATATCGTCGTCTTCACCCCTGTGAACACCGATCAGCCGTGGCTCCTGGCCGACATAGCGAACGACCGGGCCGCCGCTCATGCCTCCGGAAGTATCGCAGGGGTACTCCAGTTCTTGATCGACCTCGGTCAGATTGCATGAGGACTCGTATAGAACCGGGTTGCCGTCTGCGTCTCCGCAGAAGGGCGGGTTCGGCCCCCAGGGCGTCGTGTAACAAAGTTGTCCTGCTCCGGGGTAGCCTCGGACCCAGATCGGGCTGCCTTCATTCGCGGAGGACGTGTACTGCCACCTGTAATAGCCCGTGTTGGTAACCGCGGAGATGTCGGGAAGAACGAGCACCGCCAGATCATCGGTGTCTCCCGAGCCCATCACCCACCAGGACGAGGCGTTGACGGTGGCCCTCTCAAAGGCTCCCGAGGCCGAGATGTCAACCTGGACTTGCGACACCGGCAAGAACCCACTAATGGGCCAGAAGCAGTGCCCCGAAGTCACGACATGCCGAGGACCAAAGAAGGCGCCGGAGCACGCCTGTCCAAAGGTTCCAGAAGCGTCAAACAGGCCGACCTTGACCAGCTGCCTATAAGGGTCCTGGAAAACGTTGCAGTCTACTCCGGGAAACAAGGCGTTGGAACTGGGCTGAGTCGGCCAGCACTGCGGCGGAACCGGGACTCGGTCGTCGCCGCCGACGAGCAGGTACGGGATCGTTTCCGTCGGAAGAGAGTCGAACGAGCCTCGACCCTCGTTAATTTCGCGAGAAATCGAGACAATTTCCGAATCCGGAACCTCGTAGACGTTTCCGCCCGCATGGAAGATCATCTTTGCGCCCAGCGAGGCGCGAAGGCTGATTCCTCGTGCCCGGGCAGCGCGGATCTCCCCCTCGCTTACCTTTCTCCAGGACCGGCTCTCCGCCGCCCGTTGCATGGCGATCACCTCGTCCAGTTGATCGAAAGAATCCACATCGAAGGGGGCTTCGTAGGCCACGCGATCGACTTGGCGGGTGTGCGAGGTGGCACCCCGCCCGGTGGGGTTCTCATTAACGGCTCCCACTTGCTGAATCCTCTCTGCGGCGCCCACGTTGAACGCGAAACCCAACGCGCAGGCCAATCCACACGCGAGATGCCACGACTTTCGCCATGTGGTCCGTGATCCTCGTCTATTCCATCCTGCCATCTTGAAGCTCCTTCCTTATGGGGTCACTCCAATGTCCCGATCTCATGCTTGCTTCGATTCCCTCGCCTCACGGCCACCCGATTCTTTCTGAACAGCGTGAAGCACGTGAGGCGAGGGGCGCTCGGCTAAAGAACAAATCCGCCAAAGTCGGATCCACCACCACCGAATAGCTATGCGATCAGGAAAAATTCCTCATCGGGTAACTCCTTTTACGTTCGGGTTGATCGAGCGACCACTTGTCGCCCGTTGAATACCCAGTCGAAGAGGAAGCCCGAATCGGATGTGAAGTGCATCACACCCCGAAGAGACCTCAGCGGCCCAGCGCTCTCCTGAACTTCATCGCCGTCAAAGCCAACCCAAAACCCAGCAGCACCCCCGTCCCCGG
>CAYMLL010000587.1:0-1966 GCA_964390645.1 uncultured Planctomycetia bacterium | reverse complement strand
TGTTCGGCTATCGACTACTCGCCGATAGAAGGGCCCACTCTCGCACGACAGCTGTTCGAAGACAGCGCTGCTAAAACAAACCTGCCAACTCCGCTTCGCGAACGAAACCGGTCCAAACCACCGACCACGGCTCCCCTTGATGAGGGCGGGGAGCGAAACTACTCCGAAGGGGTTGTCCTCACTTCCTAATCGCCCGATGAATGACCCGAGCCCACCGACCCGAGCCCACCGGAATATCTCCACTTCTTCTCGCGCACCTCCTTGGCGAGGCGCGCTTCTGACCCGCCGACTCTCGAAGGGCCCACCCGGGGAACCCGACCGGTTTATTCTCCCCGGTGGCTCCGGCGGTCTCCCTCCTCGGTCGGACGGCTGCTGTCCGTTGCCGCCGCACACGACCCCAGCGCGAAACTCAAGGTCCTGCGGCGCGCCAAAACGGAGCGCAAGGTAGAGCTTTGTTTGGCCCCTGTCAAGTAAAACATACGGACCAACCACGAAAAGTGACCTTCGATGGTCGGAGGCTTCCGCGCCAACCCCTTCACACCGACGTCGACACCTCCGCGAGGAGCCACTTCCGGACCAGCAGCCTCTGAATACGCCGCCACCGCCGGCCGTCCGACACCATGGCCCCGCAACCCGTCCAGCGCCATAATGATCCCTCAACGACTCCACACTCCCGTCGACGCCCGGAGCGCCGTACCGCGCCGGCAGCCGACATCCAGGCTCCCTCGGCGCCCGAACGGAAGGCAGCGCGGAGCCGCTCCGGGAAGGAGAGACGTGCTGGACCCGTCCGACAGCGAGGACATCCTCAAGGTCGAAGACTTCCTCGGTGGCGAGACCGAGGCCTTCGAGTTCCTCTTCGACAAGTACCGCGACAAGGTTTACGGCATCGCCTACCGCTTCGTCCGCAACAAGGAGGATGCGCTCGAGGTCGCCCAGGAGGTCTTCCTGAGCGTCTATCTCGGCCTGGCGAAGTTCAGGACCAACTCGAAGTTCTTCACCTGGCTCTACCGGATCACGGTCAACCGTGCGATCGACTTCACGCGCAGTCGCAAGGCGCGGCCGATCGTCGGCATGGAAGCGAGCGCCATGGACACGCTCGGCGAGCTCTCCGAACGCCGCTCGCGCCCGCCGGACCCGGTCGAGCAGGCACAGCACACCGAGCTCGAGGAGCGCCTGATGACCGCCGTCGACCAGCTCTCCGAGAAGCACCGCACGGTCTTCGTACTCCACGCGTGCGAGGACCTCGCCTACAAGAAGATCGCCGAGGTCGTCGGGTGCAACATCGGCACGGTCATGTCCCGACTCTTCTACGCGCGAAAGAAGCTCCAGGAGATTCTCGCGAAGCAAGGATACGACGTTGCGAAGATCCGTCCGAGGAAGCAGAAGGGTAATCGATGAACAAAACGTCCGCCTCGTGCAACGAGTACGTCTGGAAAATCGGCCCCTACGTGGACGGAGAGCTGTCGCTTCACGAACGTGATGGCCTCGAAAACCACCTCGATGCCTGCGCGGACTGCCGCGAGATGGCGACGAGCTTTCGCGACCTCGACAAGCTCGCAGGCCAGGCGACCAGCGGTGCTTCGCTCCCGGCCGTCAGTGGTCGCGAGTGGGCCACCCTGCTCGAGAACGTCACCCGCGAGGACCGGGTCGTCGAGCCGATGCCACACCGCAGAGCCTGGGAGTGGCTCGTACCGGCCAGCGCCCTGGCGGCGCTGCTGGTCATCGGCGTCTTTCTCGGTCGCCGGCTGCTGGAGCGAGACGACCCCGCCCTCACGCCGGTCGTCCCCCACACGGCGCACACGGCCGCCCGGGGGGACCCTGACGACGTCGATGTGCCGATCGGTGCTCCGGAGACGGGCCGCGATCCGGAGACGGGCCGCGATCCGGAGACGGGCCGCGATCCGGAGACGGGCCTCGATCCGGAAACGGGCACCCACGATGCACACGACGGCGGCGACGAGCGTCG
>CAYMLL010000586.1:0-1976 GCA_964390645.1 uncultured Planctomycetia bacterium | reverse complement strand
CTCAGCTTCTTCATCATGCCGTCGCTGTTCTTCGACCTCCTCTTCGTCGGCTTTCCGATCGGAGCCTTCCTCGGCGCGCGGTTCTTCAAGGTCAGCCCACGCTCCTTCATCTCGACGCTGTGGATTCTGCAGGGCTCGATGGTGCTGTCGGTCGCCGCAGCTCTGCTCTGCAAGCACTTCGACTACCTGCGTGCGCATCTCTTCGAGGTCAAGCTCCATCGCCTCCTCGGGCAGATGGGGACCTTCACCGGCTTCTTCATCCCGTTCTTCTGCGCCTACGGGCTCAGCGAGTACCTCGGCTACCAGGTCGGGCGACGCAATCTGAAAGGGCGCATGCCGCTCGTCTACGCGCTGTACCTGTTCGGCGCGGCGTTCGCCTACCTCTTCATGCAGACCGTCCTCCCCTGGCTCGGCGTGGCGCGCGTTCTCTGCCTCTCGATCGGCCTCATCGCGCTCTGCGCCGCAATCCTGACGAAGAACGGAGTGGCGCGCCGCCTTCTACGCATAGAGACCGCGGCCCACCAGCAGGTAGGCGGTACGGGGCCACAAGTCTTACCCCGCGCCCGGGGGTCCAACGCAGTCGAGTCGACGTTCCTGCGCCAGTACAAGGGCGACAGCATGCAGTCGACGGCGGCCTACAGCGCCAATGGTTACGAGTTCGCCTTCCAGGAGTGGGGCGACTACAGCCTCACCGAGATCATGGTCGACCGGCGCCCGGACCGTCCCGGGTCGGCCGAATTCGCCGGCTTCTACAACGATCTGATGCAGTGGGAGTACTCGCCGGAACACGGGTTCACGGAACGCTCCCTCGGCATGATCCCGATAAGCTTCGCTCCGCCGGACGGCCGGATCGCAATCATCGGCTCCGGAGGTGGTCGTCAGGTGCGCTGGGCGCAACGTGACGAGTTTCGCTTCGAGACCATCCTCGCGCTGGAGCTCGAGCCCGCCGTCTTCCGGGCCGTGCGCGACAGGCTCAGGGAGGAATTCAGCAACGTCTACGAGGGGCCGAACGTGACCCCGATCCGCCGCGAAGCGCGCGGATTCATGGAACAGACCGAGGAGAGCTTCGACCTGATATTCTTGCCGAGCGTCGGCGGCTACCCGCAGATGATGCTCGAGCCGGGCAACATGATCCGAACCGTCGACGCGTACGTGACGTTAAAGAGCCGGCTGAGCCCGCGCGGGATCCTTGCAGTCTGGTACCCTGGCGGCCTCGATCCGGAGGGAATCCTCACACAGCAGTACGTACGGACCCTGCGCAGCGCCAAGGTCGGACTGAAAACGAAGGCCTACTTCAACTCCGGAGAGTTCCTGATCCTGGCAGCCAACGATCCGAACGCGCAGCTGCCTTCGTGCGCCAGGATCGACGATTTTCTCACCGCAGCGGCGACCCTTCCCGGAGACCTGCCGCCCAATCCGCTCGCTCGCTGTGGTCCGTTTCACGTCGCCCCGGATCCGAGCTACACGCCCATCAGCGATGACCAGCCCTTCCTCGCCGGCAACGTCCGTCACATCTTCTCGCTCGAGCAGGTCTACATCCTCTTCGGGCTCTCGGCAGGTCTGCTCGCGGTCATCGCGATCGTGATGATCCTCTACCTCAGACGCAGGGGCGACCCGAAGATCGAGGGCCGCAGCTACTGGCAGGTCGTCGGGCTCAGCGTTCTTATCGGCGCGAACTTCCTCATCTTCGAGCACTATCTGATCCTGGCGCTCTTCAAGAAAGTCTACGTCTTCCACGACGCGCTGGTGCTCGGTGCGATCGCCTTCCTGATCCTCTCCGGACTCGGCAGCATAGTCATCTCGCGCCGCCTCCTGACGTGGTTTCAGCTGCTCGGCGCGGTCTTCTGCGTGGCGCTGATCTTCCTGGAGCCCCACCTCCCGGCGGTGGCGGTCTTCGCCCTCGTGGCGCCGATCGCCTTCGTCACCGGGAGCTTTTTCCCGGCGCTCTTCGAGCTCGCGTCGCACAACCCGCTCGC
>CAYMLL010000585.1:0-1998 GCA_964390645.1 uncultured Planctomycetia bacterium | reverse complement strand
GTTGTTCGAGGTGGGCGAGTGGTGCGATTCGGGGGAGTCGTTGGAGGCTGGCGAGTTATTCGAATCGGGCGAGTCGTCCGAACCGGGCGAGTCGTCGGAGTCGGCCGGGTCTTTCGAATCGGGTGCGGTGTCCGGGTGGGGCGAGTCGTCGTCCGAACCAGCCGCGGGGTTCGAGTCGGGTGCGGACGGTGAACGGGACGGCCTGCTCGACCACGTTGTCGACCTCCCCGGGCTCACGGGTGGCTCCGAGGATGAGGGAGAGCTCGATGCTGAGAGCGTCGAGGAGGAGGAGAACGACCGTCGTGCTACGGCTCTGCGCTTGAAGACGCGCCGGAGCTACGAGAAGAAGCGGATGGCGGAGACGATGCGCCATCTCAATGACCTGATCGCGCTTCGTCCCTACAATCCGTACTACCACTTCGCGCTCGGACTTTGTTACCGACAAGAGAAGCAGTACGAGGACGCGCGGAAGAAGTACCAGGAAGTTCTCGATCTCGGTGGCCCGAAGGCCCTGGTCGCGATACTGAAGGCCGAGGTCTTCGCGGAGCAGGGCCGGCGTGACCGGGTCTTCGAAATGCTGCGCGAGGCGGCGCTCGGCGGCCGCAACATCATCAACGATGTGCAGCATCTGCCGCTCCTGGAGGTCTTCGAGCAGGAGACGGAGTTCGTGCAGCTCGCTCTGCAGCTCGAGAAGGTCGAGATCCAGCAGGGCCGACGTCACGATCCCTTCACGAATCCTTTCCCGACCGTCGGTCTGCCCCCGGAGCGGGAGCCTGGTGACGGGGGTGAGTTGACGGTCGAGGATCTCCTTCCGCCCCGTGAGCAGCAGCAGATGGTCAAGGAGGCGCGTCGGATCCACGAGCGTATCCAGTTCTTCATCAAGCTCCAGGATCAGGAGAAGGCGATGCAGGCGTACACGAAGCTCAAGAGCCTCGTGGCGCAGAAGAGCCGCCTCGACATCCCGAGATACGTCAAGGACTTCCAGGCGATCACCGACAGGTTCGAGCAGATCGAGGTGGAGATCTCCGGTATCCGCCTTCGTTACTACTACGACCAGGCCAAGGGCAAGATCGCGTCGATGAAGGAGCGGTTCGAGGGTGGCGAGTACGAGGAGGTCAACGGCCTCTACGGACAAGTACGTCGGCTGGCCGATGAGATGATCGGTGCGAACACGAAGTTCACGCCGGTGGCGGGTCGGATCGTCGATCTCGCCGGCCAGTGGGTCGCCCGGGCCGAGGTGCGGCTGGAGTTCGATTCGCGCAAGCCCGAGATCCAGGGAATCATCCTCTCGGATCCGAGCAACATGGCGATCCTGAACCACCGTATCGTCAAGCAAGGTGAGGGATTTTCCGACTTCCGGGTCGTCAAGGTCGAGAGCAATCGCGTTACTTTCCGATACAAGGGTGAGGAGATACCGCTGATGTTCCGGCGGTACTGAGCGGTAAGGACATGGTCCTTGTTTCTCCACTCACTGAAACCCCAGACCAGATCAATTGAGCGGGATCTACGGAGGCGTCATGATTCGAGGAACGTGGTGGGAGAGCGGGCTCTCCTTCGGGACGATTCTCGCCATCGGTGTTAGTGCTTTATCAGGGCTCACTGTGGCCCAGGATGACGGTGGCGGAAACACGGACTCGGGTGGAGGACTCGAGGCGTACTTCTCGAACTCGGATCCACAGGTACCTGGCTCCTCGGAGTACATCAGCTTCGACTTCAAGGACAAGGATCTCCACGACGTCCTCAGGTTCATCTCGAGCAAGATCGGCGTCAACGTCATAGCCGACTCGACGGTCACCGAGACCGTCACCGCGACTTTCGACAAGGTCGGCTGGCGAGACGCTCTCGAGGTGATCGCGCAGCAGACGAATTGCAAGATCGTCGAGCGCAGCGATCGGCTGATCCGCTTCATGCAGCCGACGACGATTTCGATGGAGTTTCAGGATGCCGACATCAAGGTCGTCCTGGAGCTTCTCGCGAAGCAGGCGGGCGTCAACATCG
>CAYMLL010000584.1:0-2006 GCA_964390645.1 uncultured Planctomycetia bacterium | reverse complement strand
AGGAACCGTCGGTAGCGAACGTGAAGATGTCGAAGTAGGGCCCGATGTTGTTCGCGGAGTCCGCGGAGGCGCTATCGTGATTACCGAGCGTCGACCACAGAACGCTCTTGCGCAGCATGCTCGGGTACATATCGAACACCGCGCTCTGATACTCCGCCTGAGAGCCGACGTCGTAGGCATTGTCCCCCAGCATCAGCCAGAGGTCGGTGTGGGTCGTGCTCGTGAAGGACTGATAGCCGTCGCGGACCGCCCTGGCATTCGCGTCGGCGGTGCCGCTGTCACCGAGCACCCAGACACGCGTCGGCTTCGGCGTCCCGACCTCCGGAGCGGTCAGGAAGAAGTGCTGGCTGTCACCGCCGGCGAGCACCTGTGTGGACGAGCCCACCGAGTAGTAGTAGGTCGTGTTCGCTGTCAGGCCCGAGAGTGTGACGATGTGGTCGGTCGTCAGCGGAGAGCCCTCAACGGAGTCGGTCAAGCTCGTGGGAGCGGCGCCGTACTCCACCCGGCTGTTCGTGGGGACATCGGTGCTCCACTGCACGACGACACTCGTGGGTGTGCCGTTTTGCAGATACGGGCCGCGGACGACCTCGTCCGCTCCCAGAGACGTGGTCAGCAGCAACAGGCCGCCGAGAACAACGTTCGCAAGCAGGGTTGTCTCTGCTTGGCCCTGGAGACAATACGACCGACGTCGCCAGATGAATGGCAATTGTTGCATGGGGAACTCCCGCCGCCTCGATCTCCACGAACTGTCGTCCCCGGCTCGATCCCGGTGGAGAGCCCACCACGACAGCTTTCCACGCCCAGAATGACCTCTCGCCCCACTCGAAGTCAGACCCTGACTCACCAAGACGGCCACAGGATCCAGAGAACGGTGCAGAGAGTCAAGAGTTCAAACAAGAACCGACAACGAGAAGGAGTACGCCCAGGTCGACGACGGCCCCGGAGCGCGACACCGGCGTCGCCCGCTGGTGTGATCTGGACTCGAGCTCGGTCGGATTCGCCAGACCGGATCCCTGCGTCGCGATGATCGGCTTGATATTCCGTCCCTCTTCCTTGCGGCTCTTGGTGAACCCTTTCACGATGACATCGTACCGGGTGGATATGACCCGCGCAGGCGACGGATGCCGAACTCGCCACAAACGTGCTGAATCGAGATCTCGAGCTCGGCGCATCGCGATTGAAGTCAGACCCACAACCGACCGCGCATCGGGTAGGACCGTTGCGTCCCGAAGCATCGTGCGACAACGCCGGTGCGGGTGAGGGGCCAAGCGTACGCTTACTTTGCATCCGATGGATGCCGTACACTGGGGACTGTTCGGGGTCTCCTGGGCTCCGACGACGGAGCGCGCTCCGACAAGCGGATTCGACAACACGGAGTCGCTCCTTTCTCGCGGATCTTCACGCGTCGAGTTCGTGCCGATGATGCACCGGATCCTGATACTTGCCGTCTGGCTGCCGGTCACCTGGGTGCCGACCGCCCGGGTACCGGGTGGCGAGAGGGTGGCTCCGGCGCAGGTGGGCTACAACGAACACGTGCTGCCGATCCTCTCCCGCAAGTGCTTTGCCTGTCATGGCGCCGACCGCGCCGGGCGCAAGGCCGGGTTGAGGCTGGACGTGCAGGAGCGAGCTTACGCCGAACGCAAGGGCGTCCGCGCCATCGTTCCCGGCGACCTGGATCGCAGCGCGCTGATTTCCCGGATCTTCGCCGCCGACGGGGACGTCGTGATGCCGCCGGCGGACGAGGCAGAGCCGCTGACGGATCACGAGAAGAGCATCCTGCGGCAGTGGATCCTGGACGGGGCGGCCTACGAGAAGCACTGGGCGTTCGAGGAGCCGAAGAAGCGTCCCCTGCCCGAACAGCAACCGTGGGGGCTCAACGAGATCGACCGCTTCGTCGCCACGCGGCTGCTCGAAGCGGGGCTGGAGCCGCAGCGGCCCCCCTGGCGGGGTAAACTGATCCGCCCCCGGGGCCGCGCCGTTGCCCGCCGGGCCCCCCCCCGAGCGGG
>CAYMLL010000583.1:1702-2006 GCA_964390645.1 uncultured Planctomycetia bacterium | reverse complement strand
CGCGTGAGTGCAATGCCCCTCCCGCCGCCTCTCCGCAAAAAAAACTCCGGATTCCCTGCGAGTCCCGGGCGCGTTCTGCGCGGTACCGGTAGACGGCCACTCTTCGGGGTCGCCCCCGGCAGCCCCGAGACTCGTACCACCACCCTCTACAAGGAGACGGCACATGCACCCTTCGCACCGGCACCGATTCGCACCCGGCGTCACCTTCACCGTCCGACAGGGCGCGGCTCTCGTCGGCCACGTCCTCCTGTCGTTCGCCGCGGGGCGCGGCGGCGGCGATCTCGAGCGCGAAACGCTCGAGATC
>CAYMLL010000583.1:0-1692 GCA_964390645.1 uncultured Planctomycetia bacterium | reverse complement strand
GGGGGGGGGGGGGGGGGGGTTTTTTGGTGTCCTAATGTTTTTTTTAGGGCGACCTGCTGGTCACGTCTGCGGGTGTGGGCGGCCCGCAGGGAGTGATGCAGATCGACCCCACCTCGGGAGAGACGAGGGTCTTGCCCGGCTGGTCGGACCTGTACCAGACCCTGGGCGTCGTCCAGGCCGCCGACGGCTTCATCTACGTCACCACTCAGCACGGCTTCAACGGCCGGGCCGCCGTCGGCCGCGTCGATCCGTCGGGCGGCGGCGTGACCGTCATCGCGTCCCACCTGCACTCCGAGCCCAGCTACCTGGCGAACCCCAAGTGCATCGCGGTCGAGGCCGACGGGCAGCTCGTGGTCGGAGATCGCGGGCGCGTCGTTCGCGTCGACCCGACGACCGGCGCCCAGTCGATCGTCGCCGAGAACCCCTCGGCGGCCCCGGACGCGGTCAAGCCGCTGGACAACGTGAATGGAATCGCGGTCGAGGCCGACGGCCACATCGTCGTCTCATCGTCCGGACCGCAGACGACGACACGCCCCCACACCATCGTTCGCATCCACCCGCGGTCCGGCAGCCTGTCGGTCCTCGCCTGCTATCCCTGCGACCCGGAGCCGCGGTGCGAATGGCAGCTGAGGTACGTGTCGGGCCTCGCCATCGACCCGGACGGCAACATCCTGGTCACCTCCATCAACTGCGCGGGTGGCGGACGCGGTGTGCTGCTGCGCTACGGTCCCGGCGGTGGCGATCCGGAAGTCGTCTCGCACGGCGGGCTCCTCGGCAACTCGAAGGGCATCGTCGTGGCCCCCGACGGGACCATCTACGTCACCAACCTGGAGGGTATCATCGTCGCGGTCGATCCCGGATCGGGCGAGCAGTCGCTGGTCTGCCGCACCCCGGCCGGCTGGGAGCCTTTTGGCATCGCGCTCGTGACGGTGCCCACGAACCACCCTCCGACAGCCTGCGCGTCGGTGGAGTCGAACCCGCTGGCGCTCTCCGGCGACAGCGCGGTGTTGACACTCGACGGCTCGTGCTCCGATGACGGCGACGGCGGCACCCAGGGCCTCTCGTTCACCTGGAAGAAGCTCTCCGGTTCGCCGGGAGACACCCTCCACGACGCGGACGCGGAGACGGCGCGCGTCACCGTGACACGGGAGGGGGTGTACATCTACGAGCTGGTCGTGGACGACGGACAGCCGCGGGACAGCTCCGATGCGACGACGGTGGAGATCACCGTCACCAGGGTCGATCCGCCGCCCCGGTTCCGCCGTGGCGACGCCAACGACGACGGCGAGGTCGACGTCTCCGACGCGAGGTTCGTGATCGGCTTTCTCTTCCTGGGTGGGCCACCCCCGGGCTGCCTGGAAGCCGCCGACTACAACGACGACGGGGAGGTGGACATCGCCGACCCGATCGGGACCCTCATGTGGCTCTTTCTCGGCGGCTCTGAGTCGGCCGATCCCGGTCCGCTCGACTGCGGCCCCGACCCGGCGGGGAGCCCGCCGCTGAGCTGCGACACCTACACCAGCTGCTGAGCGCGACCGGCGACGGCGGCGCGGCGACGACGACGAGGACCCGCGGGCGACAGGTCGACAGGAGACCTGCCGCACGCGGGTTCTTGTCGTTGTGTCCGGCCCGCAGCGGACGGGGGCCCGTACCCGGAAGACGAGAATCCCGGCAAGACGCATTCGAAGCAGG
>CAYMLL010000582.1:0-2019 GCA_964390645.1 uncultured Planctomycetia bacterium | reverse complement strand
GGCCGTAGGCCTTCTGCAGGTGCATGTCGAGGAACTTCTCGTTGCGCTCGGCGTTGGTGAGCCGCTTCGAGTAGTGGACCTTCGCGAGCTTGACCGCGAACTGCACCTGCTCGAGGAAGTCCTTCGGGCTCCAGTACCCCGGCAGGCAGTGGAGGACCTTGCCTTCCGTGGTCATGAAGAACATCTGGACGTTGTGGTGGCCCGAGCAGGAGTTGACCGTCTTGGCGGCCCACGTCGGCAGGTGCTTGTACGAGGAGCCGGCGTAGCTCTTCTTGCCGATGATGTTCTGCCAGCCGCTGACAAAGGTGTGGTTGATCTGGCGGATGACCTTGTCGTCAGAGAGCGTCACGGCTCTCAGGGTGTGGCCGGCACTTCACAAGCCGCCGTCGAGGTCGCCGACGATCTGCATCCAGAAGATCAGCTTGTTCTCCTGCCGGGCCTTCGCCTTGAGCTCGTCGAGGTTGTTGACCCACGGAATGTCCTTCATCAAGGCCTCGGTCCGGGTCTTCACCTGCTCGCCGGTGAGATATCGCGTTATCGTATCCTGCGCCGAGACGCTTCCCGCGAAGAGGAAGACGGCGAAGGCTGTCACGATCAGCTTGCGTGTCATGGTCGATTCTCCGTTGTTAGCACCCGCCACTCCGATAGCTCCGGAGCGGGTCCGAGAGAACTGATGGATTTTCCCTCAACCTACGCGTCAGAACCCGTGCCGTCGAGAGAATTCTGCCCGGGAGTCAGCCGTCCGTCTCGGACCGGTACCAGTCGTTCCAGGGGCCGACCGCGTCCCCGAGGTCCTTGCCGGCGATGGTCACCAGCGTCCGGTGCACGGTCGACTTCAGCCGGGTGTCCTTGACCCGCAGCGCCTTGATCAGGGCGGGAACCGCCTGGAGCGCGTGGCTCCGCGCGAAGGAGCCGCAGATGTGACGTCGCAGGTGCGCGTTCTCGCGGCTCTTGCCGAAGGTCTTGACGAGCTGCAGGGTCGCCTCGGTCCGGGTGAGCGCGGCGAAGGCCTCGCCGAGCCTCCCCTGGAAGGCCTCGAGCCGCACGCGCTGCTGCTTCTTGATCTGGATCTTCTTGTCCGAGAGCTCCAGGAGGCGCTGCAGCTGCTCGAGGTGCTGGCTGTGGCGCTGCGGGCGGTAGTAGCTCTCGCCGCCTTCGGACTTGCCGTAGCCCCGGCCCTTCTTGCCTCCCTGTCGACCGCCGGCCTGCGCCAGCAGCCCCTCGACACGCCTCTGCAGCATCGACACGGTCGAGCTCATGTCCCGCTCGAGCTTCTGGGAGTACTCGAAGACCGCGACGAGGCCGCGAGCGCTGAGCTCACCCTCGCTCTCTAGCAGTGCCGTCAGGTCGGGCTCGAGGTCTTCCGGCGACGCCGACGGCAGGCCGTAGTTGCCGACGGTCTCCTTCAGCCGGTCGACGAGGTCGTTGTATTGCGCCCCCGACAGCTGTGTACGCTGCGGGACCTTCTCGACGACGGTCGTGCCTCGCGAGCTGCCGAGCTCGTCGTCGATTTCCGGGTCGTCCTCGATGTCCTCGATGCGCCCGCCGATGCGGCCGGTGCGCCCGCCGTCGACGGTCTCGCGGCGTCGGGCGATCGAGCGCGCCACGGCCGGGTCGTCGACACCGTCAAGCGGGTGAACCTTGAGCTGCTCGAGGTCGCCGCGGATGTCGCTCTCGCGACGCACCAGCCGGGCGATCGCCTCGCGTGTCTCGACGAGCTGCACCGCGGACGGGCCCCCCTGGCTCCATTCGTCGGCGCCCGGCTCGCCGTCGGCCGGTCTTGCCGTCGCGCGCTTTTCGCGACCCTGTTGAAGGGCCTCCTCGAGCCGGCGCTGAAGATCGCGCAGATCCCCGATCTGTGACCGCGTGAGCTCGAGCTGCCTCTCGCGCTCCTCGAGCCGTGCCAGAAGTCGTGCCTCGCGCTGGCTGATGCCGCGCGACTCCACGCGCGCGGTCGAGCCGCTCTGCTCTGACGCCTGGCGGCCGGAGCCATCCGGACTGCTCGACCGGCTGGAGATC
>CAYMLL010000581.1:0-2025 GCA_964390645.1 uncultured Planctomycetia bacterium | reverse complement strand
AATGCTCGCTCTCGGAGCATCGCGATCGGAGCCGATTCGGAATTGACTGGGCAGCCGGTAGGGCAGTCGTGTCGTGAGGAGCCATGCGACAACGCCCTGCCCACCCGAGCCCGCCATCGTCAAGGCGTGTAGTACGTCGGAGTACCCGGACCCACCGGCAGACCGAGGGCGAAGACCCACAGAAAGAAGAGGACGATCCAGCCGAGCAGGTATGCGATCGAGTAGGGAATCATCATCGAGATGAGTGTGCCGATTCCGATCTTCTTGTCGTAGCGCATCGCGAAGGCCAGGATCAGTCCGAAGTAGCTCATCATCGGCGTGATGATGTTCGTCGTCGAATCTCCGATGCGATAGGCGGCCTGGATGACTTGTGGGCTGTAGCCGACGCTCATCAGCATCGGAACGAAAATCGGTGCTGTGATCGCCCATTGAGCCGAGGCGCTGCCCAGCATCAAGTTGACACAACAGCACATCAAGATGAACGGTATGAAGACCGCGGGGCCGGTGAGATTCCACTCCCTGAGAAGATCAGCGCCAACCACCGCCGTGATGGCGCCGAGGTTCGTCCAGTTGAAAAATGCGACGAACTGGGCAGCGAAGAACACGAGGACGAGGTAGAGCCCCAGCGAGCTGATCGCCTTGGCCATGCCGTCGATCACGTCGCGGTCAGTCTTCATCGAGCCGGTCACGCGCCCGTAGACTACACCCGGGACCACGAAGAAGACGAAGATCAGGGCGACGACGCTCTTCAGCATCGGGCGCAAGTCCTGGACGAGGGTCTCGTTTTCGGCGGGGTCGCGGAGCCAGCCGCTCTCGGGCAACGTCAGCGCCAATAAGCCGCCGATCATCAGCAGCACGGTCAGGGCAGCCAGCTTGAGGCCGCGCTTTTCTTTCGCTGACAGCGCTCCCATGTCCTTGGCCGCGTCGCCGATGCCCTCCTCCGCACGATCGGGGTCGTACTTGCCGAGCTTGGGCTCGACGATGCGCGTCGTCACCAGCGTACCGATGATGGTGATCAGAATCGTACTGACGCACATGAAGTAGTAGTTCGCAGTCGGGAGGATCTCGTTCTTCTCACCCTGCGCGTAGGAGGGATCGATCAACTTCGCCGACTCGGTCGTGATGCCGGAGAGGAGCGGATCCACCGTCCCGATCAAGATGTTCGCCGAGTAGCCTCCCGACACACCGGCAAACGCTGCGGCCAGGCCGACGAGCGGGTTGCGACCCACCGAGTGAAAGATGACGGCGGCGAGGGGAATGAGCACGACATAGCCCATCTCGGAGGCGGTGTTGGAAACCACGGCCGCAAATACGATCGCCATCGTCAGCAAGTTGCGCGGAGCGTCGAGCACGAGAGAGCGAATCGCCGCGCCGAGCAACCCCGAACGCTCGGCCACCCCCACGCCGAGCATCGCGACCAGTACCGTCCCCAGGGGAGCGAAGCCGGTGAAGTTCGTCACCAGGCCCATGCCGGTGCGTCGCAGACCTTCGGGATTCAGGAGACTGACAGCGCGAATGACGCCATCCGGCGTGCGCCCCTTGGCGCCCTCGGGACGCGGATCGTCCACCTGCCATTCGAAATAGCCGGCGACACCGGACAAGAGGAGGATGCCCACGCAGATCAGCGCGAACAGCGTGACCGGATGGGGTAAGAGATTGCCCAGCCACTCGACGAGATCGAGGAAGCGAGCAAACAGACCGCGCCGGGGCCGGTCGTTGTCGGGAAGACGGGAGTCGGGAGTATACATGGCTCAACTACCGTAGATGATCGGCGCCCGTGTGTCCCGAGGTAGCCGAGGTTTTTCTGCGCCCGGCTGGTCCGGCTTCGCCGCGCCCCGCGTCGCCGCCTGAGAGAACGGTCTCGATGCGAGTGCGTGGTGAAGGCGGTGAGACGGATCGCGCTCCGGCGTTGGTGCGTGAGTGTCGCTAGCGATGAACACGTCGCCGCTCAGGTCGATCTCTGCCAGTTCAGGCGCTCGCTCTTGATCGAGAGAACGAATCGCCCGGCGTAGGCGTCGAGATCCG
>CAYMLL010000580.1:0-2047 GCA_964390645.1 uncultured Planctomycetia bacterium | reverse complement strand
AGAGGTACTCCACCCCACTGACGTCCAACGCCGTGGTGGCCGTCATAGAGATCGACGTCGAGCCGCTCGCAGCGGGCGCCACGGCCCAGGTCATCGGGTCGGGCAGCGGTGGGTCGTCGTCCACATTGCTGAAGTTGATCGTCGCCGCCGACGGCCCGACCGTTTGCGTCGCGTCGTTCACCGACACCGAGTAGCTCGGCGCCTGCTCGGTGCCGTCATGCACGAACCGGATCCCGGGGTTGGTGAGCTCCGCCTGGGTGAAGCTGACGATGGGCCCGGCCGTACCCACGAGCTCGAACTGACCGTTCGACACGAACGACACCGTGAAGGTCAGCGTCGTGTCATCGGTATCGATATCCGTGGCCGAGAGGTTCGCCGCCCCCAGCACCAACGTGCCTCCCTCGCTGATCGTCAGGGTGTTGTTACCGAGCACCGGCGGCTCGTCGCCTCCCGTGGCCGTTACCGTCAGGGTGGCGGTATTGCTTGTCACACTGCCGACGGAATTGGAGACGACGACATCGAAGAGGCTGCCGGAGTCACTCGATGTCGTGGGATCGAGCGTGAAGCCGGAACCGGTGACACCGGGAATGTCCGTGCCGTCGCGGCGCCACTGGTAGCTCAAGGGCAAGTCGCCGCCGGCTACCACGGAGAATGTCGCCGGATCACCTTCGGTAACCGTCTGATCCACCGGGCCCTGAACGATGGTCGGTGGGACGGTCGGTGGAAGGGGCGGTGGACCCGTTGCGGGGAACGACAGACTGAACTGGCTGTCAGCGTCGGTCTCGAACGCTCCCGGATTGCCGCTGTGGGGCACCCGGTACGTCTTGACGTTGATGATGAATCCAGGATTATCGGGCTGGAACTCCAGGACTCTCAACCATCCATCGCCGCCGTTCGTACGGGTTTGATAGTCGGCGAGCAACACATTCACATCCACGAGCCCCTGGCGAGTCTCAGCTCGCTGGCCTTCACCCGCCACGTGGCCACCGAGCATGAGGAACAGACTGGGGGAGGACTCGAGAGTGTCGTAGATCCGCTGTCCCTGGGAGCTGAACGCGGCGTCGAATCCCGTTCCGAGCAGATGGTGACTGACTACAATCGACCATCGATCAGGGAACTGGACTTCGATGACGTCCTTGAGCCAATCGAGCACATCCTGGTCCGGACCGGATGAATCATATTCGATATGGACGATGATGAACTTCAGACCGCCGGCATCGAACAGCTCAAAGTGATTGTCATGGTCATGGCCATTCGCAGCATCGTCGTTACCACCGTAATAGGCCCTGCCCAGGAAGCGGCTCTCCCCGAAGAAGCTGTTGTAGTTCGCCGTGGTCGTCTGCGGATCAGGGGTCGCCAGCGGGGATTGATCATGATTCCCGACAGCGATTCCATATGCAGCGCCATCGGTCTCACCTGTGGTCTCGGGGTCCTCGAGGAGGCTGAAGGCGGCGTCGGCTCGCTGCCATTCGAGAATCTGACTGGCCGTTTCGACGCAGTCTCCTGGTTGAGTGGTAAAAGCGATGTTCTTCGCGATGAGGTCCGGATCGTTCGGGTTGGCATTGAACAGCGCTTTTTGATCGACAATCCACTGGGTCTGAGCCGTGAATATGGCCGGAAAGCTCTCTGCGTACTTCTGGGTGTCGGGCAAGACCATGATGGAGAACAACTCCAGCCCCGGATCTTGAGCGAGGGTCGTGGCAGCATCGATGTTGGAGCTGCTCGAAGCGACTGTCCCGTTCACGGCATGGACTCTGTACCAGTACCGCGTTTCGCAGAGCAGTCCATTGTTGCGGTAGCTCTGGGTGTCGGCCGGGAGATCGATCAGCTCGGTGAAGGGGCCCGCGCTGCCAGCTGTTGACCTCTCGATCACGAACCCGGTCTCGTTACTGGAGCTGTCAATCCATGACAACTCGATCTCGGATGACGAGATCGGAGTCCCTGCGAGACCGGAGGGAGCCTCGGGCGCCGCTCCCCCGGGCCCCGCCTTCGCGAGCACCACCGCAGCCACCGCGACTCGCGTCGCGCTCGACGAGGTGAACGTCGG
>CAYMLL010000579.1:0-2056 GCA_964390645.1 uncultured Planctomycetia bacterium | reverse complement strand
GATCAGTGCGGGGCAACCGGGGTGGCCGAAATCGTCGGCCTCGCCGGTTTGCCCGTCAGCGACCCCTGAGCGTCGCGCGCGCTCCGCGAAAGGCCGGATCGCCGGGGCGGATCCGGCGCGAGTCGGGGGCCCCGAGAAAACCGGTGATCCGGCACGCGCGCCGCCCCTGGGCCGCCGCTGCGTCGTCGTCCCGACGGTCGTCATTCCGGACCTGCTCGCCCGGCGGAGAAGTCTCCGGCATCGGTGTGGTCGAGCGCTGACGACCCGCGCGGAACACCGGCTTGCAGACGATGTCGACCGCGCCGTCGAAGCCGATCGTTCCCTCCGCGCGCAGCGCGTCAACGGCGCCGGGTTCCTCGACGCCAGTCTCTCCATTCTCTTGCTCAGGGGGAAGGCCGCTGTCGCTTGCGTCCGCCTCCCTCGCGAACAGCTCCAGCCGCCGTATCCTTATCCCTCCTTCCTCCCACTCCCACTCCCACTCGCACTCGCCCCGCTCGAACTCCCACGAAGCCGGAGCGACGACACCGGCAGGCACCGTTCCCCGGCCGAGACGGAGCGTACCGGTGCCGATCGCCGACAAGGCTCCGGTCGGTCTCTGCGGCGTCGTGCGAAACTCGCCGCTCACCGCAGCGGCGCGAAGGATCTTCGTCACCAGGGGGACTTCCGTCCACCGGAGGTCGACTCTCCAGTGACCACCGTCGCGCGTTCTCTCGAGCCAGCCGTCGACCCGGCCCGGCCGGGTGTCCGTCTTTCGGGGCACCGCAGGCGAGACCGCCTCGCCCGACGTTCCCCTCGTCGCCGCCGTCTTCTCCTTCGCAGCCGCCGCCGTGAGCGTCACGTCGTCGAGATCGAAGCGCAGCCGTGAGCCGTCCCAGCCGATGTCGACCCCGCCGCCGAAGCGCCCGATTCCATCCCAGTCGAGCCCGGTGATCCACAACCGTCCCTCTCCTCCGCTCGTGCCGTCCTCCGCGTCCCGCACTCGAGTCCCCGCGCTCTCGATCTCGACCGTCTCACAGCTCAGCGCTCGCAAGCTCGCGAAGGTGATGTGCGCCAGCGTCAACGCCGAAGTCCACAGCGGGCTCGCGTCGTTTCCGTAACGGAGCGTCCACGAGCCCTCGATCGAGCCGCTCGCCCGCGCCGCGCGCACGAGCCACGCCAGAGCCGACCCCGTCACCACCCCCTGCAGCGTGGAGATCGCGCCGTTGACTATCTCCACGCGCAGCTTCCCTTGACCGTCCGTGCCCAGGCGCCCGGAGAGCCGACACGGCTGCCCCCACACCTCGCACCGGGTGGGTGGCTGAGCCGCGTCCGCGCCCCAGGCGACGCCGTCCTCGGTGACGTGCCAGACGCCCCTGACCGCGCTCATCGCGACGTCGACGACCGGCAGACGCATCGTCGTGTCATGGTGTCGCCAGAGCAAGTCGAGCACCTCACTCGAGTCGCCGACTGCCGCTCCGTCCGTCGGCCCGAGTGATAGCTCGCGAAGCTCCAGCGTGCTCGACCCCTGCGGGTCGATCGAACGCCACAACTCGGCATGCCCCGCCGGGAGAAGCGCCAGCCAGTCCCGCCCGGCGCGGAAGTTCAAGAGCTCACCGGTGACGCGCCAGCGGCCTGCCACGGGCCCGACGATGACAACGCTGCCCGTATCCCACCACCCGCACGCGGTCAGCGCCGCCGTCACCGAGAGCCTCGTCAACGACCCGCTCACACGGACATCCCGCGCCTCGATCCTGAGCGGCGGAGTGTCCACGTTTTGACGCGCGAGCCACCAACCGAGGTCCAGCCGTCGGATCTCGAGATCGAACGGCTCAGACGCGAGCGCCGCTTCCAGGGGCCCCGGCCCGAGAAGCCGGTGGAAGTTCCAGCCCTGCCAGCCGTCGATCGGCTCGTCGTCCTGCGACACCACACCTTCGTGCTCGAGATTGATCGAGGCGGCGCAGACGACGAGGCGCCGCCCTCCGCCCGTCGACGGTCGTCTTCTCACGAACCTCGTGCCGTTGCCGTCCTCGCTGCACTCCACGCCCCATGCATCGAGATGCAACCCACCCCTCCGCCC
>CAYMLL010000578.1:0-2063 GCA_964390645.1 uncultured Planctomycetia bacterium | reverse complement strand
GGGTCGAGACGACGGTGACGGGCCACGCCGGGGTCGCGTTTCGCCTCGGGCACGTGGCGGGGAACCAGCTGGTCGAGGCGAGCTTTCCCGGCAACCCCGGCCGCCCGGCGACCTTCGTGAGCTTCGCGGTGGCGCGCCATGAGAGCGAGCCGACGAGCTTCTCGGGCCTCGTGCTCGACAACAGTCGCCAGCCCATAGAGGGTGCGTCGTGCACGCTGCTTCTTCCTGCGCAGCCCCTGCTGGTGGCAAGCACCGACGCCGAGGGACGCTTCTCCTTCGACGATCTCTCCGCCAGCGGGCCCGCGAGAGCCTTCGTCTACGGCATGGAGGCTACGCACGTCGGCGGTCGCGAGATTCCCGTCGGTAGCTTTCCGGCGCTGTCCTACGACGTCGTGATCGTGCCGAACGCCCGGAACACGCTGGCCGCCCCGGTCCTGTTGCCCTGTCTCGATCCCGTCAACGCGCGCTCTTACGACGGCACCGAGGACGTCGAGCTCACGGTCGCGGGAGTCGAGGGGCTGCGCATGGTGGTGAAGGCGGGCTCGGTACGCCGACCCGACGGTAGCCAGCCGACGCCAGGTGAGCCGATGACGTTGTCGCTGAATCAGGTCCATCACGACGACGTGCCGATGTCGATGCCCGATGGCGCGGCGCCGCCTTTCGCGTGGACGCTGCAGCCCGCGGACGCGACGTTCGACCCGCCGATCGAGGTGACCTATCCGAACATGTCGGCGCTGCCGCCGGGCGCGGCGGCGTTCTTCTTGAGCTTCGACCACGACACGGGCCGCTTCGAGATCGTCGCCTCTGGCCAGGTGACCCCCGACGGCGCGTCGATCCTGAGCGATCCGGGCGTCGGCATCCGCAAGGCGGGCTGGGCATGCAACTGCCCGCCGTACGAATCGACGGGAGACTGTGAGATCGACACCTGCGATGAGGCGAAGGACGCGCTGAACGACCAGTGCAATCAGACCACAGGAAGCGGAGCCGGGGCGCTGAACTGCCAGCTTTCCTGTCTGGCTAACAGCCTATGCCAACCCAACACGCCCCAGTGGCAGCGGGACACGATCATCGACATCGCCAGGAACCGGCAGTGGCGGCGTGGACCTCTCGAGGGAATCTGTCAACGAATACCGTCGTCTACCCCGTGGTGGGTGGATCCCGACCCGGAGTTCCACTTCGGTGACCTGTGCTTCTTCGTCGACGGGGCGTTCCATGGCTGGGACGAGCTCTACCCCAGCTGGAGGAGGAACTGCCACAAGATCAATGACGCTCAGCACAACCGGTTCCTCAACGGAACCCTGGTTCCATGCATCTGGGCAAACCCGGACTTGTCCCTTCTTGGAAAGCTGGTCTCTGCGGCTCTCGTGCCCTGGTTTGCCGCGGGCATCCGGGAGGTGGCGCAATGGAACTGTCCGAGCGGTGGTGGAGCGCCGGGCGGAGCGCCGGGCGGAGGTGCCGCCGGCCTTCCTGACCTGCCGCCCATGCCGACGGAAGCCGATCTGTCCGTGCGCGAGGTCATCTCCCCGGAGTTCGAGATCTCCGTCAGTCCGGAGGCGCCGTTCTTTCTCGATGTCGGCGGTGAGCTCCAGATCAACGTGACTCGTGGTGCTGCGGACATCACGTCCGCGGAGGCCGGAACGTTTTACTTCGCCACCCCCATCGCGGCGGACCCGGAAGACGACTTCGTGACGGTTTCCGCGGAAGGTCTACTCGAGATCCACGGCACGCCAAGCCCCCTGGAGTCGTTACCGGCGGTGGCGTTCGTCTACGTCGGAAACGGTGAGGATCTGGGGCTGCAGCAGTTTGTGATTCGCGATATCGACTCCGACGGCGACCTCATCGTCGATTCCTTCGAGGCGAGGATCGGACTCGACCCGGGCAGCTTCAATCCCCCGACGAGCGACGATGACAACGACGACCTGCCCCTCCTGGACGAGGTCATGCTCGGCACCGATCCCCATGACCCGGACACCGACGGGGACGGTGTCGAGGACGGCACCGAGTTGCGTCAGGGCTCCAACCCGCTCGATCCGAGCTCGAGCCAGCCGCAGCTCGATGACACC
>CAYMLL010000577.1:0-2089 GCA_964390645.1 uncultured Planctomycetia bacterium | reverse complement strand
GGTAGCGGAGGGCAGACTTGAACTGCCGACCTGCGGGTTATGAATCCGTCGTGTACGGATCAGAAGACAGTTCAGGAGCAAGGGCTTACGGAGTCGCCCGACGACGCTTGCACCGCTGCTTGCACCAGCGAAACAGAATCCGGTCGATCGGATCGCGTCTCGGAACTCGCCGAGGCACTCCGGAAGCTGTCGCCAGACGAGCGGGCTCGACTCGCCGAGCTGCTGCGGGACGACGACCGACGGGCATGTCGGACGTGCTTGCTCCCAACGTCATCGTAGTCGATGGGGCGACCGCGATGAAGCAACGCTCGTCACGCGGGCCGCACCCCCGCGGCGGACGCACGCGGGCGGCGGCCGGGGCCGAGGGTAAGAGGGTAAGAAAGACCTAAGGTAACGGCCTGAGGGGGCGAAAACCGAAGTTGATGCCGCGGAAGCCCGGGTGGCTCCCGTCGCGGTTCGCCGAACGACAGGACCTGGCGATGTCGTACCAGCTGCCGCCGCGGTAGACGCGGAGCCCGGAGCCCGAAGTGGAGACCGGATCCGGACCGGCAGCCTCGGGAGTGCCGTAGAAGTTCGCGTCATAGAAATCTTCGCACCACTCCCCGACATTGCCGTGCACGTCGTGAAGGCCGAAGGGATTCGGCAGCTTCTCGCCCACGGGGTGCGTGGTGCGTCCGGCATTGCCGCAGTGCCACATGTGTTCGTCTGCGGCGGAGCAGGAATTGCGGCAGCTCCACTGATTGCACTCGTCGCCGAAGCTGAACGCCGTGCGCGTCCCGCCACGCGCCGCGTACTCCCACTGCGCCTCGCTCGGAAGCTCGAGCGCGGTACGGGCCAGGAAGCCGTCCGCGCCGGCAATATCATTCCAGGAAACCCGCTCCACCGGCCGCTGATCATCGCCGGTGAAGTATGACGGGGTCGGATCCAAGGTCGGATGCCCCGCCATCACCTGGGCGTACTGAGCCTGCGTGCACTCGTACTTCGCGATGAGGAACGGGCTCAGGGTCACCGTATGGACCGGCCCCTCCCTGCCTTGTCGGTTAGGCTCGTCCTCGGGGCTCCCCATCTCGAAGTCGCCGCCCGGAAGAAGCACTAGAACGATTCCCGTCTGGTCGTGCGAGTATTCGGGATAGCCCTGGGCATTCTGGTGCAGATAGGTGAAACCGTCGACGTCGGGGCACCCGTCATCGGAGAAGCAGCAGCTGCCGTCGTCCACATTCGCCTCAGGATCGAAGTTCTCCGCCTCCGGGTCCGTACAGCCAGGGTACTCGCAACCCTCGTCATCCACGTTGGCGCACGAATCGTAATTCGCTGCCTCGGGGTCCGTACAGCCGGGCACCCCCAACTCTGCGATCCTCTCCTCCGCCGCAGCCAACGTGGCGCGTGTGCTCTGCAGTTCTGCGTCGAGCCGGGCGATCTCGGCCTGCGCATCGCCGAGGGCCGCATCACGCTCGGCGAGGGTCGCATCACGCTCGGCGACGTCCGCCTCCAGCTCCGCCACCCGCTCGACCAGGTGGGGCGTGTCCGCCAACGCGCACGGTCTGTTCCCACCCAGGAACAGCCAGTTTAGCAGCAGGACCGCATCGGTTATGTCACGAGTGCCGCTACAGTTCGTGTCGCCGTTGACGAGAGCACCATCGACACCTGGACTACCGGCGTGGGCCGCGGGTGTGGAGATGCACAGCGTGGCGGCGAGAAACACGGCGAGCGGGAGCCCGCGGGTTGCGACGGTCGGCTTCATGGCCCGTCCCTCCTGGTTGCTACGATCAGGGAAACCCATAATACTTTCCAGCCCTTCGGTGGGCCCGTTCGCCTCTTCACGGACGTCGGGGCCGGCCGACTTCTTGCGCACATTCGCGATGAACAGAGCTCTGTCGTCGCAGAAGGCTCTCCTCGGCGCGGGGTTCTTTCCGCGACCGGTTCGTCCGGGCAGAGGCCGTCCATCGGCGCAGAGGGCTCGTGGGAGACGGAATCGCGTCACAACGCCCGAACCTTTGAGGGACTTGAGCAAGCGGGCGACGACGTTCTCGACGAGCTCCAAGGGATCAGCCTCCGGATTCGGGTTGTCGATGAGACCGTCGGGCGAAGA
>CAYMLL010000576.1:0-2126 GCA_964390645.1 uncultured Planctomycetia bacterium | reverse complement strand
GCAACGGCTTGTGCCGACTCGGCTCTCGGCAGCAACCGCTTTACTTCTCGGCCGTGATAGAAAGAACGCTCTCCGGTTCCATCACGACAAAGAAGCGGAGAGCACACGAGAATTTCGAACGAAGAGATCCACGCCCCGACCAGGGAGATACCAGAGCTCCAGCTCGAAGATCAATCCCTCACCTCCTTCTCGGGCCTTGTCGCATTCGTTCGTCAGCGGGTTACGAACCCCACCGCGTCCTCTTGCTGCTGACGGTCCACTTGATTCTCGGGTGGCGTCGCCTGCGGGACCTCGACTGCTACCGTGACGACCCACTCGTTCTCAGAACGGTCGGCTCGAGCAGGTCGCCGAGCGTCTCGTCGGTGTCCCGCTCGCAACGTCCTGCACTTTCACAACGGACGCGGATCGCAGGAGGGGCTGTTCGCCGGACCTCGCAGAGCACGATCAAGCGGGCAGCGCTTTGGGTGCTCGAGCAGATCGGAACGTCTCGAAGACGTGTCATCCAGAGAGCCGGCCGACTGACTCGACCGGGTGGCACGTCGACGCTGACTTGCTCCGCGAATAACAGCCCGTTGAAGAAGTCGATTCGGCCTCCAAGCGGCCGATTCGCCCGAGCTCTTCGTCGCTGAAACTCGCCAATGCAAGACAAACGAGCGCGAACTCCGCAAGGTTCTCGACGCGTTTCGAGTTCGCGTCATGACGCGTTTCGAGTTCGCGTCATGACGCATTTCACGAACCGAGCTCGATTCCAACCGCGTGCAGAGCCTTGTCAGGGTCCTGAGGCAGACGGGACGGCTTCCCCGAGGGGAATCCCCTCAGCCAGCGGTCACCCCTCGACCATAAAATATACTCATACACAATAATAAATGAAGGGTGCATTGTGCGCCACTACGGCAACGACCTGACCGGGCGAAAGCCGGTACCCGTTCACCGCGAGAATGTTCACGACGCTGAAGGAGAGCAGCGGCCTTCCGGCCGCCGATTTCTCCGCTCTCGTCGGTGTCTCCAAGCACCCCCCCTACGCTTGGCGCAAGCGCTTCAAGGAGCTCGGCCCCGCCGGGCTCGAAGATCAGCCGCGCGGCGGACCGCGAGGGAGCCACCTTCCCGACATCACCAAACGCGCGATCTTGATGATGAAGGACGAACATCCCGATTGGGGCACCCAGCGCATAACATTGGCGGGTTTCAGCGACGAAGAGCTCGAACGAATCGAGCCATCCTTCGCTCTCGGCGTTCTTTGGCGCCGAGGCGGCGGGACTGAGCGGGAAGATCAGCGAGCCCTGCCGGGAAGCCGAAGGCCGCGGTGTCCGGCGCGCATTCAGCGCGCTGGCCGGACCCCGCGCCGGCCGGGCGTCGATCGCACGAGCGACGTGATCCCGTCCGTCCCGACGCCGTCCGAACTACCAGCCCGCGTCCGCCTTCGCGGACGTCGTCTTCACCCGGTGTTCCCCCCCTACGTCGTCGGCACCTCCTTTCGCTTTGCTTCTCGCTCGCGTTGGCGCGCGAGGCTCTCCTCGTGCCGCTTCGACTTTCCCTTCATCACGATTACGTCGCAGCGGTGCGTGAGCCGGTCCAGGAGTGCGATAGTCATCTCCTTGGAATGGAAAACCTCCACCCACCGCCCGAAGATCAAGTTCGACTTTCGGCAGCTCCGGCTTCCGCTTCGGCCGCTTGTGGCGCTGCCACTGATCGCGCGGGACGAGCTTGAGATTCTTGCGACGGCAGTCGAGCGACCTCTTGTTTCGGAAATGGACAGCCTGGTCCGGCCCTGCGTCGACGACGGCGCGCTGAAGGTAGAGCGTGAGGTTCTTGCCGTCCTTCTTCACGGTTCGGCAGGCGTAGCCGAATCGCGAGCCTGGAGGCTTCAGGAGTGTTTCGACGCCCACTCGAATACGTCGTCGTCGACTCGGGCATACGCGCCTTGGGTGAGGTGGAGAGTGTTCGACATCCTCTGATGATAACCTGCAGGAACACGCTTCCCACTTTCTCGCCATGTGGCGAAACACCTTGAGGAGGATCGCCTCCGTGGTCAACGGCATGAACGGCAGTATGACACGCCGTTCCAATCGAGTGGAAAGGAGACCGATCTAAGAACGAATCGTGCTGAGGATAGAGGGCCTGACTCA
>CAYMLL010000575.1:0-2134 GCA_964390645.1 uncultured Planctomycetia bacterium | reverse complement strand
AGCTCTACGCCTCCACCACCGACCCCGCCACCCTGCCCCCGGGCGAGACGCCCCCCACGAACGTCGTCCTCGAAACGCCCCTCTACCCGCCCCCTGATCGCGAGGAGCCGGTCACCATCGTCTCGACCCTGCTGGAGGTGGAGGCAACTTCTCCCGGCGTCTACACCACCTCGACCCTGGCCACCGACAGCAACGTGGCGGTCACCCCGATTTACGAGATCCATCCCAGCGGCACCTACGATGTATCCGACCCGAGCATTCCCGGTGGGACCCTGATCTCCACCAGCACCTATGTGCCACCGCTCAAGGTAGCGGCCGCACCGGAGAGCGTGCCCGAACCCGCCGCAGGCACTGCCCTGCTCGTAGGTATCGCGGCACTCCTCGCCCTGGGCCGGAGAAGGCGAGAGGCTGTGAAGCACTTCACGTAGCATTCCCGGCGGGCGGCCTATGCTGAGGTCCTGTGCCCAGGCCCCATCCGCGGGATGTCCGGGCAGAAGCATTGCCGCGAAAACCGGAGAGACACCCATGAGCAGTCCCAACCCTTCTGAGGGCGCGAGGCGAAAACCCGAGCCCCCCTTGCGTTCGCTCGAACGCGTGTTGTGGCTGACCCTTGTGCTTTGCGGGGCAATGGCCGCCTCCGCGGACAACCTGCTCACGGGCAGCACCCTCATCCGGGATGGCAGCCTCGGGAGCGGCCCCCTGGAAGTCCCCTCGGTGGGTGGGGTCTTCGACATCGGTGAAACTCAGGGTCTGAGGCCCGGCGGCACCAGTGGGATCAACCTCCTGCACAGCTTTGAGGATTTCAAGCTCAAAAGCGGCGACACCGCGAATTTTCACGCCGATCATCCCACCGAGAACTTCGTGATTCGGGTGCCCGACAGCGTGACGATCATCGAAGGATCGGTGGATACGAAAACCGGTCCGAATACCGACGCCGCCAACCTCTACTGGCTCAGTCCCCTGGGCGTGATCTTCGGGGATGACGCAACCCTCAACGTGGGCGGGTCGCTCGCGGTGAGCACCGCCGACTCGCTGAATTTCGACGCGAACGGCGAGAAAAAGGTCTTCTGGGCCGATACGGACAGGGACGTGCCCATGCTCGATACGGCCCACCCCGCGGCCTTCGGCCTTCTCGGCAGAGCCGACCAGCGCATCGTCCTGAACGGGTCGGTGCTCTGCGGAGGGAACGACTTCTGCTTAGCCGAGCGAAGCAAGGTCGCCGGCTCCATCCGTCTCGAAGCCGGGGGCATCGATCTCCTGGAGGGCGCGGTCATCCTCGCGGTAGGCCAGAATATTGACCTCGTGGCGACCGACAGCATCGAGCTCTCGGGAACCGATCCCGACGATGAGCGCGGCTCGGCCATCCGCATCAACAACCGCAACATCTCGGCCGGGGGCAACATCAGGATGACCGCCGACCGGATCCGGCTCACCAACGGCGCGGGCATTTTCATCCTGAACCAGGTGGGCGTCGAAAGCGGCGGCAACATTTACATGAGCGCTACCAGCGGCATTCGGCTCCATGGAAGTTCGAAAAGCGGCGACATGCGTCAAAATTCCCCCGTTGGCAAAGTGATTCGAGAACTACAGGGGACGGGCGCCGAAACCGACGTTTTCCCGATCTTAAATTCGCTCCAGTACGGCTCGGCGGATATTTTCACGCTGGGCTCGGATGTGGATGCGGCTGGCGACATCGGGACCATCACCCTCGAAGCCCCCGTGATCGAACTCCAGGACGGCGCCGAGGTCACCACCTTCGCCTACGGCCAGACCTCGGGCGATATCACACTCATTGCCCCCGAGCGCCTTGAACTCTCGGGCCGGGGGGGCGAGACGCCCGAAGAAGGCAGCCTGGCCAGCTCTTCGGCCGTGCAGTCGGGCAACCCGGGCTTTGTCCAGGGGGGCCAGGCGGGCGATGTCATCGTGCGCGCCGGCGATGTGGTCCTTCGCGATGGCGCAAGCCTCGCGGTCGAGACCCTCGGCCGGGGCGATGCCGGAGCCATTCGGATCGAAGCCGAGCGGCTCGCCCTGCTCGGCGGGTCTGAACTACGAAGTTCAAGCACCGGAACAGTCGGTTCGCTCGGCGCCCCCCCTGGCAACGCGGGGCGCATCAACGTCGACACCGATCGCGTCC
>CAYMLL010000574.1:0-2204 GCA_964390645.1 uncultured Planctomycetia bacterium | reverse complement strand
CCTACTTTCCGCAGTAGGGCTCTTCGATTTCTCGGCGGCGCTGGGAGCCGCGACAGTTCCCTACCCGATCGGCTCTCATGCCGGCTCTTTCGGTGTCGTGGTTTTCCGATCGTTCGTCGCCGCTCTCAGCGAGAACGTGACTGGTTCTCGCGAATGGCTTTCGCAGGGATCTGTGACGCTTTCGTAGCGTTTCGCCGTCATCTGCGCAACTCTCTCGATCGTCGCTGAGAACCGCCGTTTTGCTAAGTCGGATGCGTATCATCTATTATGACTAAAATAAAAACTTCGCGTTGTAGTCTACTGACCTTTTCGGCATGTTCTCGCGCGGACAAGGTCAGTTCTCGGCGACGACGTACTCTTCCGAGCCTCGGTTGCGCTCACGACCACGATGGCGAAGCAAGAGCCTTTCGATCTCAAGACGGAGCGGGTCGGCCCCCTGCCGATCATCAACCACTTCCTCGATGCGATCGGGATTGACCGCCTTCTCGATGAGCACGTCGCCACGCGCAGCCCGCGCGCCACGCTTCCATACGCCAAGGGTCTCGGCGTCTTGCTTCGGTCGATCCTCGTCGAACGCGAGCCCATCTACCGCCAGCAAGAGACGGTCGAGGCTTTCGCACCAGAAGCGTTCGGACTCACGGAGCCCGACGTCGAGAACCTCAACGACGACAAGATCGGCCGGGCTCTCGATCGCCTCTTCGATTCGGATCGTGGCAGCTTGCTCACAGCATGCGTCGTCACGGCCACCGCGCGCTTCGGTGTCAGCTTCGACGAGCTCCACAACGACTCGACGACGGTAAGATTCTGCGGCCAGTACAGGGAGGCCAGCGGTCGCTCTCTGCGAGGAAAGCGAGCGCCTTGAATCCGACACGGTCATTCGAAGGATCATCGTCCCGACTTGAAGCAGCTCCTGTTCATCCTGACGACGAGCACGGACGGCAATGTCCCGGTGCAGTTCCGTTGTGAGGACGGCAACACCAACGACTCACGGACTCACCTGGAAACCTGGAAGACTCTCTCGAAGATCGCAGGCCGCAAGGACTTCCTGTACGTGGCGGACTCCAAGCTTTGCAGCATGGACGTCATGGAGGAGATCGACCGAAGCGGCGGGCGTCTCGTGACCGTGCTTCCACGCTCACGAAGCGAAGACCGTCAGTTCCGCGAGCGCCTTCAGAATGAGAAGATCAGCTGGGAGACTGTCTGGGATCGACCGAATCCCCGCAAAGCCGACGGGCCCCGCGACGTGTGGAGGGTTTACCGAGACCCGATCCCATCGGTCGAGAGCTGGCCGATCATCTGGGTGTACAGCTCTCTCCTGCGTCTGAGTCAGGGCAACTCGAGACGGAGCAGGATCGAACGTGGGCGGCAGGAGATCGCGGATCTGCAAGCGAAGCTTGCGGGACCGAGGCCGCGTCTGAAGAAGGTCGAAGACGTCGAGGAGAAGCTGTCGGATATCCTCGCGAGGCTGAAGATCGCGAGGTATCTCCGGCCCTGGGTGTATGAGATCGACGAGGAGAAGTTTCGGCAGGAGCGTCCGGGTCGGCCGGGCCCGGATACTCGATATCGAAAGTCGACACGGAAGAGACTGGGCGTGTCCTACGAGGTGGATGAAGCGGCGATCGCCTTCGACCAGGAGAGCGACGGCATGTACCCTTTGCTGGCGAACGATCGCTCGCTGACTCCAGCGGAAGTCCTTGAAGCTCACAAGCGCCAACCGGAGATCGAGAAGCGCTTCGAGCAGGCGAAAACGGTGCATGAGATCGCGCCGGTGTTTCTGAAGAACGAAGGTCGCATCGAGGCGCTGTTCTTCCTGTACTTCCTCGCGCTACTGGTCCAGGCGCTGATCGAGCGTCAAGTGCGGCATGGGATGGAGAAGGACTCGCTCGAAGAGCTACCGATCTACCCCGAGGAGCGCGGCTGCCGACGCCCGACGGCGAACGCAGTGCTACAGCTGTTCAGCCGAGCAGAGCACCACGAGCTGCGCGACGCCACGAGCGGGCTAGTCGTGCAAGTCTTCGAGCACGAGCTGACCTCGACGCAGCGTCAAGTCCTGCGGCTGCTCGGCGTTCCTGCGAGCGCGTACCGGTGCTCGAAAAAAACAGCCTGATGGCGCGTCGAGAAATCGTCCGGCTCTACTGCGGAATGTAGGACTCGTCTCTCCTCCTCGTCACCTTCGTCGCCGTCCTCGGCTGCGTCAGCGTCTC
>CAYMLL010000573.1:0-2207 GCA_964390645.1 uncultured Planctomycetia bacterium | reverse complement strand
GGATGCTGGAGAGAATCCGCCAGGAGGTTCTCGAACTCCGTCGGTCGGTCGGTGCGACGCGCGACCTCCTGGCGAGCCTGGCTCGTCGAGGCGTTCGACCGCGGCTGGGCCTCGACCTCGCGGTTCGCGGCTCCCGTTTCTCGCCGGGGCCTGACTTCCGGCGAGGGGACGACATCTCGGAGGGGACCGCTGCACTCCATGCTCTGCTCACGACGGTGACGGGTTCTCCGACGGTGAGTGGTAGCGACCGCGGCAGAGAGACGCAGCTGCGCAAGTCGTTGTTGGATCAGCTCTGGCTGCGCGCGCTCGCGGCGGCGGCTGAGGGCCGCCTTGCCGGGTCGCGCCGTCTCGCGACGACCGTCGTCATGGTCGATCCCGCGTTCTCACGTGCGAGGTGGCTTCTGCGGACGCTCGACGACGGGCGCGAGCCGTCGGCTTTGACCGATGATGCCGTGCGTGAGGCTCAGCGCTACCGGCGTGAGCTGCGCAGCGAGACTCGTCGAGAGGCTCGCCGGTTTCTCGCTCAGGCCGAGCGCTGGGGGAAGAAGCGAGATCGGGCGATTCGTATGATCGCGCGTGCACACGAGGCGATTCAACGCGCGACTTGCGGCGCGGAGAGCTCCGACCCGGATCGACTCGACGACTCCGAGCTGGCGAGTCTCCTCGAGGTCACGCGACTGCGCGCCAGCGAGCGCGCCGGACGGGATTCTGCCGCCGAGGTTCGGGAGCTCTTCGACGGCGTCGAGGACCGTGGGCGGGAGATGGTCGAGCTGTTGAGCGAACTCGTGGAGCTCTTCGTCGAGGAATGGGCTGTCGAGCACGGCGCCGTCGAATTCGAGCCGGACGCAGCGACAGAGTCCGGCGACCGGGCAGCCGCGGTGCTGCGCGAGTACCGCGGCATCGTCGCTTTGGCCAGGAGGTTGCGGGAGGCGCGGAAGGAGCTCGAGCTCGAGCTGGCTGCTCTTCGCGTGTCGAGGCTGCGAGCGTGGTTTCCGCGGCTGCGGGTCGCGCTGAGCGAGATTCCGCCGCTGCGGTCGCCTTTACCTGGAGGATCCGGTCGATGAGCTGACGAGATCCCACGTCTATACAGATTTCGGTCCAACGGCTCCGTCTTTGCCACCCCGATGGGGCTGAAGGACTCGAGGGTAAGAGCGCCACCGGCAGGACGGTTCGACTTTTGCCCTCTTTTTTTGGGGGGGGCGGGACCGAATTCTGTGGCGTCGGTGCATGGTCCGGTCCCTCGACGGGCCGTCCTGTTCCGTGACAGCCGTTTCATTCCTTGACGACCCCGTGGAGCCTCTCGACCGCGTCGAACTCGATGAGCGCCAGCCGTGTTCGTTCAGCGGCGACCCATGAGGGGGCGAGTTCCGCCTCCACCCTGAGACGGGAGTAGCGTACCTCGCTGCCATTCGTGAAGAGCGTCACGGAGCCGATCGTCGGGGTTCGCCGCAGCCAGCTCATCGCGTCGGGACGTCGCTTTCTGAGCGCCGTGTGGAGCGGGAAGGCTCCAGTGCTCCAGCGAAAGGAGTCGGGCTCCAGATCGAGCATGATCTTTTGCCCGCCCTTGAGCCGGTTGCCGACGGACTCCGCCCAGTACGTGTAGTAGGTCCCGCTCCCGTGACCGCGGTGCAGCGTGATGCCGCGGATGCCGGCGACGATCGCGAACGCGGGCATCGTCGCCACTGCCTTCGCCTCACCGACCTGATTCAGCGTCTCCCCGCTGAGCCGGTATCCGACGCAGAACGCGACGTAGTCGTTGGGGAGGTCCGTGCCGTTCTCGGTGGGGCCGTACTTCGCCTTGTCGGCCTTCTCCTGCTCCTTTTGTGCGTCGGTCTCGGTGATTGTCGGCTGGCTCGTCACCTCGTCCTCGGGCCGCGTCCACACCGCGATGTTGAGGTTCGGGGACGTCGGGGTGTACCTCGCCGCGTGCGCCGTGATCCGCATTCGCGTGCGGAACGGGTTTCCGTGCAGAAGGCGGCACTCCCCGGCCAGCAGCAGCGATTTTGAATCGTGCCGCATCTCGCCGTTGAGGACGACGAAGTCCTTCAGCGCCTCCGCGGACGAGAAGTCGTAGTCGATCCGGACGAGGCCGCCCTTGCCTTCTCGGAAGTCGCCGTGAAAGAGCGAGGCGACACCTCGCCGGGTGTAGATCGACTCGACGGCCCGCATGCGAAGCTCGCGGAGGGTCGCGCGGTGCTGCTTGTAGT
>CAYMLL010000572.1:0-2230 GCA_964390645.1 uncultured Planctomycetia bacterium | reverse complement strand
CCGAATGATACTGCACTTCCGTCGGGGGCGATTCATGCACCAACGCCGGTTAGTGCGGGGAATGCCGATGGCGTGGGCTTCACACGGGAAGCAAGTGTGGTCACTGCCCCAGGCGCATCCGAACCCGTGCGGACACAGGCCGATGGTCGGAAAGCCTCTGGCCGTCGATGACCTGCCCCCCGAGGCTCTCGAGCTTGAGCTTGCCGCCGCTCCGGATCAGTACGTGGTCGATGTCAATTCTCGGCTTGTCGGAGCTGAAACTGGGCTCCAGCCGGTCGACTTGCGTGAAACCGGCAACGCGGAACAACTCGAGCGTGCGACTGGCCGGGACATCGTTGAAGTCGCCTGCGACGATGGTAGCCACGTCGATGGTATCGAGATAGTCGAGCAGCGCCTTGGCCTGCGCGAAGCGGGCGGTGTCGTCACGGACCCAGTTGAAGTGGACGTTGGCAGCGATCACGGGCTCACCGAAGACGCTCGTTTCCAGAATCAGGGCGACGCGAGGCTCGTTGCCGTCCGGTAGCCGCAGGGAACGGTACCGGGTGACCGGAAGACGGCTGAGCATACCCATGCCGTACTCACCCCCCTGGTAGGACATGAAGGAGCCGAAACCGGGCGTACGATCGCTGCCCTCTGCGAGGAAGCTCATCTGGTCGACGCCGCCGGAGCGCTTGCAGCCGTCGTCTACTTCTTGCAGGAATACCAGGTCTGCGCCGCTCGTTCCGAGGTAGTCGCGTTTCTCGGAGAGATTGAGCTCGCCGCTGGCGTCCGCGCCATGAAGGATATTCCAGGAAAGGAGCTCGACCTCCTGGCTGGTGACGCAGGACGAGAGGACGACCAGCGCGCTGAGCGGAACTAACGGAAGGGCTCGAATCACGGCATTCATGGGCTGGACCTCACCTGCTTGCGGCAAAGATGATGTTCGACCGGTGAGCACGGGTCAAGGTGAATGGGACGAATTCAGCGGCTCGGGCGGGATGAGCCAGCCGTCGGTCCACCGCGATGGCGACGCTGTCGTCATCCGCATCCCGATGCAGCTGAAGACCCGACGCGGCCGCAAGGAGATCATCGTGCCCGAGGGGCTGCCGGGTGCCCGGCGGTCGAAGGCCGAGGCGCAGGAGCCGCTCCTGACCGCCCTGGCCCGTGCCTTCCACTGGCAGGAGATGATCGAGAGCGGATGGTTCTCAGGCGTCACCGAGTTGGCCGCCGCGCTGGGGCTCGATCGCAGCTACGTCGGACGCGTCCTGCGCTTGACGATGCTCGCGCCTGCCATCATCGCTGCGATCGTCGAGGGACGCGAGCCCAGCGGCATGTCGCTGGAGCGGCTGGTGAAGGGGACGTCGATGGCGTGGGCGGAAGCATGTCGATCAGGAGTAGATGTGGCGCACTAGGAACCCGGCGTTGAGCGTTCATGTTCCTCTCGGAACTCTTGGACCCGTTCTTTCATTACGCGGTCGGCGGCTGCCTTTCTTACAAGACGGACATCGGCGA
The DNA here is from genome assembly GCA_964390645.1 of uncultured Planctomycetia bacterium. Classification (GTDB taxonomy): domain Bacteria; phylum Planctomycetota; class UBA8108; order UBA8108; family UBA8108; genus CAYMLL01. The sequence goes on along the minus strand of CAYMLL010000572.1, from coordinate 739 downwards.
ACCACTGATACAAGCCGTAGACACCGATGACCGAACCCACGACCGCAAGCACTCCACCTGAAACCAAGTGAGCTAGGGCACCGACGCCAACAAGGAGAGCACCGACGCCAACAAGGAGAGCACCGACGCCAACAAGAATGCTACCGGCAATCACAACCAGAGCACTTGAAATGTCAATCCGCTAGTGCATGGGATCTCCTGGATCTGAACGGTTGCGTGGGTCGGTCTAACCTCCTAACGATCACCTGCGCGCGAAGCGCGTCACGCGCACCGACCTCTTAGACTGTAAAGTACAGCGATGCAGCCAGCATCACCAGCTACTCCGGGCGGCGTTGGTGCATGATTCGCTCCGGGCGGAATCCAGTATCCTCCGAGCACTGCGGTCCATTTCCGAGGAACCGCGTGCATGCCCGCTGTGAAGTCGAGCTTGTTCACCCGGCCTACAAGACCGAGTACCGCGTCAGGAGCTGGCGTCAGTACGAGCAAGGGCTGCGTTCGCGAGGAGATGTGACGGTGGATCACGGTCTCCCGCACTCCGCGTTCTCCACCACCGCAATCCCTTGGCGCCTCACGACTCGAACGGGACGCCCGCCCCCCGAGTTGGCCGCCAGCATCGCCCGCTACTCCGAGCGGGTGTCGCACTCCGTGGAATTCGCGCTCCGTAAGTCGTTGCGGTGTCGCGCACCCTGCATCGGGTTAGCTCGGGACTCGTCCCGAGCTAACGGAGATAGAGAGCGAC
>CAYMLL010000571.1:0-2231 GCA_964390645.1 uncultured Planctomycetia bacterium | reverse complement strand
CCAAGACGGCGGCCTCCAAGACGGCAGCCTCCAAGACGGCGGCCTCCAAGACGGCGGCCTCCAAGACGGCGGCCTCCAAGACGGCGGCCTCCGGAGCAGCGGCCACGGCGCCCGACTCCAGACCGCAGGGCATCCGCGTCTTCAACCTGGCCAAGGAGCTGGGGATGGAGAGCAAGGAGCTCATCGCCTTCCTGAAGACGCAGGGGCACCCGGTTCGCAGCCACATGTCGACGATCTCCTTCACGGTGGCTCACATCCTGCGGGACCGAAAGCCGCCGTCCGTCGAGCCCAAGCAGGCGACCACCACCAGCTCCCTCTCCAAGGGAGACGCCAACGGCTCCGGGAAGTCGCCGTCCTCAGAAAAGCAGACGACGAGCCGTACCAACAGCTGGGAACGTGACGGCAGTCGCCCCTCGGCGACCGCCAGCAGCGGCGACTCGGCGAGTACAGCCAAGCGAGGCAAGGGGCGCGTCAAGCGGTTCTTCCCGACCAACGAGTACAGCGGCGGCCACGGCGGCACCCGCTACGGCAACCGCAAGTCCAGGGGCGGTCGCCCCGGTGGTGGCGCTGCGCCGCGCGCGCCCAAGACCGAGTTCAAGCCGCCCGAGAAGATCGAGGTCTCCCCTCCCGTAACCCTGAAGGATCTCTCCTCGGCTCTCGGCATGAAGGTGCCGATGCTGATGAAGAAGCTCTTCGATCTCGGCAAGCGCGCGACGCAGAATCAGTTCCTCGACAGCGAGTTCGTCGAGGAGATCTGCATGGAGATCGGCACCGAGGTCGAGTTCAGGAAGAAGGACGACGGCGTCGACGAGGTTCTCAAGCGATTCGAGAAGTACGAGAGCCAGGAGGAGAACCTCGTCTCGCGAGCGCCGGTCGTCACCTTCCTCGGACACGTCGACCACGGCAAGACGTCGCTGCTCGACAAGATCCGCGAGACATCGGTGCAGGCGCGCGAGCACGGTGGCATCACACAGCACCTCGGTGCGTACCGCGTCGACAAGGACAACGCACACGTCACGTTCATCGACACACCGGGTCACAAGGCGTTCACCGAGATGCGGGCACGCGGCGCGAATGTCACCGACGTGGCGGTCCTCATCGTGGCAGCAGACGATGGTCCGATGCCCCAGACCGAGGAGGCGATCAACCACGCACGCGCCGCTAAAGTGCCGATCCTCGTCGCGATCAACAAGATCGATCTTCCCGGCGCCAACCCACAGCGCTGCAAGGAGCAGCTCTCAGGACTCGGCCTGCAGCCGGTCGAATGGAGCGGCGACACCGAGGTCATCGAGGTCTCCGCGCAGACCGGTGAGGGCATCGAAACACTACTCGAAACGCTCAGCCTCGAGTCCGAGATCCTCGAGCTCAAGGCGGACCCCACTCGCGATGCGCTCGGTGTCGTGCTCGACGCCGAGGCAACCAAGCACCGCGGCGTCCTCGCAACGGTCCTCATCCAGGACGGCACCCTGCGCCAAGGTGACTACGTCATGGCCGGAGCGAGCCACGGCCGGGTGCGAGACATCCTCGTCAACGGCAACGAGCAGGTCGACGCGGCCGGTCCGTCGATGCCGGTGACGATCGTCGGGCTCAACATCGCACCCGATGCCGGCGAAAAATTCTACGTCTTCGAGAACGAGAAACAGGCACGCCAGCTGGCTGAAGAGCGCGAGCGCGGCCGTCGCGAGCTGGAGCAGGCAGCGAAGTTCGCCGTCAAGAGGGCCTCGCTCCAGGACCTCGTCAATCGCATGGGTGATACGGAGGTCAAGGAGCTCAAGCTCATCCTCAAAGCCGACGTCCGCGGCTCGATCGAGGCTCTTCGCTCCTCCATCGAGAGCCTCTCGACCGAGGAGGTGCAGGTCGTGGTCCTGCACACCGGCGTCGGCGCGATCACGCAGGAGGACGTGCATCTCGCGTCCGCGTCCGAGGCGGTCATCGTCGGCTTCCACGTCGTCGCCGACGACCGCGCACGCGGTGTCGCGGAGGAACAGGGCGTCGACATCCGCCACTACAAGGTCATCTACGAGGCGGTCGAGGACATCCGCGCTGCCATGGAGTCGCGCCTCGCTCCGGAGGAGACCGAGGTCGTGCATGGACGCGCTCAAATTCGCCAGATCTTCCGCGCCTCGAAGATCGGTAACATCGCTGGCTGTATGGTAACAAGAGAACCGGGGAGGAGGAATCATGGAGGAGGAACCATGGAGGATACATGGGAGGATCTCTTGGGCTCCATG
>CAYMLL010000570.1:0-2257 GCA_964390645.1 uncultured Planctomycetia bacterium | reverse complement strand
GGCACGTGTGCGCGGTTCCGGTAAGTCTGGACCCCGAGCTCAGTCGACCGGCACCGTGCGGACGTCGTAAGCGGCCAGTCGCGCCTGGTTGCGGATGTAGAGCCGGCCGCCGGCGACCACCGGGTGCGCCCAGCTCGGGCGGCCCAGATTCTCGATGGAGAAGCGGCCGCGCTCACGGTACTCCTCGGGCGTCGCCTCCACGAGCGCCACCCGGTGTCGCTCTCCGAGGCAGTAGAGCATGCCGTCGGCCCAGAGCAGAGAGCCCTTGCCGACGCTGCGCGCTGTCCATTCGATCTTCCCGCTGAGGACCTCCATGCAGAGGAGGCCCCCTCCACCGAATCCGTACATGTGCTCTCCGACCCGCACGATGCCGCCGTGGTGGTTGGCCATCTTCTTCTCGAAGTAGACCTGCTCGGCGCTCTGTTCATCGCCGGCCGAGCTGATCTTCGCAAGCCCGCCGCCGGTGCCGTAGGCGCTCGAAGCGAAGACGTGGTCCCCGTAGACCACCGGAGTGCAGCAGTTCGCGGTGCCGTTGTTGGCTTCCCGGTACTCCCAGAGCAGCCTGCCACCGTCGAGGGACACGCCGAAGACGCTCTGGCTGCCGAGCTGCACGATCTGAGGCACTCCCGCGATCGTGGCTCGGATCGGGGACGAGTAGTGCGCACCCTGCGTCGTTCCTGTGCTGCGCCACCTCTCCTCACCCGTTGTCTTGTCGAGCGCGATGAGCGCGCCGTCGCGTCCTCCGGGCGTGACGACGACGAGGTCTCCGACGATGAGCGGCGACTCGCTGTAGCCCCAGCCCGGTCGTCCACCGCCGAAGTCCTCTGTCAGACTGCGATGCCAGAGTGTCTTGCCGGTCTTGACGTCGAAGCAGGTCAGGTCGCCGAAGCCGCCCTCGCAGTAGACCCGTCCTGCGTCGATCGCCGGTGTGCCGCGCGGTCCGTCGCCCTGGCCGTTGCGGTAGCCGCCGTGATGGCCGCGCAGCTCCGTGGCGGTGAGGACTCCATCGCGTCCGGGGAATCGAGACTCGAAGTAGGCGCCGAGCTCCTCGACGGTCAGGATGCCGTCACGACCACGCTCGAACTCCAGCAGATACGTCACCAGCTCGTCGGGCGTGACGACATCGTCGCGCCGCCGCGCCGGGCCGGACTTCCGGTCGGCCTGCTTGAAGCGGCGCTCGAGTGAGCTACCGCGAGCCTCCCGCTTCGAGATCTTTCCGTCGCCGTTTCTGTCGAGGCTCTCGAGCAAGGTCTTCGCGCGTGAGGCGGCGAGCTTCCCCGCATCGATGTCCCCGTCCTCGCGGTCGATGCGTCCGAGCTCGCGGCCGAGCCCCGATCCCGCCTCGGTCTCGTCGATGCGCCGGTCTCCATTTCTGTCCAGAGAGCCGACGATCCGTCGGGCACGGCGCTGCGCGATCTCCTTCCTGTCACCGTCGGCGGGTCGATCGTAGCGCTCGGAGTCACGCAGTCGACCGAACGCCTCGGCGTCATCGAGCCGTCCGTCGCCGTCGGTATCGAGCTCGTTGATCTGCTTCGCGACGCGCGCTGTCAGCGCTTCCGCGACCGGAGCGGGCTGCACCGCCCAGAGGACCTTGCCGTCCTTCTCGGCGAGACAGATAACGTGCTCGACGCCGTCGAGATCACCCTGGGTGATGATGCGGCCGTCGTGGATCGCCAGTGACGAGTAGCCGACACCGACCGTGTCCGTCTCCCAGACGACGGTCGGAGCGCCGTCCTTCGGCCACTCCCGGGCGAGGCCGGTGGCGAGGCCGCGCCCGTCGCGGCCCGGCCCACGCCACTGGGGCCACTCGCCGGCGTCGAAGGGGACCTGCGCGTGGACGGTGCAGACGATCGCGCACGCTGAGAGCGCGACGGCGAGACGGATGGTTCGAGACGACATGGGAAGGCTCTCGCGAGGACGTTCATCGGCGCCGCACCGGTGGCGGACGTTCGACGGTGAGGCTACTCGACTCGCTGTCCGGAAGCCAACGCGCCGTCAGCTGGTGTCGGCGAGCTTCCACACGGCTTCGAGCTCGCAGACCGTCTCGACCGGCAGGCCCGTGCGGCTCTTCAGGTCGAAGCGCCAGTCGCTCAGAGCGTCGCGGAGCGTCCTGTCGAGCCGGCGGCAACCGGCCGAGCTGACGACGCTCACGTCGCGAGCCTTGCCGTCGCTTCCGATCGTCAGTCGAACGACGGTCGTGCCCTGGTGGCCCTGACGGGCACAGAGTGTGGGGTAGCTCGCCGAGAGGATCTTGCCG
>CAYMLL010000569.1:0-2269 GCA_964390645.1 uncultured Planctomycetia bacterium | reverse complement strand
GCGCTCGCGCTACCTTGCTGTCGCGGTCGAGGGGCTCGATGAACGTCCAGCCGTCGGAGGACTTGATGTAGCCGCGCAAGCCGCGCTCGTCGATCATCAGACGCACGATGCTCCCCGTGTCGTCGACCACGCCTCCCTTGTAGACTTGCGTGCGTGCCGGGATCATCGGGCGGAATCCGTCGAGCGTGACCGACGTCATCGTGAATCGCTCGGAGCGCACCTGGTTCGGGGTCACGCGAATCGTGTGGGTGTCGCCGAAGTAGTCCAGCAGAAAGGGGCGACCCGCGTCCGCGGCCTCGCGCAGTCGCTCGACATCGTAGCTCTCCACGTCGAAGGTCTCGACGAGATCCTCCGATCCTGCCCCGGTCGACACACAGGTCCCGCAGAGAACCGTCGCCCCGAAGATGAAACGACGCGTCGTGACGCGGAGCGGAATTCGTGAACGCATACCCTGCGACCCCTCTGCTGCGATGCACTGCTCTTCTCGGATCGTAAGGCAAGGCTCGTGCCCGGGAGATCGCCGAACACTAAGCCCGGGAACCGGCGACAGGTCGAGGCACGATGTAGCGATAATCGTGCCACGGAGACCGGGTAGGACCCGGGGGGCGCCCGCGAACGCCCGGGCGCCGGGCGGGCGCCGACGGGGGGGCGGCTGGGGGGCGGGCGCCGACTCGGGCTCGTGGCCCTTCGCCGGCGAAGGAGCGCTGCGTCACGAGCTCGCCGGCGGCCGATGCGACCCGCGGTCGCCAGCGTGCGCCATCGCTGCTTCTTGACCGAGCGCTTCTCGTGTGGAACGATGGGGTCGGTTTTTCGAGGGATACACGACAGGACCGTTCGCGGAACCACACGTTTCATGAGCAAGCCTTATCTCATCTTCGCGGGACTGCTCTTCGTCCTCCTGATCCTCCACGCCAGTCCATGGGTCTACTTCACGGACGGGGAGACGATCCCTGCGCGGCTCTTCGATGTCAACGGCGGTCACTACCTGACGCTCGAGGCCGAGTTCTGGACCTGCGTGCTCATCGGGCTCACGGTCGCCTTTCTCGGCGAGGGTGTCTGCCGCGGTTGCTGCCGGAGCGACAGGACGGCCGCGGTCCGGTGATCGGTGATCTCGAGTGCTGACGGCCGTCAGGCTCTCGCTTGTCGCACCGCGTGCTCCCAGCGCTCGACGTGTTCGGCGACGTCCTTCTTCTTCATGCGGGGCTTGAAGCGGCAGTCTTCCTGCCAGATGCCGCGAATCTCGGTCGTCGACGCGAACAGCCCGGTCGTCAGTCCGGCCTGCAGCGCCGCGCCGAGTGCGGTCGTTGACGTGATGCACGGACGCACGGCCTCGCAGCCAAGGAGGTCGGCCTGGAACTGCATCAGGAGCGCGTTGTTCGACGCGCCACCATCGACCTTGAGCTCCTGGATCGCGCCCTTCTCTCCCCCGTCGTTCTCCTCGATATCGAGTTGCATGGCGCTGAGGATGTCGTGGATCTGGAACGCGATGCCCTCGAGCGCCGCGCGCGCGATGTGCGCCGATGTCGAGCCTCGGGTGAGGCCGCTGATCAGTCCGCGCGCGGTCGGGTCCCAGTGAGGCGCCCCGAGGCCCGTGAGCGCGGGGACGAAGACGACGCCGTCGGCGCTGTCGACGCTGCGTGCCAGCTCCTCGATATCCTCCGAGGAGCGGATCATGCGCAGGCCGTCGCGGAGCCACTGTACGATCGCGCCGGCGATGAACGCCGATCCCTCGAGCGCGTAGGTCGTCTCGCCGCCGATCCTCCAGCCGCAGGTCGACAGGAGTCCGCGCTTCGAGCGCACGATGTTCCCGCCGGTGTTGAGCATCAGGAACGCGCCCGTGCCGTAGGTGCACTTTGCCTCGCCGGTGTCGAAGCAAACTTGCCCGAAGAGAGCGCTTTGCTGATCGCCGATCATCGCGGCTACCGGGATGCCGTCGGGGAGAAAGTCGAGCCCCGCAGTCTCGGCGAAGATCCCGTCGTTGTCGCGAATCTGTGGCAGTAAGGAGCGCGGCACGTTCAGGATTCCCAGCAGCTCGTCGTGCCACTGGCAGGTCTCGAGCTCCATCAACAGCGTGCGCGACGCGTTCGATACGTCGGTCACGTGAGCAGCTCCGCCCGACAGGCGCCAGGCGAGGTAGGTGTCGATCGTCCCGAATCGGAGCTCTCCGGCATCGGCGCGCGCGCGCGCGCCCTTGACGTTATCCAGCAGCCATTCGATCTTGGTGCCGGAGAAGTAGGGATCCAGGAGCAGCCCGGTGAGCTCTCGGAAG
>CAYMLL010000568.1:0-2281 GCA_964390645.1 uncultured Planctomycetia bacterium | reverse complement strand
AGCCGTTGACAGGGCGTGGATTGGCGACTACTCTAACTCGTTTTGCTCTAGCAGTCCTCGCGCGCCCCCTATCTCGACGGAGACAGAACTTGGAAGCCACTGACATCACCGCCCAGGACCAGGAACTCAAGCGCGTCGTACTGGAGATCGCCGGAGCCGATCTGACGCCAGACTCGTTCTCGCGCCTCGTCGGCGAGGTGTTCGAACGAGCGAAGGGGCGCGATCAGCTGCGATTACTCGTGGACAACTGGGACGCCGAGATCGCCGCGTCCTTCAGCGCCAAGACCGTCGTCGGCGTGGTCGAGGGCTACTCCCGTTACTTGCTCGGCGACCTCGCCGGTGCGATCGAGGCTTTTTCCGCCAACAAGCGATCGGAGTGGGGCGCCTACTACCTCTCCGAGGCGCTCGCGCAACAGGGTCGTACGGTCGAGTCCCGGAAGGCGGCGGAGGAGCTCTACAGGAAGGCGTCCGATCTGCCGGAGGCGCTCTACGCGGTAGCCCGTGCTCGCTGCCGTGACGGGGACCCCGAGTCGGCCGAGGAGCCGCTGGTCAAGCTCCAGGCCGCGGACGGAGCATCCAGCGCGTACCACGTTACTCGAGGCTTTCAGCGCGAGCGTCTGGGCGAGTATCAGGAGGCGCTGAGTTGCTACCAAGAGGCCGTCGAGATCGATCCCGAGAACTACGACGCGCACTTCCGTCTCGCGTTTCTTCTCGATCTCTACGGCCTCGATGGCGACGCTGCAGCCGACCAGGCCATCTCGCACTACGAGAAGTGCCTCGACGCGAAGCCGGTGCACACGAACGCGGTTATCAACCTCGGGCTCCTCTACGAGGACCGTGAGCGCTACCACGACGCGATCAAGTGCTTCGAGGCCGTTCTGCGGCACTATCCGACCCATCTGCGCGCCAAGCTCTACCTCCAGGATGCCGTTGCCTGCACGCAGATGTTCTACGACAAGGAGCAGGAGAAGAAGGCGGATCGACACTCCCAGGTGCTGAAGATCCCCGTCAGCGATTTCGAGCTCTCCGTACGAAGTCGCAACTGTCTCCAGAAAATGAACATCGACACGCTCGGTGACCTGATCATGAAGACCGAGCAGGAACTCCTCTCCTACAAGAACTTTGGTGAGACCTCGCTGCAGGAGATCAAGGAGATGCTGCAGCAGAAGGGGCTGCGGCTCGGTCAGGGGCTCGAGGAGCAGAGCAGCGAGGCTGCCGGCGGGCGCAATCCGCTCGAGGCGACGGCGCCGACCGAGGTTCTCGATCGAGGCATCGACGACCTCAACCTGTCGGTACGGAGTCGTCGCTGCATGGAGCGCCTGAACGTTCGGACGCTGCGTGAGCTGATCAACAAGACCGAGGTCGAGCTGATGTCGGCGAAGAACTTCGGGATGACTTCGCTCAACGAGATCAAGGTCAAGCTCAAGGAGATGGGGCTGGCCTTGCGGCCCTAGGTCTCGGCGCACTTGTACGACCACCTACGCGGCAAGCTGATCGACGTCTCGTCTCTCGGAGTCGTTGTCGAGACCGCCGGGGTCGGCTGGCAGCTGCAGGTGCCGCTGTCGACGAGCGAGCAGATTCGTGAGCGGCGGGGCTCCGAGGTCGTTCTCTTCACGCACCTCCTCGTCCGTGAGGATGACCTGCGCCTGTTCGGGTTCGTGACGCGCGGGGAGCGCCAGGCTTTTCGTCTGCTGCTTTCCGGCTCGCGGACGGGGCCGGCCATCGCTCTGCAGGCGCTGTCCACCTGCCCGGTGTCGGAACTGGTCGGCGCTCTGGAGGTCGGTGACATCGAGAGGCTCTGTCGGATCAAGGGGATCGGCAAGAAGCTGGCCGAGAGGCTCGTGCTCGAGCTGCGCGAGAAGGCTGCCCTCCTGGCCCGGGAACTCTGCGCCGACGGCGCGCCCGGGGAATTGCAGAGGGGGCGCATCGGGGGGGGCGCCGAGCGCCTCCTCGGGCTTGCCACCGCGGCCTTGGCCGAGCTCGGCTACCCGACCCGGGACGCGGAGCGTCGAGCCGAGGACGCCTGGGAGGCCCTGTCGGCCGCGGGACCCGTCGTCGGAGTCGAGGCGATCATCCGCGAGGCGCTGCGTCGGTCCTGAGCGGCGCTGCCGGCGGCGGACGGGTGGATTCGTGCGGCGTGTTCCACCGATCCCGACCCTCCCGACCGCGAGCGACGTCGACACGGTGGCGTCCGTGCGGCGGGCGGTCAGGGCCGCCGCCGCCCGTAAAGAAGGCTGGAAGCCTCCGGGATCTCGCCGGGCCGGGGCCTGTCGGCCGCGTT
>CAYMLL010000567.1:0-2290 GCA_964390645.1 uncultured Planctomycetia bacterium | reverse complement strand
GAGGATAGGGGACTTGAACCCCTGACCTCAGCACTGCCAGTGCTGCGCTCTCCCAGCTGAGCTAATCCCCCCGGTGATTCTGTCCTGTCGTCGGCGCGTTCCGCGGTCTCGCTGAAGGCGGTTCTCCGGAAGAAGGCGGTTCTCCGGAAGAAGGCGGTTCTCCGGAAGTGCGGGAAGCGCCCGGACTCGCACCGTCGCCCTCCCGGACGGGCGCCCGATGATAGAAGCGCCTGGATGGCTGTCAAGGGCTTTCGGCCCCGACCCGGGGGCGCGATGGAGACGTGCCTTTTTCGTTGAAAGTGCTGTGGCCCGGGCTTAAGTTCTGCCGCAGGCATGACTCCACCCTCCTATCCCTTCTCCTCCGTGGAGGAGAAATGGCAGAAGATCTGGTCCGAGCGGGCGGCGTCGGGCTCGTTCTGGACGATTCCGGATAACAATCCGGCAAGGCCGGCTCTCGCCGACACCGCCGAGTCCCGGGCCGTCACCTCGAACGGACCGATCACGGGGGAGCCGGTGGAGTCGTCCGAGCCGGGGGACCAGGTGGCGTCGTCCCGGTCGGGGGATCCGGGGGCGGAAACGTCGCTCCCTCCGGAGTCGGCACCGCGAGATGGTAGCTCGACCGGGCTGATCGTGCCGTGGATCCCGGCGATGGGCGCCGCGCTGACGTGGGCCGACCTGCGCAGCATCGTGCTGGCCGACGTCTACGCGCGCTGGCGTCGTCACCAGGGCGGGGATTTCCGGGTGGGCCACGTCGTCGATGGTTTCGCTCCCGGGATCCTCGAGCAGGCGGTGCGCGAGGGCTTCGCGCCGGACGCCGTCGTCGAGCGCTCCACCCGCTCCCTCGCAGAACTCGAGCGTGCCCTGGCTGTCGAGCTGCACCCACCGGCCGGCTCCGCCGTTCCGAGTACATCCGAGCCGTCGTACTATCGATTCACGCAGTGGATCTTCCAGCAGCTCCTGTCACGGAGCTGCCTCGTCCAGCCCCGGCGAGCGCCACCGTCCGGCGACAGCGTCGCGTCGCCGTCGCCGGGCGAAGATCCGCGCGCCGCGGCGAATGGCGAGGGCGCCGACGCCGATACGGACGTGCGCCACGACAAGCTCCTCGTCGACGGTTGCGAGGGGGCCGTCGGGAAGTCCTTCCGCCCGTGGCATCTCGATGTCCTTCCCTTCGCGGAGCGCCTGTACAGCGATGTCGACAAGTCCATCTGGCCTGCCGAGGCGCGCAAGCAGCAGAGGGCGTTGATCGGCCGACGACGCGGCACGGACGTGATCGTCACCGTCGGTCGTCCCTTCGACACGGAGTACGAGGAGCTGACGGTCTTCACGACTCGCATCGAGGTGATCTGTGGTGTCACGTTCCTCCTCCTGTCACCCGACCACGAGCTTCTCGATCGCGTCACGGACCTGTCCTACCGGGACGAGGTCGAGCGTTACACCGATCGACTGAAGCGTGGCGTCGAGACGAGGATCTCCGCGGCGCGGACCGGCGGTTTCGCGCTCAATCCCGCCAACATGGAGAGGGTGCCGATTCTCGTGTCGTCGCTCGCCGTCGATCCCTACGGGGACGGCGCTCGGTTCGGAGTGCCGGCGCACGATGTCGAGCACTTCGAGCTCGCGAGGCGATTGAGGCTGCGACTGCGTGAGGTCATCCACTCCTCGAGCGCTTCCTTCGACTTCAATGGCCGGCTCGTCCAGCCCTACCTCGGCGAGGGTGTGCTGACGAATTCCGGCTCCTTCAGCGGTCTTCAGAGCCCGTCTGCTCAAGACCGTCTACTGCAAGTCCTCGGCGGCCGTCGCGGCGTCTGCAAGCAGGTCACGCGCTACGCGCTCAAGACCCTGCCCGTGAGCGCTCCGTGGGCATGGGGTGCACCCGTCCCCGTCATCCACGTGGAGAAGGCGGCATCTGGCAACGAGCCTCCGGAACGCTCGACGGTCTTCGAGCCCGAGCTGCCGGCCCATCCGCCCGCGCTGACGAAGGACGACGTCGCCGCTCGCCGGGTCGCGCTCGCGGGGCTCGACGACTCCGCGGGGCTGCGCTACTCGGCGCGCCGTCCGGTCAAGGACGGCAGCGAGTGCTGGCGCGACGAGCAGACCATCTTGCCGTGGCTCGGTCAGGCCTGGAGCTTCTTGCGCCTGCTGGTTCCGGGGCTCGATGGCAACGTCGAGTCGTTCCGGGAGGGCTTCGACGAGCCGATTTCCCGATCCCCGCAGGAACTGGTGGAACAGATGCTTCCGGAGCCGGAGCCGGAGCCGGAGCCGGAGCCGGAGCCGGAGCCGGAGCCGGAGCCGG
>CAYMLL010000566.1:0-2291 GCA_964390645.1 uncultured Planctomycetia bacterium | reverse complement strand
TGATCTCGATTACCGACGAGGGTCGCAGCGTAGTCGAAACGGTCGACCACAAGGCCGAGCCGCTCGGGCAGGAACTGCGCAAGGGCGTCTCGCGCGATGAGCGCGTACAGCTCGTTTCGATTCTGCAACGCATCCGTCAAAACCTCCGCAGTACCGAGAAAGGACACCCAGCATGACGAACTCACCGCTCCCGTATCTCATCATAGACGCGGACCAGCACTCGACGCCCCCGCCCGACGCCTACGAGCGCTACATCGATCCGAAGCAGCGCGAAAAGGCAGTACGGGATGTGCAGGGGCCGGACGGAGAGACCCAGACGCTCTACGCAGGCCGGCCCATGCGCATGCCACCCAAGAATTTCCAGGTGACCTTCAGCGACGATTCGCTCGCAGACATCGGCATGAAGGGCGCGGGCAACTATGGTGAAGGGAGCGACCGCGATGTCCAGAATGTCATCCCCGGCTCGCTGCTCAACCGTCTGAATCCGCTCCGGAGCCTCGACACGGACGGACGCGCGGATTTCGTCAAGCGTTACCGCGCACTCCAACCGCTCCTCGACAATCCGGCCGACCGGGCTTCGGTGATGGACGACCAGCATATCCAGGCCGCGATCAACTTCGCGGGCCCGCTGGGCCTCGAGTTCGAATTCGAACACGACCTGGAAGGCCTCTACGCGAATCTGCGGGCGATAAACCGCTACCTCGCGACCGAGTGGAAGTTCAACTACCAGGACCGGATCTTCACGCCGCCCTACATTTCACTCGCGTCGGCCGAACTCGCCCTCGCAGAACTGGAGGCTGTACTCGCCGACGAGGTGCCTCGTGTCATTCAAATCACCAGCGGCCCGGCCATCCACCGCTCTCCCTTCCGACCCGAGCTCGATCCGTTCTGGAGTCGCGTGAATGAGGCGAAAATCCAGGTCAGCACGCATTTGGCGAACGTGAACTTCTACGGCCGGCTGGGCGAGGAATGGGACGAGAAAGAGTGCATGCTAGGCGACATGGACGCGTTCCAATGGACCTTCTATTACGGGGACCGTCCCGCCATGGAGATGGTGGGCGCAGCGATCCTGCAGGGCTTCTTCGCCCGCTACCCGAACATCCGCCTATTGATGTCGGAGCAGGGCACCGTCTGGGTACCCTACGCGGTGCGCAAGATGGATCACGCATTTCTGATGGGGAGGCAGGCCACGTGGGGGAAACTCGAGGAACGCCCCAGTGAGACCTTTCGCAAGCGCTGCCTGGTGGCGCCCTTTCCCGAGGAGAACGTCGGTCGCGTGGCGGAGGAGACGAGCATTGCGCCCCTCGTTTTCGGATCGGATTTCCCGCACGGCGAGGGCCTCGCGGAACCTTCGGATTACCTCCCGCAAATCAAAAACCTCTCCGACGCCGACACGCACGCCCTGATGCGGGGCAATATGGGCCGCTTTCTAGGCCTCGAGGTCTGACCTCCCGCGAGCTTTGCACTGCTCGCGGGAGAAAGATCGAGGCGATACGGCCGCCACGCGGTGGCAACCAAGGAGCTACAAATGGTCGATTCGAACGACAAACTGGCGGTCGTCACCGGAGGTTCCTTCGGGCTCGGGCTGGCGCTCTGTCGGCACCTGATCGCAGCGAACTTCGTCGTGCTCGCGTGCGGGCGGAGCGAGGACCGCCTCAAACTGGCCGCCGAGGAACTCCCCGGCCTGCGCACGCTCTCCGTCGATATCACGGAGCCTTTGGATCGAGACCGGCTCTTCGACGCAATCAGGGAGGCTGGTCGCCACGCCGGTACGCCAGCGGATCTCCTCGTGAACAACGCCGCCGTCAGCCATTCGCACGACTACACGAACGACTTCACGCTCCAGGAGGATCGGGCACGGCAGGAGATTGAAACGAACTTCGCTGCGCCGGTCGAGCTGATTCGCCGCTTCCTCGCCCTACGACGAGAGAATGGCTGGGAAGCGCGTCCCGCGACCATCGCAAACATCAGCACGCCGGGCGCGCTGTTCCCACTCGAGGCGAATCCGATCTACTCGTGCAGCAAGGCGGGGTTCCACTTCTTCACGTCGTCCTTGCGCCGCCAACTCGCCGATACCGCCGTGCGAGTCGTCGAGATCTTCCCGCCCGCACTCGATACGGGGCTCGCGCCGGACATGATCATCCCCGGAATCGAGCAGAACGGACCCGAGGTGATCGACGAGGTGGCGCGTCGTTCGGTCGAAGGGATCCTTGCGGGCGATCCCACGGTCCTGCCGCATCCCGAGAGCGAGGCGCTCGTGGGTGCGGCCGGAGACGCCGGCGAACGGCTCG
>CAYMLL010000565.1:0-2326 GCA_964390645.1 uncultured Planctomycetia bacterium | reverse complement strand
CGCATCGTGTACGCGACGATGAACGTCATGAACACGATGAAGAAGAAGCTCCTCAGCACGTAGACCGCGCCGAGGAAAAGTGCCCAGATGGTGATCGTTTCCCACGGCAGCCAGTCGAGAAACGCGAACGGAGATCGCTTCTCGGGCGCCTTGGAAGAGGGTGCTTCGGGATGCTGTTTCATGTGGAGCCAATCGTCCTCCTTAGCGTAGTCGGACGACGGACGCCCCGCAACTGCATGCATTTCCCGGCCCTTCGCCCTGCCTTCCGGAAAAGTCCGCTCCCTGCCCCTGCGTGGCCGATTCCGGTACACTCCGTGCCTGGCCGGAGCTCGGCGCCTCGCTCGCGGCGCAAGAGCATCCCGACACCATCAGCCGCCCCTTGACCGGAAAAGTGGAGCCCCTCTCGGATGCTCGAGACTCTCGACTACTCGATCATCGTCGCCTTCCTCGCCGCCACCGTCACGATCGGCCTGTGGTTCGCACGAAGCGCTCGCGGCTCGGCCGAGTTCTTTCTCGCCGGGCGCAACCTGATCTGGCCGTTCATCGGCCTGTCACTCTTCGCGACAAACATCTCGGCCGAGCACTTCGTCGGACTCGCCGCGGATGGCCATCGCCTCGGACTCGTCGCAGGAGGCTACGAGTGGATTGCGAGCTACTGCCTGATCATGCTCGCGATCGTCTTCGCCCCACAGTACGTACGACACCGGGTCTTCACGATCCCGGAGTTCTTCGAAAAACGCTTCGGCGTCGAGACGCGCATGGCACTGACCGTCTACTTCATCGCCATGATCATCCTCACGAAGGTGTCGATCGCGATTTTCACCGGCGCGCTCGTCGTCAAGGAGTTCACCGGGTGGGACACCTCGACGATCATGTGGACGATCGGCGTTCTGACGGCAATCTACACGATGCTCGGCGGACTGCGCGCCGTGATCTACACCGACTTCATCCAGTCGATCGTGCTCATCGGCGGCTCGACTCTCCTGACCGTTCTGGCGCTCGACGCCGTCGGCGGATGGTCGGGGCTCGTCGCCTCCCTCGAGGCACAGAACCGGACCGGGCTCCT
Organism: uncultured Planctomycetia bacterium; assembly: GCA_964390645.1. GTDB lineage: Bacteria > Planctomycetota > UBA8108 > UBA8108 > UBA8108 > CAYMLL01. Next base: position 1,260 of record CAYMLL010000565.1, on the reverse strand, counting down.
GTCCATGGTCAAGCCCTCGGACGATCCGGACTACCCGTTCACCGGTTACCTCCTCGGCAACTTCCTCATCGGCGGCATGTTCTACTGGTGCATGGACCAGGTGAACGTCCAGCGCGTTCTGGGCGCGAAAAACGTGCACCACGCGACATCGGGAGCCATCTTCGCCGGCTTCCTCAAGATCATCCCGGTCTTCATCATGTGCCTCCCCGGCGTCATCGCGGTGGCGCTCTTCGACGATCCGGCGAGCGATCTCTACAGGCCCGAAGGTGTCGACGAGCACAACCGGACCTTTCCACGCCTGATCCGGGAGCTCCTGTCACCGGGTGTGCGGGGACTCGTCCTCGCTGCGCTGCTGGCGGCTCTGATGTCCTCGCTGAGCTCGAGCTTCAACTCGGTCGCGACGATCGCCGGCCGGGATCTCCTCGCCCGCTTCCGACCCGACGCCTCGGTCGGCCGGCAGATCCTCGTCGGCCAGATCGCTCTGGTGCTCGTCATGGTGATCGGCATCCTCACGACTCCACTGATCGAGGGCTCCGAGACGATCTGGAAGCACCTTCAGGTCGTCACCGGATACCTGTCCGTGCCCTTCGCGACCGCGGGTCTGCTCGGCGTCCTGTCCAGGAGGGTCAACCGCCAGGGTGCGCTCGCGGGCATAGGCATGGGAGCCATCGCAGGCTTGCTGCTCTTCCTGGACGGACGACCGGACGACCTCGGCGAACGTGTCCTCGATCATCCCTTCTTCGCATCCTTCCTGCACCGGACGTTCCTCAGCGCGGTGCTGACGACGCTGACGATGGTCGTCGTCAGCCGCCTCACCGCACCCCCACCCCGCGAGGTTGCCGAAGGGTCCTTCTACCTCTTGCGGCGCCCGGACGACCCTTCACAGCGCTTGCGACCGATCCACTGGGCGTGGACGGCAGCACTGTTCGTGACCGTGACGACACTGTGGGTGATCTTCCGATAGCCCGAACCGGAGGGTCCGGCCCGCCGAAATTCCGCAGGCGCCTTCAGCGCTCCGGAGCGAGCCGGCCCCCGTGCGCCATCGGGAACGCTCACCCGCGGGTCTTGACGCGGCCCTTCGCCGCCCGCTTCCTGTCGCGCTTCTGACGACTCACCCGCTTCGCCTTGCTGGCACTGCGCGGCGCGACCTTCCTGGCGGCGGGCTTCTTCTTCACACCGTGCTTCTACAAGACCGCCTGCTACGACGAGACACCCGCCTTCGGAGAGCGGAAGAGCGTCGTCGAGGGAAAGAGATTCGAA
>CAYMLL010000564.1:0-2343 GCA_964390645.1 uncultured Planctomycetia bacterium | reverse complement strand
ACAAGGCCAGGCTGATCGACGCCAGCGCGAACAGCGGCAGTCTTCGAAAGGCGTTCATGATCGTTGTTCTCCTACCCGTAATTTGTTGCCCTACCCGTAATCATGAAGGAGGGAAGAATGTCGCTCGAAATGTCTATGATCGTTTAATCATTGCACTGACTCAACCGAGAGACAAGCGGCACCGGCGGGCGCCGTGCGTAGGTCGCCATCAAGCGTGCAGGTCGCCGAGCGCGTTCCCCACGACTGGATGAACGATCCGGCCGCGGTGGACATTCAAACCGGTCGCGAGTCCCTCGCCCTACAGCGCATCGTCCGCCACTTTGTGGCCTCAGCGGCGATGCGCTCGAGTCCCGGATCGATTGAGAAGTCCATGGGTCTGTCCTAAACAGGTTGATTCCGAGCAGTCCAACCCTACGCGGTATCAGTACGCAGGTTTTCCCAGAACGGCTCGAGGCAGGGTGTTACGCGCAGCCGTGGATCGATGTTGCCGGGGCCGATCAGTCGGTCGATCTCTTCGTGCAGGTGGTAGATACGGCGCTCCTGGTAATTGAGGGGTACCGATTCGAGGGCACCGGATGTGATGGAGCGGTGCATCGGGGCGAGATTCATGAAGTCCTCGTTCATCACGCCGTCGAAAACCTGGATATAGTGTTCCCATGCCTGCTGCACTTCAGGGGTTTCGTCTGCTGGTCCGTAGAAGGTCCACTCCACATCGGTAGTCTCCGCATCGACAGGCCAGAAGAGGATGAATGGAAAACCGATCGTGTCGAGCGGTGTGATCAGGTTGGGGAACAAGCTGTAGGCGGGATTGGTATTGGAAAAAAGCGGATCGAGACCCGGAATCGTCGGTAATGGCATTGCCTGGTTGCGCTGGCGTTCTATGGCTTGCTCCCACTTTGGTGTGACCATTCGCGAGTGACCATTCGCGAATAGCCCCATCGCGGCTCCGCGATGATCGAGCAGTTTCGAGACGGACGCGGGGTGGATTGTCTTTACGTGGTAGGTCTCGAGGAACGCGTCGGCGACGATCTTCCAGTTGGCGGGCACACGCTCGATTCGCGTGCCGTGGGCCCGCAGCTCAGCCCCCCCCAACACCGACCATTCGTCTGCGACCGGGCCGAGCCACTCACGCAGTGGCGCCGCTGTCGGGTCTTCGTTCACGAACACCCAGCCGTCATACACCTCACATCGTACTGGCTTGAGGTTGCGCTTCGATTCATCGAGCCTCGTGAAGTCACGACGGTCCGGTACCGCGACGAGCGTGCCGTCGAGGTCATAGGTCCAGCTGTGGTACTGGCAGCGCAGGCGCTTCGCCGCGCCGCAGGGCTCGCGCACCACCGGCGCGCCGCGGTGTTGGCAGGTATTGAAAAATCCGCGCAGCACTTCGTCATGTCCGCGAACCAAAAGCAGTGGAGAGCCGGTGCGGTCGAAGGTTCGAAAGCTGCCGACACCCTCGAAATCCTCGTCGCGACCGACGAGTAGCCACGATTTCTTCCAGATGTGCTCGCGCTCGAGCGCGTAGAAGACCGGATCCGCGTAGCGCCCAGTTGGGATCGGATCCAGCGCGGGAAAGCCCTCCGGCGGTCCCTCGCGTTGCCATTCGTAGTCCATCTGCGCGCGGATGCGCGCCGCCCAAGAGGCCTGATTCATCGGTTGCTCCTCGTTGCGAGAATACCATCCCGAAGTGAATCTCGAACTTGCGGGAAAAAGGTCGCTGGTGGAGATAGGACATACAAGCTGTCTTCTGGCACAACGTCCGAGTATGGGCGTTGTGCCAAATCCCTAGGGGAGGTCTGTCGTGGGCCATTTCAAGGTGCGCGCGCCGCAGGGGCGCCGCTGCAGTTTCCGCGGCCCCCCACTCGACGGGCCGGGGGCGCGTGGGCGCCTTCGGGACACCCGGGTGCCATTTTCTGAGCTACGGCCAGCCCCCACCGGTTGACCGATCGAAGGACCAGTCGTCTTGCAGTTCAGGTGGCTCGCTGGGGCGATGGGTCACCTTCTTCATGTGCGGCGCCCGTACAGGGAGATTCTGAAAATCGAGGATGCGACGGTCTCTCCGAAGCGCCCGCCCGCTCGCCCCCTCTGTTTCGCGCCCGTCGTCGAAGCTCCGCGAAGAGTGAGCGCGTGAAGGCGCGCAGCAGATCGCTCGTCAGCTTCGAATCGTACGCGCAGCGATAACGGAGCGGGTAGGGGAGCGTCAGTACCCACTGCCGGATTGGGAACTCGGGCAACGCGCGGTCGACGAGTTGGGCCGCGGTGTCGGCCCCATTTCTTCATGTTGCCTGGCGGGAGCCGATTTCTTAGGGTTGGAAGCTTGCGGGCTCGCTTGTTGGGCTCGCCACG
>CAYMLL010000563.1:0-2355 GCA_964390645.1 uncultured Planctomycetia bacterium | reverse complement strand
AGGACGAAGAGGAGGACGAAGAGGAGGACGAAGAGGAGGACGAAGAGGAGGACGAAGAGGAGGACGAAGAGGAGGACGAAGAGGAGGACGAAGAGGAGGACGAAGAGGAGGACGAAGAGGAGGACGAAGAGGAGGACGAAGAGGAGACACCGGAGGCGGATGTGGACGCCGACCCGGATCCCGCTGCCGTCCGTCGTATCCCCGATCTTCGCTACGCCTCCTCCCATCCTCGTCAGCGTCTGGATATCCTCCTTCCCGCCACGCGACAGACTGACGAGCCGCTTCCCGTCGTCGTCTACGTCCACGGGGGGGCCTGGCTCGGTGGCCACCGTCGCGCCGGCATCTCGCGTCTGGCGCCGCTGGTCTCATCGGGGCGCTACGCCGGGGTCACCGTCGGCTATCGGCTGTCGGGGGATGCGATCTGGCCGGCGCAGCTCGAAGATCTCCGCTCGGCGATCCGCTGGCTGCGGCTCAACGCCCCCGAGCACGGACTCGACGCATCGCGTATCGGGATCTGGGGGCCGTCGACCGGGGGGCATCTCGCGAGCCTTCTGGCCGTCACGGGTGGTGCGCCGCTCCCGCAGGGCGATGCCGGTACACGGAAGGACGTCGCGAGCCGCGTCTCCTGCGTGGTCAGCACCTCCGCCCCTGCCGACCTGTCGACGCTTCACGAAGGCGAGAGCGACATCGAGCACGACGCGCCGGACTCGCCCGTGTCGTTGCTGCTCGGGGGGCCGCCGCTGGAGCGGCAAGAGGCGGCTCAGAGCGCCTCACCGATGAGCTGGGTCTCGCCCGGCGACCCGCCGATGCTCCTCGTTCACGGAACCGCGGACCGCGTCGTGCCGTTCGCGCAGTCGAGGGCCTTTCACGAGCGGCTGAGACAGTCGGACATCGACGCGACGCTGGTCCCGGTCGAGGGCGGCGGCCACGGCGACTTCGGCAATCCGCGGGTCGAGCGGCGCATCGCGCACTTCTTTGCCCGGCACCTGCTGGCGCGCGATGTCGAGGTCTCCAGCGAGGCGATCCTCGCCGGTAGGGCACGTGTCGCGGACGGCGGGCGGGAGGACGAGGATGAGGACGAGGACGAGGACGAGGAGGACCGCCGACGCCTGCGGCCTACCGCACCCGCTCCCGATCATGTCGTGCGCATCGGCTACACGCGTCCCGACTTTCCCGAAGACGGCAGGAGCTATTTTCGCGGCGAGATCTCCGAGCTGCGGTTCTATCAGCGCCGGCTGCGAGCGTCCGAGATCCGCGAGCGCGACCCCGGCGACCAGGGGCTCGTGGCTCGCTGGGACCTGAGGACGCATCGTGGTGGGAAAGTTCCCGACCGCACCGGCAAGGGGGCCGATGCGACTCTCGGGGGCGAGGTTCCGCAGGGTCCTCCGGTCTGCGCCATCGGGGTCGTCGGGGGACCGCTCGGCGCACGCCTGGAGGTTCATCGCTCCGGCGAGCTACGACTGCTTCTGCCGCCCGGCGCGACGACCCGTCTGTCCCTGGCGTACGTCACGCCGGCGGAGGGTGGTGAAGGCCTCGACTCGGCGCTCGGACTCCTGCGTGAGCTTCCGGAGCCGAGCGACCTGCGTGCTCTGACCGGCGGAGGGCGCCGGCGCTGGGAGCGGACGGTGGAGACGAGGGTCCGGCCGCTCGGACGCAGCGATGGCCCCTTTGTCGTCGAGGAGATACCGACGCCGCGCGAGAACCCGTACCGCTCGTGGATGCGTCTGGGCGGGCTCGACTTCTTCTCCTCGGGAAGCCGAGCGGCCGTCTGCACCTGGTCGGGTGACGTCTGGCTCGTGGACGGCATCGGCCAGAGGCTCGACAAGGTCCGCTGGACCCGCATCGCCAGCGGTCTTCACCAGCCGCTCGGTCTGCGCATCGTCGACGACGTCATCCATGTCGTCGGACGCGACCAGATCACTCGGCTGCACGACGTGGACGGTGACGGAGAGACAGACTTCTATGAGTGCTTCAACAACGACACGATCTCGACGGAGCACTTTCACGAGTTCGCGATGGACCTGCAGACCGACGCAGCCGGCAATTTCTACTACACCAAGGGCGCGCGTCACGCGCTCGACTCCGTCGTTCCGCACCACGGCACGCTGTTGAAGGTCTCGAAGGACGGATCGCGGACCGAGATCGTCGCGAGCGGCTTTCGTGCGCCGAACGGGCTCTGCGTGCTGCCGGACGGATCGTTCCTCGTCAGCGATCAGGAGGGGCACTGGATTCCCGAAAACCGCATCAACCGGGTCGAGCCGGGGGGATTCTACGGCAACATGCACTCCTACCATCGAGGCGCCAGACCGACGGGCTACGATCCACCGCTTCACTGGGTCGAGCACGATATCGACC
>CAYMLL010000562.1:0-2394 GCA_964390645.1 uncultured Planctomycetia bacterium | reverse complement strand
CCGTGCTCGGGGCGGTGTCCGTGCTCGGGGCCGTGCTCGGGGCCGTGCCCGCGGGTACGGTCCCGGGTTCGCCGAGGCCGTAGCGTCGTTTCGTCGGCAACCAGCCCGTGTCCTGTTCGTGCAACGCGCGCGTCTTGACGTGGGCCGCCCACTTCTGCAGATCCTCGTCGTCCTCGAACCGAGTCGCGCCCTGGGTGGCGAGCTCGGCGGCCGCGCTCCACAGCGCGTTTCTCTTCTACTTAGCCTCCGGGTCGTCGTCCTCCTTCGAGCTCACGCTCAACGAGAAGGTGCTGGTGTCGTTCTTCTGGCCGCTGGCGCGTGCGAGCAGGAACGCAACGACGCGCTTGTACGAGCTCTTCTCGGCAGCGGTACCCTCGAGGTCGGCGAGAAGCGTCTTCAGGGCGCCGATGTCCGGCTCCTGGTCCGAGCGAAGCCCGTCCGTCGCGAGGTAGACCTGACCGTGATAGGAGGTCTCCTTCGCCTCACCGAGGCCGTGTACGATCTCCACCGCGCCGTAGACGACCGCCATGAGGAGGAGAACACCGACGAGCACCTTCCAGTGGCTCTCGATACCCTTCTTCGTCTTGACGGTCAGATCGGTGAGGCGTTCGTCGAGCCCGGGCTTCGGCGGGGGCGGACTCGTCGTTCTCTCCCCCTCGTTGCGGGTAGGATGCTTCGACACGGGATCCTTCCGGGGTTGATGGTCGTTCCGATGGGAACTGTGGTCGGTCCGAGCGACTCGGGGGTCGACCTTATCGGGGTCGCTGTGCGGTCTCGCTTTCCAGGAGGTGTACGTCGGCGTCGCGATCGTCCCGCGGTCGGGTGACGGGATCCGTTCTCGCCGCCGTCGGGAGGATTCGTGACCCCTCAACCGGCACGCCGGCCGTGGATCGGGTGGGCAGCCTCGTCTTCGGGAAGCCCGTTCCCGCGGAACCGCCACCGCGTTCGGTCGATCCTCCGATGCCTTCGCCGATCAGCGCGAGGTTCTCTTCGATGCTGAACGACTCGAGCCCGAGGGTCCGAACCTCCGCTTTCAGAAGGCAGGCCGAGGTCCCGTATCGGGAGCCGTCGTAGACACGCGATAACTCGATCCGGGTACCTTTTTCCTTCTTGATGAACTCCAGTGACTTCTTGCCCGCGGAGCTGTCGGCGACGAGCTCCCGCAGGCGCCAGCCCCGGGCCTGCATCTCGCGGATGAAGAAGGGGACATGATCAGCGGGACGGCCCGGCCCCTTGTAATAGCCGATCCATGTCGGCTCGAACACTCCGGCGAGCTCCCGTGGGGCGTACTGGAACCCGCGCAGGAACTCGAAGCGATCCGGGTACGGGAATCCTTCCAACTCGTACTTCTCGACGAACTCGGGTGACGGCTCCGGTTTCGGGACCCCGTGGCAACCGGCACTCCCGAACAGCACCGTCATGGCCGTCGCGAACAGCGAAAACGTTGCGTTCCTCTTCACTTCCGACTCCTCTCGGACTCCTCGGCCGGGTTCTCTCGCACTCTTGCAGACACTTTCTCGACGACTGGAAACTCCTGTGCCGCAAAGTACTTACGCACTAAACCGCGAATATCATAGTGGATTCTGCAGACGTCGCAAGGGAATTCAGCCCCGGTGAAAGAAGGCGACAGCGGATCGAGAGAGCCTCGCAAACGAGGTCGGGTCAGCTGCTCCGAGATCGAGCCCAGCCGTCGACACGTCGACCTCGTGGTGGACGCGGAGGCGATGAGGATCCCGGTGGCCCTCGATCGTCCGCGCAGGGCCGGGCAGGATTCTTGCAGCACCCGGGCGGGGCCCGTGGGGCGTCGATCTCCGGGACCTGTACGCGACGGTCTCACGCCGGCCGATCGATTCTCCACAAGATGGCCGGACTCGAGGTCAAGGCGAGGTTCACGAATCGTCGAAACAGGGTCCGGGGAGGCGCCGTTGCCGGGCCTCCGACGTGCCGCCCGGGCCACGGGATGTTAGTCTTTCCGGGGGTCCGCGCGATGCGCTTTCCAGAAGGAGGCACGGGCCGTGTCCCTGCAAGCTCTCGCCAGATCGTTCATCGACGTCCGCCAGGCCCGAAGGGTGCGGCGTGCCTGCGATTGCCTGTGGGCACGGGCGTCGGTGCGCGCGGCGCTCTTCGGTTCCGTCTTTCTCGCGGTGTGGCTGCTCTCTTGCAGCACGGCCCACGCTGCGTGACGGAGATCTCTTCTCCGATCTCTTCGCTGCGGGGTGTGCTGCGGAGGCGGCGGGCTCCCGGGGTGGCGTGACGTGTCAGGGTGTGCGTGGCGATCGGACCGGTGGCCTTGTGGGTCGCGTCGTTCGAATCGTCGTGGGCCCGCTGGCGCCGGCTTCTGCGCCCCCCTCCTCTCGACGCTCGTCGCCGCCGTCGTGTGCACCGGGGGTGGCC
>CAYMLL010000561.1:0-2397 GCA_964390645.1 uncultured Planctomycetia bacterium | reverse complement strand
TCGACGCGCGCCGCGTCGCCGAGTCCGAAGTGGGCGATGAGCTCGCTGGCACACGCGAAGCTGTACGAGCTGATGAGGTCGCGAGCTCGCGACGTCGGGCCGGCGCGCACCGTGATCCGGGCGCCGATCGCGTCTCGTCGTCCGCTCAGCGCCCGAACACGAAGCCAGCGGGACCCCGCCGGCGGCGCATCGTTGCGAAAGACCCGCGTCCCCGTGCCGAGGCTCGTCGTCACCAAATCGACATCCCCGTCCCCGTCGAGGTCTCCGAGCGCCAGCCCGCGGCTCGACTCGGCCCGGGCGCGGAAGGAAGCGGCACGCTCGCGGGCGTCCTCGAAGCGACCGCGGTCGTTGAGGAAGATCCGGTCGGTCTCGGCGTAGTGGCTCCAGAAGTCTCCCTTCGTGGCTCCGACCGGTGGCTCGCCGCGGGCGATGCGGCCGTGCACCGCGGCGAGGTCGAGGTCGCCGTCGTGATCGAGGTCGACCAGCCCGCAGCCCCAGCCGGTGAGCTTCAGGGTCGGGCCGCCGAGTCCTGAGGTCGCCGAGCGGTTGGGGAATGGTGCGCCTTTCTCCCCCGGTTTTTTCGGGTGGGTCTTGGCGTCGTTGGTGGTCAGGACGATGTCGGTGTGACCGTCGTCGTTCGTATCGCCGATCGCGATCCCCATGCTTGCCTCGCTGCGGCCGCGACCGTTCACCGCGACGCCGCGCTGGAGCGCCTCGTCGACGAAGCTCCCGTCGTGCTGGTTGACCCAGAGCTGGTTCGGCTTCTCGTCGTTGGCGACGTAGATGTCGACCCAGCCGTCGTCTGTCAGGTCGATGCAGACGACACCGAAGCCGGGGGCGGTGCCGCCGATGCCAGCTGCCGCCGTAACGTCGGTGAACGAAGCATCACCGTCGTTGCGCCAGAGCGTGTCGCGGATCCCTCGGTAGCGATTCGGCCCGCAGTAGTCGCGCGGCGCGTCGGCGCGGACTCGGCAGATCCGGGATGGGTCGTCCTCGACGTAGCGGCATACGAAGAGATCGAGGTCGCCGTCACGGTCGTAGTCCACGAAGGCGGCCGCGCTGCTCCACGCACTTCCGTGGATGCCGGACTCCTCGGTCGCATCGACGAAACCGCCGGTGCCGTCGGCGAGGTAGAGACGGTCCTCCTCGAGGTTGGCGACGAAGACATCGACGTGTCCGTCGTCGTCCGCGTCACCGATCGCGACGCCGTTGGAGTAGCCCGGATCCGCGAGCCCCGCCGCGCCGGGCACCTCCTCGAAGCGTCCGGAGGTCGCCTGCAACCAGAGGCGGTTCGGCGCCGGCGTCCTCGGCGGCGCCGGCGAATCGACGAGCGTGGGATCCGGCGGCGGCTGCACGAGTCGGTAGATGTCGAGCCGGCCGTCGGCGTTCACATCGTGGAGCGCGACGCCGCCGGGGGAGATCTCGGGGATCCGGTAGCTGCCGGGAGGCCAGCGCGGAGGATCCTCGTCGAGTCCCACCGCCGCGGTGACTTCCGTCAGCAGGCTCGTGGGGGCGGACGGCCCCTCCCGGTGGCCACAGCCGGCCGCGGTGACGAGGAGGGGAGCCAGCATCCGGAATCGGCCGCCTGACCGCTGGTTCATGCTCTGTCGTCGGGCGGGCCGGGTCGTCAGCCCGATCCTCGCCAGCGAGGACGTTTGTGGGTTGCGTCCGGCCCCCGGTCTGCCTACGATGGGGTGGTTTGGTTGGGTCCTCGTCCCAGGTCGGGGGCGAGCCCTCGTTCCGGCGGGCGTGCGGTCGCCGGCTGCGTGGATTAGATCATTTTGACTCCGCTGTTGCCAGGTCTTCGTTGCTGCATGACCTCGGCGGTGGGGTGCCACATTGAGAGGTGAACCGGTCATGCGATTCTCGGCTCTACATGCAGACCTTGTGCTCGTGCTGGTGGTGTGCTTCGGGGTTACCACGGTTCGCGGGGGGGATCCGGTCATCGAGGTTGCGGGTGATCTCTTCGTCGAGCTCGATTCGGCCACCTACGAGGAGAACGACCTCTTCTGGGAGAACACCGCCGCGGAGACGATCGGCGACTTCGTGCGCATCGACCAGTCAGGCTTCGAGCTGCTGGAGGAGGACGGCCTGCCGGTGAAGCGGGACGTCGACGGCTACGAAGCGATCGTCTTCAACACGACGGACATCCTCGACGTCTTTCAGGCCATCGACGTGACGCCCGAGGGGCTCGTCGGAATCGATGCCACTCGATCCATCGAGGTGTGGGCGAACAACGAGCAGATCGCATCGGAGGAGACCCTCCTGGCGTGGGGCAAGCGCGGTGGCCCGGACGGCTCGAACATGAGCTTCAACTACGGCACCCACGGGAATTTCGGCGCCGTCGGCCACTGGGGCGTTGGCGGCCCGGACCTCGGGTGGATCGACAACTAGTTC
>CAYMLL010000560.1:0-2400 GCA_964390645.1 uncultured Planctomycetia bacterium | reverse complement strand
AGAGTAAAACTCTATCGAGCTGTCGTCTGTTGTGCTCTCTACTGCTATTGGCCGTGTTGAGCCAAACGGCGACCTACGCCACAGATTCTGGCGCGGTGCGGCCCTTCACAAGGCGGCAGGTGCGCAATATAGGAAACCAGGACCTGCGGCGGACCTATTACAAGATCAACGAGTTGATCGCGGAAAACGCCCGGCTACGGGACGAGCTGGCAAACCTGGCTCGTCAGCCGGGTCCTCGCGGTCCTCGCGGTCCGCAAGGTCCGATCGGCTTGCCCGGACTGAAGGGTGAGAGAGGTCCTGCCGGAGAGCAGGGCATTCCGGGAGCCAAGGGCGACCCGGGAGAGCAGGGTGTTCCGACCCGCCCTCTACACGTCGATTCGCTTCGCGCTATTCGCCGGTTTTCCCACTCGCCCGCAAGAAGGGCAAGGACCCACAACTGCTCCCGTTCAGCTCCTCAGGCCAACAAGGAGTCGAGCAGCGCGATCGCTTCGAGAAAGGTGTAGCTCCCTTCCGCGATCACGAGATCGATCGTGTTGAATCGCGTGCGACAGCGAAAGCAGTAGCCGAAGTTCCGCTCCTCGGTGACCACCGCGTCATGACGTCCGCAATCGAGACACCGAAAGGTCACGCGCCGGCCACGGCGCCCGGTCGGGACACCCAGTGCTTCCAGGACCTCCGTGATCGCGACGTCGTCGCGTAGGCTCCGCAGGTGCTCTGCCGTGATCTGTTTCATGGCTCCCTCCTTGAGTTTCGCGACTTGTCCGTCGCACCTTCGGCGGGTGGACCTCCTCCGGTCGTTTCCAACGGCCAACTCGACTGCTCGGCCTCGCCGCCCGTGCTGGCCTTCGCCAGCTCGACGACCGTTCCGTTCCCGCGCATCCCTACAAGCGGAACGGAACGATCCGCGCTCCCGAGCTGCCAGCCTTCACCCGTTCTCTTGATCGACCCGGTCTCGGTAAGACGCTCGAGCGCCTCGCCGAGCCGCTCGTTGCGTACGCCGACCTTCTCTCGCAGTGCCGACCTCGTCAGTGGCGCCGAGCTTTCGAGCACTTCGAGCACTCGCTCTTCGATCGACTCACCCGCGGCAAGGCCCGCCGCCTGGACCTCGACGATCTCGAGGCGAGGTGGACTGTCGTCCGCGGCGAAAAGCCTCAGCGCGAAAGGCGAAGGCGCCTTCGCCGAACGGTGCTCGACGGTCACCACGACGTCTTCTCCCTTGCGTCTGAGATACAGGGCAGCGTCGGACCAAGCATGCAGATCGCCCGAGCCACGAAGGCCCTGCCCCGCAGCCTGCTGCGGCGCCGAGCTCTTGCGCACGTGATGCACGACGAGAATCGACACCCCGAATTCCCGCTCGAGACCTCGGAGGTAGCCGAGCAGTCGCGAAATCTCCGCGCTCGAGTTTTCATCCGCTCCGTGGATGCGCACGAGCGGATCGAGAATCAAAAGACGCGGCGAAAGTGCACGCACCGTCTTCTGGAGCCGCACCTGATCGCGACCCAGATCGAGCCGCATGCTCGACGTGGTGATGACGTCGATGTCGAGATCGTCGATCGCCAGGCCGTGCCCCGCTGCGAGTGCTTCGATGCGCTCACGAACCGCCGCCAGAGAATCCTCGGCGAGGTAGAGAAGCACCTTGCCGCGCTCGTGCACACGAAAACGGCCCAGGCAGGGGCTTCCGCTCGCCACACTCACGGCCATCTCGAGCGCGGTCCACGACTTGAAGCTCTTCGGTTGACCGGCCACCCAGCCCACCGACGACGCCGTCCAGAGATCTTCGATCAGCCATTTCTCCGAAACCGCCTCGGCGTGGATTTCCGAGGCGCGCACGACCGTGAAGAGATCGTGCTCGCCTGTGCTGGCGAGGTTTGGAGCGCTCATATCTCGCCCTCCTCACTCAGCGCCTCCTCGACGACCACGTCGTCGAGGTAGCTCTGGCCGCGCTCGTCGGCGTGGCGCATCGCTCTTCTGACGAGCTTCGCGATCTCGCGCGGCACGCCGCCGCTCGCGCGGTAGATCAGCTCACGCGCCGAGTCCGCGACGATCGACGATTTGACCCCGACGGCCTCGAGGCCGTGATCGAGGAAGGCGCCGAAGTCATCACGCGAGCTGATCGGCTCGAGATGCACCGCCGTGGCGATGCGCGTCCTGAGCGCCGCATAGTGCTGCTTGCGCAGGCGAGCGCGCAGCTGCGGTTGACCGACCAGCCAGGTCGTGAAGACGTCGCGGCTGTCGAAGGCGAAGTTGAGGAAGCCCGAGAAGTCGACGAGGAAGCGGTCGGGCAAGTTTTGCGCTTCATCGATGATGAGAAGAGGGTGCTCGTCGCGCTCGTCGACCATGTGGAGGATGCGCTCTTTGAGTTGTCGCCAAAGAGCGGCGCGACGAAAGGCCGGCTCGAGG
>CAYMLL010000559.1:0-2428 GCA_964390645.1 uncultured Planctomycetia bacterium | reverse complement strand
CATGCGGTAGACAAAACCCTCCGCGCCGGCGAAGCCGATGGTCGAGTTGGGCGTGGATGGAAACGCGAAGATCCGCGCACGGTGGCGACCCGCTTGCGAGGCCGTGTAGACGATCCGGGGATCGAAGCCCTGGTCGTCGTCGTTGTCGGCGAGGACAAAGCCGTCCGGAGAGATGATCTGGAGGCTGGCGTCCATCGGTGATCCCAGAACGCGCTGGGCGAGGACGTCCGCGATGACGGTCTCGCCGGCGGCGAGGTCGAAGGAGTAGACATCGACCTCGCCGCTCTTGCCCAGGCGTCCGTTGACGACGGATCGGGCGGGCGACACGTGTTGTCCCTTCTCCGAGTCGGCGGACTCGATGTGCTCCGCGAGGCCTTCGACGACGAAGGGACGTGCCGACGAGATCCCGCCGTCCGTGTGAAGCCGGAGCCAGTAGACGCCGACGGGACAGTCGTCGGGAACGGTGATATCGAGGTGCCCCTTCTCGGGTGCGGCGGTGGCGCGGATCGGCGCCGGGTCGCCCGAGGAGTCGGCGACGAAGATCCTCAGCGGCCACGGGTCGATCTTGCCCTTGACCGTCGCCCGGATCGACGAACCGCGGCGGGCTCCGGGAGGGAAGATCTCGGTGAAGGTCGGCGGCGCGCAGAGTGTGATGTTCGTCGCGCCGAGGACGGTGAGGAGCCACGGGATCGTCGTGCTCGCGGCTCGCGCCCCCATCGTCTACGCCATCAGCTCACGGATAGGCGTCGGGTCGCTGACCAGGTGGACTGGCCGCCCTTCGGGCGTGAAGAGGATCTTCCCCGGGTCGATGCCGAGCTTCGTGTAGACGGTCGACGCGAAGCTCTCCGGAGAGAGTACGCGTTCCGACGCGCTGTACCCCTTGCGGTCGGTGGCGCCGACGACCTGGCCACCGGGGGTGCGACCGCCGGCGAAGAGGACGCTCATGGCGTTCGACCAGTGGTCGCGTCCTCCGTCCTTGTTGATCTTCGGTGTGCGACCGAACTCGCCGAGGCAGAGGACCAGCGTCTCGTCGAGACGGCCGCGTTCTTCCAGGTCCTCGATCAGGGTCGCGATGCCTTGATCGCGAGGTGGCAGCTTCGAGTCGAGGCCCGGGAAGATCTTCGTGTGGTGATCCCAGCCACCGTCGTAGATCGTCACGAAGGGGACACCTGCCTCCACGAGCCGGCGTGCCAGCAGGCAGCGCTGACCGAAGTCGTTGCGGCCGTATCGCTCGCGCGTCTTCTCGGGCTCGCGCGAGATGTCGAACGCGGCCTGCGCCTCCGGCGAGGTGATGAGGTCGTAGCCCTGACGGTAGTACTCGTCGAGGGCGTTGACCGGGTCGCCCGCGGTCTCCTCGGTGATGCGCAGGAATCGATCGACCTCCGCACGCACCACTTGTCTCGAGCCGAAACGCGAGCCGTCGAGGCCCTTGGGCAGCGCCACGTCGCGGACGCGGAATCCCTTGTTGTTGGGATTGTCCGCGACGACGAACGGAGCGTACCTGGCCCCGAGGAAGTTCGGCCCGCCCGAACGCGACATGCGCGGCATCGAGAAGTAGGCGGGCAGGCCCTTCGGCGCCCCCCGGTCCTTCGCGGTCACCGAGCCGAGGCTCGGATGGAAGCTGACAAAGGCACCACACGAGACCGGGATGCGCGTCGGTGCGCCGGTCATCATGTAGTGGTTTCCGGCGCCGTGGTTGCCGTGATCGTGGCGGATCGAGCGTACGACCGCCAGCCGGTCCGCGATGCTCGCGAGGCGCTTCAGGTGCTTGGAGAAGTGGACGCCGGGGATCCTTGTCGCGATCGGCTCGTAGTCGCCGCGGATCTCCTTCGGCGCGTCCGGCTTCGGATCGAAGGTCTCGTAGTGGGTCGGACCTCCGTCGAGCCACACGAGGATGCAGCCGGTCTTCGGGGTCTTCGCGGCCCGTTCCGACGCGAGAGCTCCTCGCGTCCGGAGTGCGCCGACCAGTCCTCCGCCGAGCAGTGTGCCGAGGCCGAGTTGCAGGCTGTCCCGACGAGTGATCCCTTCGCAGTTCCGGTGGACTTTCATGGCGCTCACCTCGAGAGGTTCCTCTCAGTCCTTGAACACGAACTCGGGCGTGTTGAGCAGCGCCCAGAGCAGATCCTCGACGGCGCGTCGCCGCCGGACGGCGCGGTCGGCTTCGCTCGCGTCTTCGACCCGGCTTGCTGAATCGATCCGGCCGGCGGCGATCCGACGCTCTTCGTCTGTCGGAAGCCGAGAGTACACGAGGAGATAGAGCTCTTCCACGATTTTCTCGCAGGACCGGGAGGACGCTGCCAGCCGTGCGGTCCGGGAGCCGTCTCGCGTCACCTTCTCGTGGAGCCGCTGCGCGTTCATCAGGTGGAGGGCCTGCACGACCGTCGTCTCCTCGATGCGCAGACAGGGAGGGTCCTGGTTCGGATCCGGC
>CAYMLL010000558.1:0-2461 GCA_964390645.1 uncultured Planctomycetia bacterium | reverse complement strand
TCCCCGACGATTCAGGAGATGCTCTCTCAGGGGAAGACGCTGGAGCTCTACAACGCGGTGAAGGATGGCGGCTACTACGGCTGTCAGACCTTCAACCAGTCGTTGAAGAAGCTCTACCAGGACGACGTCATCGATCTTGACGAGGCGATGGCCTTCGCGGACAACCCGGACGAGCTCAAGCTGGAGATCAAGGGAGTCTACAAGGGCACGGCGGCCGATCTCGAGTTCAACTACTGATCGGCTTCTCTCCGCCTGGTGGTTGGGGGCCGTGGTCGAGCCCTGTCGCAGGATCTTCTCCGTGTGCACGGCGCCCCTTATCGCACGGGGAATCCGATCCCGGCGTGAACCGGGGCCATGGTGGCGCTACAATCGCCGACCATGTCCCTCGGATTCCTCGTTGGCAACACATCTGTTCGCTGGGCGCGCATCGACGACGTCGCTCGGATCGAGTCCGCCTCGATTCCGTGGTCTCAATTCGCGGCCGACCCGACGCCGATCGAGTCCTTCGTGCGTGACCGTCCGGATGACGACATCCTCATCGGTTCGGTGCGCGACGACCTGCTGGCCGGTCTTCTCGACGCTCTGCCGGGTTTCGCGCAGACGCCGGCGATCGTGGGGAGGGACTTCGCGTTGCCAATTGATAACCTCTGCGAGCCGCCGGAGGACGTCGGCACTGATCGACTACTCAACGCGATCGCGGCGCGCGAGCGGTTTCGTGGCGAGGCGGTCATCGTTGTGGACTTCGGCACGGCTCTCAGCTTCAGCGTCGTATCGCCGAGCGGCGCCTTCGTGGGGGGAGCGATCGGTGTCGGTGCGCGTACGGCGCGCGAGGCGCTCTGGCACCGGACGCCACGACTGCCACGGGCCGAGCCCAGTGCGACCGGGAGCGCCGTGGAGCGATCGACGATGTCTGCGCTTGCGTCCGGCCTCTTCCGGCAGTTCGTCGGTGGCGTACGGGGGCTCGTTACGGACCTGCGAGAAGAGGTCGGCGCCGGTGCGCGCGTCGTCGCGACCGGCGGGGAGGCCGGGGTGTACGCTCCGGCCATCCCGGAGATCGAGCTCGTCGACTCCGAACTGACCCTGCGTGGACTCGCCTGCGCCGCGCGAGCGCGGCAGAGCTGATGCTCTTTCACCTGTCGACACCGCGTGGTGAGGGCGGCCTCGCGGTGTTCGAGCTCTTCGAAGCGGATGCGGATGCTGTGGTCGAGCAGGTCTTTCGTGGCAGCTCGACACCCGTATCGGGTCAGGCTCGACTCGGGGTCCTGATTGACGGTGGGGGCGAGCCGATCGACGAGGTGGTCATCTCGCGACAGCCGGCATCGTCGATGTGGTGCGGGCTCCAGGCGTGGACCGTCTCCGTCCACGGCGGCGTCTGGATACAGCAGCGTGTCGCTGAGCTCTTCGAGAATCTGGGCGGTCGCCGGGTCGAGCGTCGTGAGGTTCTGGAGCTTGCGGTCAGCAGCGGCGCTTTGGACCCGATCCAGGCCGCCGCCTTCGAGCTGCTCGTGGAGGCGCGCACCGAGCGCGCCGCAGCGTTCTTCTGGCGCATGTTCCGTGGGGAGCTCTCTCGAAAGATCGAGCGCCTGCGAGATGCAGCGAGGAGCGTCGAGGAGCTGCGCCGGGGCCTCGGTGGGCTTCTCCGTGCCAGCCAGCGCGTGCTGCGTCTCGGTCTCCCACTGAAACTGCTGATCGCCGGGCGACCGAACACCGGTAAGTCGACACTGTTCAACCGGCTCGTCGAGACGGAGAGAGTGACCGTGTCAGCGCGTGCCGGGACGACCCGGGACATCATCCGCGAGACGATCTCTGTTGACGGATTTCCGGTCGAGGTCGGCGATGGCGCCGGTCTGCGCGAGCGGGGCGAGGATCCCGTCGAGACCGAGGCCATCCGCCGGGTTCGCGACGAGAGGGCGGACGCGGTGGTCTATCTCCTTGCCCCTCCGTGGTCCCTCGACGAGGAGGCACGGGGATTCCTCGGGCGTTTTGCCGCGGATCGCCGGCTCGTCGTCGGGAACTTCCTGGATCAGAGCGATCCGGGTACTCCGAAGAGTGTCGACGCAACGATCTCCGCGCTGCGAGGCGACGGCGTCGAAGAGTTGAAACGGCTCATCGCACGTCGCTTCCTCGATACGGAGGGATCTTTCGCGGAAGCGCCCTTTACCGAGCGTCAGATCGAGGGGCTCGAGTCCGCGCTGCGATCGTTCGGTTCCGACGCTTCCACCGCTGCACTTGACGAGTGTCGCCGTCTGCTGATAATGGGCGTGCGATCCTCCTGGCCCTGAGCTCGAGCCGGCTCGAGCGGGTCGGGGGCGACCTCACCGCTCCCGCCCGCGCTCCCTTCATGGGCGACGACTTCCCCAAGACCCGCGCCGGCATTCACGCCGACGGCTTGGCCCAGGATGAGCGGATCTACAACATCTTCGACACCACCAAACTACTGGATCGCCCCCCCCAGGTTTCG
>CAYMLL010000557.1:0-2475 GCA_964390645.1 uncultured Planctomycetia bacterium | reverse complement strand
TCGAGCGACTCGCCGTCCGGATGGAAGAGCAGGCAGTAGATTTGGCTCTCGTGTCCCTCGAGCACCCCGAGCGGCTCACCGCTCTGCAGCGACCAGAGCTTGACGAGATGGTCGTTGCCGACCGTCGCCAGCAGATCGCGCTCGCGGTGCACGTCGACGCCGCGCGCCCACCCCCGGTGAGCGTCGACCGTGCGCGGCGGCTTCGGCTGCTCGGCGGTGGCATCCCACCAGAGGAGACGACCGGCGTAGTCGACCGTCACCAGCGTCGCGCCGTCCTTGCTGAAGGACATGCCGCGCACCCAGCTCTGGTGTCCGGCGAGAACGGTCGCCTTGCCCGTCTCGACGTCCCAGCGCACGACCCGGTGATCCTCGGCGCCGGCGAAGACGAAGCGACCGGTCGGATCGAAGCGGCACGAGATCAGGGGGCTGGCGTGCTTCCAGGCGCTGAGGACGCGCGTCTTCTGCGGCTCCGCCGTCACCGCCGTCACGCCAGGACCTCCTCGATCGCGGCTCTGGCGGGGTCGGCGATCGGCAGCGGCCGTCCGCCGATCTCGAACTCGCCGCTCGAGTCGACGCCGACCGCCTTCATGTAGGTGTGGAAGAGGTCGCCGTGATCCACCTGCCGATCGGCGACCTCGGTGCCGTTGCGGTTCGTCTTGCCGATCACCGCCCCTGCCTGGATGCCGCAGCCTCCGAGGGCCACCGACCACGACTTGCCCCAGTGGTCCCGACCGTAGGTCGCGTTGATGCGCGGCGTGCGACCGAACTCCGACATGACGACGACGAGAGTGCTCTGCAGGATGCCTCGCTGATGAAGATCCTCGATGAGCGTCGCGAAGGGCCTGTCGAACTCGCCGAGCTGCTCGATGTGATAGTTGAAGTTCTCGAAGTGCGTGTCGTAGTTCGTGTGCGACACCTGCACGAAGGTGACGCCGTTCTCCAGGAGGCGTCGCGCCAGCAGACAGTGCCTCCCGAAGTCGTGGGAGCCGTATCGTTCCCGATCCCTGGGCGGCTCGTGAGCCGTGTCGAAGATCCGCCGGCGCTCCATCAGCCGCCTCGCCTGCTCGTACGAGTAGGTGTACGCCTCGGTGGCCGCGGTGCGACGCCGACGCAGGAACCTCTCGTCGAGTCCGCGACGGAACTCGTTGCGACGCGCGTCCGCGTCGGCGCCGAGCTTCCCCGGTCGCGTGATATCGCGGGGCGGCTTGCCGCCCCCCAGCACGATGCCGTCGTACTTCGGTCCGAGGTACGCCGAGTCTCGCGTGCTGCCGCCGCTGCCGCCCGGCGAGATCCTGATGTAGCCCGGCAGCGGCGACGTGGGCGGATTGAGCGTCTTCGCGCAGACGGCTCCGAGGTGCGGGTACTCGGTCGAGGCTTCCCGGCGACGGCCGCGCGTCATCAGGTAGGAGCCCTTGCCATGATCGTTCTCGCCCGTGTTGACGCTGCGCACGAGCGCCAGATGATGCATCTGCCTCGCGGTGCAGGGCAGGAGCTCGCTGACGTGGACACCCGGCACCGTCGTCGGGATCGCGCGGAAGGGACCGCCGGTGTCGGTGCCCGGCTTCGGGTCCCACGTCTCGAGCTGGCTGACCCCGCCGGAGAGGAAGACCACGAGCACGCGACGCTGCGTCGACTCGAGATGCCGGGCGAAGGCCGGCGTCACCAGCCCGCCGCCGCCGATCACGGCCGCTCCCAAGCCTCCGGCCAGCCCCGCGGCGACGCCGCCGAGAAACGAGCGCCGCCCCATCGAGTGCTCCGGGGATCCACAGGCGTACTTGCAGTCCATCGTCGCCTCACTCAGTGCTTGAACCGGAACTCGACCGACGCGACGAGCGCCCAGACCATGTCCTGGACGAGCGCCGCCCTCTGCTTCGCGTCGACCCCTTCGACGTGCTCCCGAACGAGCTGCTTCTCGTGCGCGTCGGGAAAGCGCGTCAGGATGCCGAGATAGAGCTCGTCCGCGAGCTTGCCGACGTCCTCGATCTTCGCCAGCCGGTCGGTGATCGACCCGGACCCGGCGCGGAACCAGCCCTGGACCTTGCCGTTTCTCAGGAAGAGGGCCTGCTGCACGGTCGCCTGGAAGTCCTGCGGGGGCTCGCCGGGCAATCCGCCGAAGAGCGCGACGAAGTCCCCGACGTTGCCGGCGAGCTTCGCGTGGGTCGCCTCCTCGACGAGCTCCGCGACCCTGGCGTCGTCCGCCTCCGGCTGCTTCTTGCGGACCTCCTCCTCGGAGGCGCGACGCTGGCGTGCGCTCATGCCCGAGGCCTCCATCAGGCTCCACGCCAGCTGCTCGGGCGCCAGAGGCACGACCCCCGCGACGCCGAAGCGCTCGGTCCAGCGACTGACGAGCTCGTCGAGCGCGGTCCCGGCGGCGGCGACCTCGGCGCCGAGCTGCTCCTGTCGTGTCCGTGCCAGCTCCTCCTGACGCGCGAGCTCCTCGCGGGTGTTCGCGAGGTCGCGGGCTGCCGCCTCGCG
>CAYMLL010000556.1:0-2477 GCA_964390645.1 uncultured Planctomycetia bacterium | reverse complement strand
CTTTAAATGGTGGGAGCTCGGGAAATCGAATCCCGGACCTCCGGCTTAAAAGGCCGTTGCTCTACCAGCTGAGCTAAGCTCCCACCCCGATAACGGTGTGGATGACGGACGGGCACCGGAGATGTCCCGCTGGAAACCGCGCGAAAACCGCACCCCCGCGGCTACATCGTCGTCAGCTCCTCGGTCTTTTTCTTGAGGACACCGTCCACCTTGGACTCGGCGCTCTTGAGCAATTCCTGGACCTCGCTCTTGAGATCCTTCTGCCGGTCCTCGGAGACCACCTTGTCCTTCTCGAGCTGGTCGGCACCGCGATTGGCATCGCGGCGGATGTTGCGCAACGCAACTCGAGTCTCCTCGGCGACCTCCTTGGCAAAGACGGCAAGCTGCTTCCGTCGCTCCTGGCTCAAGGGCGGGATCTGCAGGCGTAGGAGCTTGCCGTCACTCGACGGATTGAGGCCGAGGTCCGACTTCAGGATCGCCTTCTCGATGTTACCGATCACGCTCGGATCGAAGGGCTTGATCAGCAGCTGGTCCGGTTCGGGAGCCGAGATGTTCGCGACCTGCTTCAGTGGCGTCGGACTGCCGTAATAGTCGACGCGCAGTGAATCCACCAGCCCTGGGCTGGCACGACCCGTTCGCATACCGCGGTACTTGTCGACGAGCACGCCGACCGCCTTCTCCATGCGCTCCTCGGTCTCGAGCAAGAGGGTGTCGTAGTCCATGTCTACCTCTCAGCGGACGAGCCCGCCTCTCTGTTCTTCAGCCACTCCTGGCTGCTGCCTCGTTCGGCCGGGGCGCGTCTCCTCCCTCGATGAGCGTGCCGAGCCTCTCGCCGGCAAGCAGCCTCTCCACGCTGCCTTCCTCCCGCATGTTGAAGACATTGACTCGAAGGTTGTTCTCCATGCAAAGGCTGATCGCAGTGGAGTCCATCACCATCAGCCGTTGCTGCAGCACCTCGAGGAAGGTCAGACGATCGTAGCGCTCCGCGGTCGGATCCGTCTCGGGGTCGGCGGTGTAAACACCATCGACTTTTGTCCCCTTCGCCAGCAGATCCGCACGCACCTGAAGAGCACGCAGTGCGGCCGTCGTATCGGTCGTAAAGTACGGGTTACCCGTACCCCCCGCAAGGATCACCACGCGCCCCTTCTCGAGGTGCCGCAAGGCCCGCCGCCGGATAAACGGCTCGGCGAGGTCATTCACCGGAATCGCTGACAGGACACGCGTGTCCACTCCGATTCGATCCAGCGCGGACTGCAGCGCCAGCGCGTTCATGATCGTCGCCAGCATCCCCATGTTGTCGCCGGAGACTCGACCGATCTCGTCGCCCGCGATCGTAGCGCCGCGCAGAAAGTTGCCCCCACCGCAGACGAGCGCCAACTCCGTGTCCGCGGCTTCGAGCCCTACCTTGATCTGGCTGGCAAGCTTCTGCACCTCCGGGGGCTCGACGCCAAACCCACCCTTGGAGCACAGGAGCTCGCCCGAGAGCTTCAAGAGAATGCGACGTGCGACCATCGTCTCGTTCTTCGCCCGTGAAATCACCCTCTGCGGCGCTGGCCCGGCCCCACCGGCGTCCGGACCGTCCACGAGAACAGGACGCAGCGCGAGTCCTGGACTCCCCGAAGAAAGTCAACGGCCGACGAAAGACGGATCACCTGTCGGCCCACCGCGAGAGAACGGGAACTCGAGCAGCCTCTGAAGGACCCCGCCCCGGAAGGCTTCGGCCTCTCAGGAGGGTTTCGTCGCGGTAGCCTGCTCCGAAGACTTGGCGCCTTCAACAGCCGGCGCCGGCGGCTCAGCCGCCTCGGCAGCGGCCGCCACCTTCGACTTCTCGACTCGCACGGCCTCGGCCTTCCTGGCCTCATCACGAGCCGATCGCGCCTTGGCCGCTTCGGCCTCCTCGCGCCGCTTCTCCTCCAGGCGGGCCTTCTCCTGCTCGGCCTGAACCTTCGTGTACTTGTCCTTGCCGGAGATCACCGATTGCCTGGCGAGATCGAGGATAATCTGAATCGAACGATAGGCGTCGTCGTTGCCCGGAATGACGATGTCCGCCTTGCCGGGGTCACAGTCGGTGTCGACGAGCGCCACGATCGGGATACCGCACTTGCGCGCCTCGCTCACCGCGATGTGCTCGCGGCGGATGTCGATGACAACCAGGCAGCCGGGTAGATCCTTCATGCTGCGCAGGCCTTCAAGGTTACGCAGAATCTTGCGGCGCTCGCGACGCAGCCGGGAGATCTGTTTCTTCGAGAACTGGTCGATCGCGCCGGTCGACTCGAGCGACTCGAGCTCGTCGAGCCTCTTGAGACGGCTGCGAATCGTGTGGAAATTCGTCAGCGTCCCGCCAAGCCAGCGTTCGGTCACCCAGTGCATCCCGGACTCTTCGGCCGCACGCTGCACGAGAGCCTTCGCCTGGCGCTTGGTGCCGACGAAGACCACTTCCTTCCCCGTCGCGGTCAGCTGCGTGAGGAAGTTGGACG
>CAYMLL010000555.1:0-2478 GCA_964390645.1 uncultured Planctomycetia bacterium | reverse complement strand
CCCGCACGGGAAACGTCGCGGATCGAGACTCGTCACGAGCGCCGGGAGAAGGAGAGCGGGAAACGGCGATCTCAGCCCGCAGGACCGCCCAGGACATCCCGAACCGACGCCGGCCCTCGAAGCCTGGACTGCCGGGACACCTGTTCCCGCCCGGTAACTCAGGTGGCGTAGTCCGGCTCCTCCCGCTCGAGAATGCGCCGGATGGCCGCGAGGTGATCCGTACCGAGACGCGGGTCGTCGATGAACTGCTGCCGGGTCAGACGCGCGATCCTGTCGTCTACCAGCTTCAGGGATTGACTCGCCGACTGCACGAGGTACTGCAAGTAAGAGGCGCGCTCGAGATAGTACAGGTCGTCGAACGCCTTCGCGATGGTCTCCCCGACGACGATGACCCCGTGGTTGGCGAGAAAGGCGATATGCTTGCCGCCCAGAGCCCGGCAGATGCGCTCGCCCTCGGTCGCGTCGAGGGCGAGGCCTTCGTACTCGTCCTCGTACGCGATGTCGTCGAAGAAGCGCACGGAGTTCTGGCTGGCCATGTGGAGGCGTCCGCCTTCCGACGCGGCGATCGCTGTCGCGAAGGGCATGTGGGTGTGAAGGACACAGCGAGCCTGGGCCAGACGCTGGTGGACTTGCGAGTGGATGAAGAAGGCCGAGGGCTCGACTTCGCCCTCTCCTTCGACGAGCTTGTGGTCGGAATCGACGAGAAGCAACCGGCTCGCGGTCAACTCGGACCAGTGCCACCCCCTCGGATTGACCAGGAAGCTCTCTCGATCCGGCGCGAAGCTGAAGTGATTGCAGATACCCTCGCCCAGACCCATACGGGCAGACCAGCGGAAGATGGCTGCCAGATCGATACGGGCCTGACGGATCGCTTCGGCGTTCATCGCACTCCTCGCTGGTACCGGGCCTGCCTGGCGACCGTCGGGTCCTACCAGAAGACGACGAAGCTCAGGATCAACCCGATCAGGATAACCCCCAGACCGAGTACAAGAGGCAGCAGATCGCCACGCTCTCCGCCCTCCGGCATGGCCAGGCCACTCGCCTCCAGCCGGCTCGCCTGTAGCCACCCGTCGGTCTCCTCCTCCTCTCGTCGGAGCGCTCCCCGACGCTCCCAGCCCAGGAACCCGGACACCAGGACCATCGCCCCCGCCGTCACGAGCATGGCATGAAGATAGGCCGCGTACTTGTCGACAAGGAAATCCGGCAGCTGTTCCGGCCACTTCAGTCGCAGGATTCCGTAGAGGACGCCCACGATCAGGCCGATCGTTCCGGACTTCCGGTGGGCGCCGGTCAAGGTCCCCATCAGGTAGACCGTCAGGAGCGGGATGACGAAGGCGCTGACGAGGTCGAGATAGCCGTGAAGCATGCCCTCCTTCTCACGCAGGTAGGGGATGTAGGCGAATGACCCGAAGATGATGAGCGGGGTCAGCCACCGTCCGACGCGCAGATAATGTCTGTCGTCACCATCCCGTTTCACCAGACGCGCGTACACGTCCCGGGTGAGCAACGACGAGAGCGTGGAGCCGATGGAGTCAAACGTCGAGAGAATCGACGCGATCACGCCTCCGACGACGAGCCCCTTGAGTCCCGTTGCGGCCAGGTCCCGGATGACCAGTGGATAGATCGAGTCGCGGTGCTGGAGTGACTCCTCGACCGGCATGGCGGACGTTTCCGGGTAGAGCGCTCGGCCGACGATACCGACCATCAGGCTCAGAAACGTCATGACGATCATCAGCAGCGCCGCGGGCACCACGGCCATCTTCAGATCCCACTCGCTGCGCGAGCCGAAGAGCCGCATCGACTGCGTGTGGTTGACGATGGAGTACGCGAACCCCATGATGGCGAAGGCGAGACAGGCCCACAACGGTTCCGGCGCATCGTCCGACGGGCTGCCGACGTGAAGAAGCTCGCGAGCGCGTCCCGGCGACCCCGCGTCGAGCCGGTCCGTGAGCCCATCCCAGCCTCCGACGTTGTCCCAGAGCAGGAAGAACAGGGTGCTCCCTGCCGCCACCATGACGAACGTCTGCAACGCGTCGGTGATCGCGACCGACTTCAATCCACCGAGCATCGTGTAGACGGTCGCCACGAGCGCGATGGCGATCACGGCAGACCACGAGGCCACGTCACCCCAGCCACAGACGATGGCGAAGACGAGGTACATCGTGTTGGCGATGATCCCGAGAACCAGCGTACGGTACTGCACCTGAACCAGGGCGCTGATGACGCGCGCCGCCGGACCGAAGCGGGCCTCCAGATACTCCGCGTTGGTGTACATCCCCGCGCGGTACATCGGCAGCACCACGAGGTGCGCGGCGGCGACCCATCCGGCGACGGCGCCGACCCAGTTGGCGACGAAGTAGGTCATGCCGGCCCCGAAGGTGAAGCCGGAGTCGGCGACCAGGTCGCTGGAGTCGATCGCCGGCGCCCAGAGCGAGAGGCCGACGATCCACCAGGGAAGACTCCTGCCGGCCAGGAACC
>CAYMLL010000554.1:0-2481 GCA_964390645.1 uncultured Planctomycetia bacterium | reverse complement strand
CGTCGAGTGCGTGATCTTCGCCAACGATCCGACGGTGCTCGGCGGCGCGCTCACACCACACGTCGGCAAGAAGTGGATGCGCGCCCTCGAGATCGCGCGCGACAATCGCCTCCCCTACGTGAGCTTCGTGGAGTCGGCCGGGGCCGACCTACGCCGCAGCGGTGGGTCGAAGAAGCAGACTGATTCCAGCACGGCTGGCGGCACCAAGATCGAGCACTTCGCCGAGACGGGTCGTTTCTTCTACGAGATGATCGAGCTCTCGAAGCTCGAGATCCCGACGGTCTGCGTCGTGTTCGGCTCGTCGACGGCCGGCGGCGCATACCAGCCTGGCATGTCCGACTACAACGTCGTGATCAAGCAGCAGTCGAAGATCTTCCTGGCCGGCCCGCCGCTCGTCAAGATGGCCACCGGCGAGGAATCGGACGACGAGACGCTAGGCGGCGCCAAGATGCACGCAGAGATCTCCGGTCTCGGAGAATACCTGGCCGAAGACGAGCCAGACGCCCTGCGTCTGTGCCGCGAGATCGTCTCGCACCTGAACTGGCGCAAGCCGGGCCCGGCGCCCTCGCTCCGCGCAGATCCCCCCGTGCTCGATCCGGAGGAGCTGCTCGGCATCATGGACGCAGACCTTCGCCGACCCGTCGAGATCCGGGACGTGATCGGGCGGATCGTGGACGGATCGCGCTTCGAGGAGTTCAAGCCGCGCTATGGCGCGACCCTCGTCTGCGGCTTCGCCTCGATTCACGGTTACCCGGTGGGCATCCTCGGTAACAACGGTGTGATCTATCCCGACTCGGCGGAGAAGGCTGCCCACTTCGTCCAGCTCTGCAACCAGATCGACGTCCCGCTCGTGTTCCTGCAGAACCTGACCGGCTTCATCGTGGGGCGCGACTACGAGCAGGCGGGCATGATCAAGAAGGGCTCGCAGATGATCAACGCCGTCACCAACTCGGAGGTCCCGCACCTGACGGTCATCGTCGGAGCCTCGTACGGTGCGGGCACCTACGCGATGTCGGGCCGTGCTTTCAACAACCGCTTCACCTTCATCTGGCCGAGCGCTCGAATCGCAGTGATGGGGGGCAAACAGATCGCCGGAGTCATGTCGATCGTTCGCCGCGGACAGGCCGCGCGAAAGGGAGAGCCGTTCGACGAAGAGGCGGACGCCCAGATCCGAGCGGCGGTCGAGGCGGCACAAGAGAGGGGATCGATCGCGCTCGAAGCCAGCGGCGCGATCAGCGACGACGGCATCCTCGACCCGCGCGACACGCGGACCGCGCTGGGGATCTGTCTCTCGGTCGTGCGGAACAAGCCGATCGAGGGCACGGCGGGCTACGGAGTATTCCGGCTGTGAGCTTCACGACCCTGCTCGTCGCCAACCGCGGAGAGATCGCTTGCCGAGTCATCCGCAGCGCACACGACATGGGCATCCGCTGCGTGGCGGTCTATGTCGCTGCAGACGCCGACGCACCCTTCGTGCAACAGGCCGACGAAGCCGTGCGCCTCGACACCACCTACCTCGACGGCGACGCCATCCTGAAGACCGCACTCGCGACGGGCGCGGGCGCCGTCCATCCCGGCTACGGCTATCTGTCCGAGAATGCCGCCTTTGCGGCCGACGTGATCGCCGCAGGGCTCGCCTGGGTGGGCCCCTCACCCGACGCAATCGAGCAGATGGGCGACAAGATCACGGCCAAGGCGCTCGCCGAGAAGGCACAGGTTCCCAGCCTGCCCAGCACCGAAGACCCCGCCGCAGCAGCAGAGATCGGCTACCCGCTGCTCGTCAAGGCCGCAGCCGGCGGCGGCGGCAAGGGCATGCGGATCGTCGAGTCGACGAGCGACCTCGAGGAGGCGTTGGCTGCGGCCCGACGCGAGGCGAAGAGTGGCTTCGGTGACGACCGCGTGTTCCTCGAGCGCTACCTGTCGCGCGCACGCCACATCGAGATCCAGATCCTGGGCGATACGCACGGCAATCTCGTCCATCTCGGTGAACGCGAGTGCTCCATCCAGCGTCGCCACCAGAAGATCATCGAGGAGTCGCCCTCACCGCGGCTCGATGACGGATTGCGCGAGGCGATGGGCGACGCAGCGCTGCGGCTCGCGCGCGAGATCGGCTATCGCTCGGCCGGCACGGTCGAGTTTCTGCTCGACGACGAAACTGGCGAGTTCTTCTTCCTGGAGGTCAATACCCGCCTCCAGGTCGAACACCCCGTCAGCGAGCTGGTGACCGGCATCGATCTCGTACGGGAGCAGCTGCGTGTCGCCGACGACGAACCGCTCGGCTACGAACAGGGCGACATCCGCTTCGACGGCGCGGCGGTCTAAGCGCGGCTGTATGCGGAAGATCCGGCGAACGAGTTCCTGCCGGCGACCGGCACCCTCGCTGCCTTTGCACCCGCCCCGAGCCCTGAGGTTCGCTGGGACACGGGTGTCGCCGAGGGATCGGTGATCGGCACCGATTTCGACCCGATGCTCGCGAAGGTG
>CAYMLL010000553.1:0-2482 GCA_964390645.1 uncultured Planctomycetia bacterium | reverse complement strand
GCTCGTCTCGTTCTCGATCCGGGAACTTCTCCCGGTAGAGCCTGCCCGCCTCCTCACGGGTGATCTCGCCATTTCGCAACCGCTCGGCCAGATCGGCGCGGAACACCGCCTTCTTCGAGAGCCCCCCGCGACCGCCCTGGCCGCCTCGCCCTCTCGAGCCCGCGGCCTTCTCGGCCCGCGCGTCGAGCCACTTGCCGAGAGTCGCGTGGTCCACACCCATGACGTCGGCGATCGCGCCGAGCAGGTGCGGCTCGTTGAAGAACACCTGCTGCGTGAACACGAGGTTGTGCACCACCTTTCCATCCTTCGCGAAGATGAAGGTGTGCGTCACGCTCCGATCGAGGCCGTAGCTACCCGGGCCGTCCGCTCCGTCCTTCGAGATGCCCAGCTCGACGAAGTCCGCGATGCGGCCTTTCAGGATGCCCATGAGCTTCGTGACCTCCGCGGGGTCGTCGCTCAGGTGGATCACGGACATGTGCCAGTCCCGCTTCGACGCTTTCATGATCGCGCCGAGCTGGTACCCCAGAAGCGGAACGATGCGCCCGCCCGTCGCCCCCCGGGTGAAGAGCAGCAGGTGCGGCTTGCTTCCGGCGTTCGCTGCGGGGTCGAAGTCCTTGCCTTCGAGCTCGCCGCGCAGACCGGTCGCCTGGAACGAGGCGAGCTTCTCGCCCTTCTGCGGGCCCGAGAAGATCGTCTTCTCCTGCGCCTTCGTGTGCTCGGCGGGGTCCTTGATCTGGTTGTTCCCGGAGTAGCCGTAGTCGGTACGCTTCCTCGCTTCGCGCCCGCGGGGCTCACCACGGCCGCGCGCGCGATCACCGGCGCGTTCCTCGCGACCTCGAGCACGACCTTCACCACGCTCAGCGAGGCCGCGCAGGAGCCGCTCCTTGGTGATCCGTCCCCCGTCGATCGCGGCCTTGAGCCGGGGATTGTCTTCGAGGAGCTCGCGGTATCGCCTCTCGAGCGCGACCTCAGGATCGACCTTCTTCTCGTTCTCCTTGTGACGCGACTTGATCCCTTCGAGGACTGCCGGCTTGTCGATGCGCCCGCTGTCGACCGCCGCCTTGACCTTCGGGTTGTCCGCGAGGAACTTCCGGTACTTCTCCTCCCAGTCGACCTGGGGCTTCTTCTCCTCCGGTGTCAGGCCTCGACGCCGACGCACGCGTTCGCGACCGCGAGCTATCTCCTCGCGCGCGTTCTCACCGCCGCGTCCCCGGCCTTCGCCGCGGTCCCGCGCTGGCTCTTCGCCGCGACGCCCACGAGCCGGTGCCCTGAGCCGTGCCAGGACGCTCTCCTTGCTGATCCGTCCTTCGTCCACCTCGGCCTGCAGCCAGGGAATGTCCTCGAGCAGTCTCCGGTATTGCGCCTCCAGCGCGACGGATTCGTCGTCGCCACCGGCCTCGCCCCGGCCTCGCCGAGCGCGGCCGTCGTCCTGCGAGAACTTCTCCCTGTAGAGCTTGCCGGCCTCCTCACGGGTGATCTCTCCGTTGCGCATCCGCTCGGCCAGCTCGGCCCGGAAGGTCCTCTGATCGCCGGCGGCACCTGCGCCTTCACGACCTCTGCGCCCTCTTCCGAACGCCTGGGCCTGGTCGCCCGGGATTGCTCCGATGTACTCGCGCAGCGTGTCGTGGTCCACGCCCATGGCGCCCGCGACGGCACCGAGGATATGCGGCTCGGTGTAGAAGACATCCTGCGGGAAGGCGAGGGTGTGCACGACCTTGCCGCCCATGGCGACGATGACGGTCGCCGTCAGGTTCCGATCCAGACCGTAGCTCGGAGGCCCGTCCGCACCGTCCCTGGACAGGCCGATGACAACATCCGAAGGGGTCGCCCTGTCCACCCACTCCTTCTTCTTCAACGCCACGACGGGGTCGTCGTTGACGACGATGAACGACATCGACCAGCTCCTCTTCGAGGCGCTCTCGATGGCGCTCAGCTGCTGCGCCAGCTGCCCGAGGAAGCGACCGAACGTCGTGACCACCTTGCCGAAGACCAGAAGGTGCAGGTCGTCCCCCGCGATCTCGATCGGGTCGAGCTCCTTGCCTTCCCGCTCGCCCCGGACTCCGACGACGGTGAAGGGTGGAAGCTTCTCACCCGCCTGTGGACCCGAGAAGATCGGCTCCTCGCGGCCCCTGGCGAGCTCCGCCGGATCCTTGATTTCCAGCTTCGACGCGCCGTAGCCGGCTCTGGCACCGTCGCGCTTCCGGTCCTCGTAGGAGAGCTCCCCGGCCGGTATCGGACTGCTGACGACGAGCAGCAGCAAGGCCCAAAGGACGAACGCTGGCCTCTTCGACATGATCGACTCCTTCCCGGGACAAGTGTAAAGCATGTTCCACCGAGCAACGGGCTTCCCGGGCAGCCTGGCTCGTGAATATCGTCTTGTTCCGGGGTGCTGCCTCGGAGTTGCCCGGGATACGAGGATCCTGACCGAATCTCTGAGCGTGGTGTAGGAATAAACAGCGGCGATCTCTTCGCGCGTCGTTGT
>CAYMLL010000552.1:0-2514 GCA_964390645.1 uncultured Planctomycetia bacterium | reverse complement strand
TGCCTTCCTTCTCTTCACGCTCATCCAGCTCACCATTCAAGCGAGCGGGCTGCTGTTCTCCACCCTGTCGGAAACGCTCGGAAAGAGACTGAGGATCGTCGCGTGGATCGTCGTCGGAGCGCTCGCCGGCGGCGCTGTTCTCGCAATGGTCGCGTCGACACCGGAGCTCGGCGAGATCACCGACCTCATCAGACATCCGGTTATCCGTGGCGTGTCGATCGTCACGCGTCCCTTCGTCGAGGTCTTCCTGTCGACATCACCGGGCACTCTCCTCTTGTGGGGATCGATCAGCGCAGCATTGCTCGTCGCGGAGTTTCTGCTGATCTTGCTGACCGACGCTGCT
Source organism: uncultured Planctomycetia bacterium (assembly GCA_964390645.1). Taxonomy (GTDB): domain Bacteria; phylum Planctomycetota; class UBA8108; order UBA8108; family UBA8108; genus CAYMLL01. Next base: position 2,171 of record CAYMLL010000552.1, on the reverse strand, counting down.
TTCTCCGAGCGGTCGATCGCCGCCGGACGAGAAGTACAGGCTCGGCTCCGGCGAATGCGATCCGATGGCTCGACGATGGGGGCTTCATCGCCAGGATCGGTGCGGTGGTCGCTGCCTGGAGTGCCTCGGCTCGGTGGCGCTGGAGTTCTCGCGTGGCGTCAAGGGCTCGAAATCCTCCGGAACCTGAGGTCGATCTTCACCATGCTGCTTCTCGGCCTCATCCCGGTGGTACCGCTCTGGATGGTCCGGAGGCGATTCAACGTGACCGATGACCAGGGGCTCCCGCCGGGCGAGGCGCTCGGCGGGAACAGCGGCATCTCGATCGAGACGGCGGTACCTCTTGTCGTCCTCATGACGATCATGTTCACGCAGAACACGGCCTTCGACTTTCGCCGCGACCTGGACCGCATGGTCACGTTCAAGACGCTGCCTCTGCGCAGCTCGATCATCGCCGCTGGACAGATCCTCCCGATGACCGGTCTACTCACTGCCGTTCAGTACCTGGTGATCGCCGTGCTCGTTCCTCTGTGCGGTGAGATCCACGTCACCTTGCTCGTCACTACCCTGATCGGCTTGCCCCTTCTCAACTGGAACGTCATCGCACTCGACAACGCGGTCTTCCTGTTCTTCCCGTACCGTATCAACCCCCAGGACACGAGCAACGTGCCCTTCATGGGTCGCGTGATGCTGACAATGTTCTTCAAGATGACCGCACTCGGTGTTCTCGTGGGAATCGGAGCCGTCTTCGGAACGATCACCTGGATGGCTTCCGAGAGTGTCCTCGTGACCGGTGCTGTCGCCGCAATCTACCTGCTCACGGTCACCTACCCTGCTACGCTCCTCGTCGCGCTGGCGTTTCGCCGCTTCGACGTCAGTCGGGACCTCTGACCCGCGCAATCGCGCTCGAAGGACGCCACAGATGGAGGCGCCGCGGTCGAATGCGGAGTGCGTGGCGTCCGCCGCGTCGGCTCTCACAACGACCTCGGGCGGAACCGGCGACGTGCGCCGGGACTCCGGGTCCGGATTCTCGAGAAGCACCGTCATCGTCACGGCAACCACTCGACTCGCGAAACGTCAACACGGGTGCCAGGCTCTGAGCACCTTCCCGCGGACACGGCAACCGGGGCGCCCGTCCCCGGTTCGGTCCTCGAAGTCCCTCCCCAGGTCCGCCCCCGAAGACCGATCGCCAGCTCCCTACATCCAGACCTCCACACCCGCGCCCGGCTTGCTCAGCACCTGAGGGGTCACCGGCAGCTCCACCTTGCCGGACTTTTCGACGATCTTCCTGAGGAAATCAACGTGATCCTCGAACGTCGACCATAGATGCTCCTTCACGGTAACTCCGATTTCCCCGGCCAGGGCTACCGCCATGCCCACGGACTCCTCGTCCAGCGAGAGCTTCACACCGTATCGCCGTGCAAACTCGTTCTCGAACTCGCGGACGAGCGCATGCCAGTACAGGCTTTCGGCCGACTGCGGGTCGGCGCGCACCGCTTCGAGGGAGGCTCCAGAATCCTCGACGACGTCGGTCGTCACCGCGAGACGTCGAATCGGCCCTCCGGGAAGGTGGAACTTGAAGTCGCGCAGACAGCGCTCGAGCACGCTCATCAGCCCACGCGCACCGGTCTTCTCCTCGGCCGCTTCGCGCGCGACAGCGCGAAGGGCGTCATCCTCGAAGGCGACCTCGATGCCGTAATCAGCGAAGTTCTGACGATACTGGCGGAGAATCGAACCCTCCGATGTCGTGAGGATGCGGTACAGGTCGTCGGCGTCGAGCTCGCTCAACGCGACACGCACCGGAAGGCGACCGACAAACTCGGGCTCGAATCCGTAGTCGACAAAGTCCTTCGTCGTCGCTCCCGGGAGCAGCTCTCCGGAAAGCGTCTCGATATCCTCGGCGTTCGCTGCAGCCGCGAAGCCGACATTACGCTCGCTGAGACGCTTCTCGATGATCTCCGGAAGTCCGGAGAACGCGCCGCTGACCACGAAGAGGATGTGCTTCGTGTTGATGGTGCTCTGGCCGCCACCTCCACGGCGAGTCTGCAGCATGTCCTGAAACTGAGCGCTGAGATCCATCGGGTTGCGCAGAGAGACCTCGGTCTCTTCCATCAGCTTCAGCAGCCCGACCTGCACCCCTCGACCGCTCGGATCTCGCCCCTGTGGCGTACGGG
>CAYMLL010000551.1:0-2534 GCA_964390645.1 uncultured Planctomycetia bacterium | reverse complement strand
CCGCGCGGCCACGCCCGCGCCCTCGGCGGTCACGATCGTCGTCGTCGTCCTCCGCCGTCGCACCGCCCCCGTCACCTTGACGCGGCAGGTCGCCCTCACGTCGCAGCCGAACGCGCGCGGCGGCGATGCCACGTCCGGTCTCGTCGAGCACGATGCCGGAGATGAGACGACCGGGCACGAGCTCGATCCGGATCGTACGGTCCTCATCCGTCGATCCCTGCCTCACGGCAAAGACCGGCTCGAGGCCCTTCTGGAATCCCTCGCGTCGCGCCTCGGCGCGGTACGAGCCCTCTGCGAGGCCGCGCACCTCGAAGAAACCGTCCGCGTCGGAGACTGCCCCCACACGGATTCCCGGGCTCGAGTCGCCCCGACGCTCATCGCCTCGGCCCCACCGACTGCCACGTCCACGAGAACCGCCTCTGCGTCCGAATCCTTCCCGGCCGCCGGATCCCCGTCGATCGCCACCGCCCAGGCTCTCGCGCAGCACCGAACGCATGTCGTCGACCTCGCTCGTCAACATCGTCAGCTCGACACCCGCAGCGGCGATCCCCGCCCCGACCTCGTCAACGACGCTGCCGCGAACGACGAGCTCCGGCTCCAGGACGACCTGCACCTGCGGACCATCCGACGGAACATCCCGCACAATCTTGCGCGCGTAACCATCCGCACCAGCCCGCAACCCGAACTCTCCCGGCAAGAGTCCGCCGATGAAGAAGGACCCGTCGCGCTCGCTCGTCACCTCGACGGAGTCGTGGGCAAGAAGCACGCGCAGGAGAGTCTCGCTGTCGGCGTCTCGCAGAAACACGATATCCAGCGTCTCGGCATCCCAGCTGGCAACCAGCTGCGCGCCGGAGATCGGCGCGCCGGTCGAGCTGATGACCACGCCGCGAATCGCCGCGCCGACGTTCATGACGAGCGTCTCCTCTCGTCTCGGCGACCGATCGTCGACGGTCACGATCGCCGTCGTCGCAGGAATCAGCGACGGCGGCGCACCGCGCTCGATCGCCACGGCGTCGATCACCGCCGCGGCGCGATAGTCACCCGCTGCGAGCCCGTCGAACCTGAAGAGGCCCCCGGCATTCGCGCGCACGCCCGGAAAGCTGTTCGCCAGACGATCGACCAGCGTGGCTCGCTCTCGGACCTCACGCTCGGCTCGATCCTCGTCGTCGAATCGCGAATCGGACAGCGCCGTCTCCAACGTCCGGGTGGAACGAAGCAGCAATACCTCTGCGTACGGCACGGGCCGGCCGGCCTCATCGACGACCTTCCCCGAGATGCTCAGAGTGCCCGGGCCGGCGCGCACCGAACCGTCTGCCGGCACGTGGACGATTTCCTCGGGCTCCGGGTCCGAACCGGGATCCGCCGCAGCCGGCTCGACTCCTCTGAACGCGGCCCGGTGATCACCGACCTCGGTGCCACCCGTGAAGATCCAGATCGCCACTCCGAGGACGCAGCAGACGACGATCGCCAGGACTGCCGCCAGGAAGATCCGCCTCATGGACACGCTCCGGAAGGGCCGCGATCGTCGGAGCGTCCTGCGTCCACAACTCGACGCAGCAGCTCCCGTGAAGGGAAACCCCGCCACCGTCGAGCCGTGCCAGGAAAACCCGGTCCGGCGCCGCGAAAACCGCGGGTCGGCCGCTCCAGCGCGCGGGCCCCCGAAGCGGCGAAGATCACGGCCGAGGTGATCTCCCCCGAAAAGCCCATTTCTGTAGCAACCCACGGGTTCGCGGAGGGTTCCACCACGAGAGCGGAGGGCCTGCGGGCCTCGCCACTCGGCCGCGGACGTGTTACGATCCGGGGCGATTCCCTCCCGTGAGCAAGACGACCTTTTCGACCCATCTCTCTCAAGGAGTTTCGACCATGTCCAGATCTCCGCTCGAAGTCGCCCTGGCGTGCCTGCTGGCGCTGGTGTGCACATACAGCACGAACGTCAACGCTCAGGACGGTGAGGAAGGCCGACGACGACGCGGCGGTGATCGCGGTGGTCGCGACGGTGGCGGAGATCGCGGTGGCGCCGGACAACAGAGAAGCAACCGGGGCGGCTTTTCCCGCGGCAGCTTCTCCCGAACCCTCGACAGGCTGACGCTGGTCGGCATCGAGCAGGTACAGAAGGAGCTCAAGATCAAGGAGGATCAGGCCGGCAAGATCGAGGAGATCTCGACGGCGAGCCGCCAGTCGCGGCGGGAGCTCTTCGAGAAGCTGCGCGATGGCGCCGACCTGGACCGTGACCAGCAGCGTGCAGCGTACGAGAAGGCTCGCGCCAAGCAGCGCCAGGAGACCGAAAAGAAGCTCGTCGACGTTCTCGACAAGAAGCAGGCGAAGCGGCTCGGGGAGATCCACCTGCAGCAGCAGGGAATCCAGGCGCTGACCTCCCCGGAGATCATCGCGACCCTGAAGCTCAGCGATGAGCAGGTCCAGAAGATCAAGGACATCATCGCCGGGGGCGACGAGGAGCGTCGCGCTCTCTTCGGTGGCTTCGGCCGTGGAGGCCGCGAGCGCGGTGGCCGTGAGGGCCGCGAGCGCGGTGGCCG
>CAYMLL010000550.1:0-2536 GCA_964390645.1 uncultured Planctomycetia bacterium | reverse complement strand
TCGCTACCAGCGGCCGAGCACGACACCAGCCGACGCGGCCGGGTCGTCGTCGCCCGACGTCAGCCCGGTGCCGAGATCCACCGAACGCGTCAGGGTCCAGGCGATCGCCACCGACAGGGCCGAGAAGACGCACGACCAGCAGCGGTAGGTCCGGCACCGGGGTCCGCTGCGCAGGTAGTCGACGGCGCTGAGCCCCAGGAGACCGAACAGGACGACGAGGAGGACGTTCAGAAGCTGGCTCCCGGGAAGTGACGGCGATCCTCCCTCGAGGACGAGCGCCACCGCCTCCAGGCCCTTCTCGAAGGCGAGCTGCCGGTGGGCTCCGTCCGGTCCTTCCGCCGCGCCCGCTGCGGCGTCGAGGTAGTACGCGAAGACCTCTTCCGCGCGCCGCGCCCCGCGGGCACGAGCCAGCTGCGAGCTGCCGAGCGCCAGGACGACTCGCTTCTCCTCGACAAAGACGACCACGAGCACGGAGGAGCTGCGTGGCAGGGGCCGGTCCGACGGCGCGCTCCAGCGGTCGTGGAGCGCCGCGGCCCACGCGCGGACGGTCCACTCGCCGGCATTCACCTCGACGAGCGACGGCACGGTCACGACACAGGTGGGCGCGCCGATGGACGTCAGCTTCGCGCTGCCCTCGCGCACCCGCGAGGCAACGCTCGCCGAGAAGAAGCCCGCGGCGTCGACGAGCCCCTCACCGGCGGCGGGCGCTGCCGGAAAGTCCGGTGCCCCGGCAGCCGGGGCGCGCGAGGCCATCACGACGAGGCCCGCCGCAGCGAGGATCCGGTAACACGAGGAGCGAGACGGCATCAAGAGCCCTCCAGACCGTTGCGGGCAGGATACCGGCCCCGACGGGGTCGCGTCGAGAGTCCTCTGCGAGCCACACGACGGAACGAAGATTGACGGTTGAATCGACCGATACAGGGAAGTACAAAAAGGGGCCATAATCACCTGTCAGCTGGTTGCCGGATCGTCTAATTGGTAGGACAGCAGACTCTGGATCTGCCTGTCGGGGTTCGAGTCCCTGTCCGGCAACCATTTTGAACTCCAGGGCTCAGGTCGCGAGACCTGAGCCCTCTTCCTTGCCACTCGTCGGATCCCGCCGACGGCCCGATCTTCTCGCCGGTTCCATCGCCCCCCGTGGACGCCCCCCGTGGACGCCCCCGGAGGTCACGCCGCCCTGCGCCGACGCGAGGTGTCGTGGCGGCCGCTCCGGGAAGGGTGGGCCCGCGCCCGCAGGACTTCGACGCGTCGACTCCACACTGCGCAGCCACGGAGTCGGCAACAGAGCGTCAGCGGTCTCGACACCCTCCCGGAACTCTCGACGACCCGCGTTCAGACTCGCTCCTCGCGGATCAGCTCGTCCGCGAGCCTTCGCTGGTACGCGTCGTGAGCCGCGATGTCCTCACGCGCGGTGCCGCAGTAGTAGATGAACCCGAGAGCCCGACGCTGTCGCGCGGCGGACCGATTGCCGTCCGCGCGGTGAATCGTCAGCGCGTGATGCGCGAGCACGTCCCCCGGCCGTGCCGGGAAGGCGACCTCGGCCTCGACGTCCTCGGGCCTGCCGTAGTCCGTGATTCCCTGAGAGAACCCGAGCGTCCCGGTCCGGCCGTGCGGACGCATCCCGAGAAGGTGTGAGCGCGGAACGTAGCGAACGCAGCCGTTCTCCTCGTCGGCGAGGTCGAGCGCCAGCCAGATCGTCACCGCCTCGGAGGGCTCGAGCATGAAGTAGTAGCCGTCCTGGTGTGCGGGCGTCGGCTGTCCCAGCCCCGGCGGCTTGTTGAACCACTGCAGGTTCCGCGGCACCACGGGACCGTCGAGGAGGAGCTCGGCCAGGTCGCGAAAGGCACCGGCCGTCAAGAGCTCGGCGAACCACGGATCGTGCTCCGCGAGCTTCTGGAGCTGCTTGAGCGAGTCCACCCGGGAGGACGACTCGTGGTACACCCGCTCTCGCGGCATCGCCGGCACGATATCGCGATGGAGTCGATCGAGCTCCTCCCTCAAGCGCGACAGCTCCGCGGCAGGAAGGAAGCCGGGCAGATGGACGAGGCCCTCGGACTCGAAGGCACGGCGCAGCTCGTCACGACGCGGCTGCAGGTCACTCATGCTCGCTCTTCTCGCACGGGTCGACGAAGGGGGAAACCGGCACACCCGCGAATCGCGCCCCGCGCCCTCGGGAACGCGGCGGCGTTCAACATACCCCCGCACCGCACTCTAGCCAGCCCATTCCCCACCACACCTCGCGGACAGAGCGTGGACTTCCGCACCGACGGCGAGCGGGGTGTCCGCAGGCCGTCCCCGGAGAGCGCGACCGCGGGCCCGATGGAGCGCCGGAAGCCGTACGCGGACCCACGAGCCATGCCATCGTGGCCGTCGAGATCTCTCTTCAACCGGGGTAGAACAGGATGGTGAGAAACCCCAAAGCGGACGGTGTGAAGAGTGTTACGATACCGGACGCTTCCTCCCGCACACGCCGCCCGACACCTCCCCACCAAGCCCACGCCCATATGCTCAGCACGTTGGGACCAGGTTCGATCTG
>CAYMLL010000549.1:0-2561 GCA_964390645.1 uncultured Planctomycetia bacterium | reverse complement strand
GGCTTCATCGATCGCTTCGACTTCGACAACATCGCCCTGGACGTGTCGGCGATCGAGGCCGCGTTCACGGTCGACGTCGACGACGGCTTCGGGGTCTCGGTGACGCTCTTGCAGCTGCTCGGCGAGGACCTGAGCGGCGTGACGCTCGAGACCCTGATTCAGCGGGGGTTTGTCGGCGACGCCAACCTTCCGGCGCCCGTCGACCTCGACATCCGCGACCTCGAGCGCTCCGATCTCTACCAGAGCGGCGACCTCAACAACTTCATCTCCTCGCACGAGGTGCGCCTGCACGAGATCGCTGCGACGGTCTACCTCCGTGACCTCGTGGACGCGAGCCTCGTGTCCGCCGACAATCTCGTCGTTCGGAACTTCGCTAACCTCGCCGACCTGGTCGAGGAGGGCCTCCTCGCGAAGGAGAACTTCGTCGACAGGACGCTGAGCTCCGTGGCGGTCGACGCCACCGGGCTCGTCACCGCCGGCGAGCTCGACACCGCCGGCCTGCGCACCGGCGACGACGTTTCGCTCCACGACCTCGTCGATTCGGCGCTCGTCTCGCTCCCAGCGCTGATCGACGCGAGCCTCGTGGTCGCGGGCGACCTCGCCCCGACCGTGACGCACCGCGAGCTGGAGCGAGTTCTCGACTCGAACGTCCTTGACCGGCCGCTCCTCGACGACGCCGGGCTCATCGTCGGCGCCGGGGGCGACGAGGTCGACCTCAACGGCGGCGACGGCATGGGCGGCCTCCTCGCTTCGGGGCTTGCGACGCTTCTGGACCTCTCGACGGCAGGGGCCGTCGACCCGTCGCACCTCCAACCGGGCGCCTCCGTTGCCAAGGACGGGCTCCTGACCATCGACGAGGTCGGGTTCGCCGACCTCGTTGCCGCAGGACTCGTCGCTGCGGACGAGCTGGCCGTCCCTTCGCTCGACATCGAGGAGGTCGATCGGGCGAGCCTTCTCGACTTCGATGCCATCGATCGGCTGCAGCCGTTTCTCGACCTCGGTCTGGTGACCGCCGCGGAGATCGACGGGCTCGGCAGCCTCGCGAAGCAGACGCTCATCGACGAGGCTCTCCTGACCGAGGCCGAGATTCTCGGGGCCGGGCTCCTCGGGACGCACCTCGATCTCTCCGCGCTGCTGCGTTCGGGTGTGATCACGGTCGACGAGCTCGATACCGCGGGGCTCGACGATCGCAGCGGCCGTGTCGAGCTCGAGGCCCTGGTCGATTCGCCCCTCGTGACGCTCGCCGAGCTCGAGGGAGCGGGCCTCGTACCGGCGCGGATCGACCTCGCCGAGCTCCTCGACTCGGGGCTGCTGACCCTTCTCGAGCTCGTCGATACCGGGATCGACAAGGCGACCCTTCTTGCGACGACTTTCAGCGGTAGCTTGACGCTCACCGAGGGCGATCTCGTCGCTGCCGGGCTCTTCGATCCGGCGGTCGACATCGCGGCTCTTCTCGACTCCGGGCTGGTGACCGCCCAGGCACTCGTCGACGAGTCGCTCATCGGCGCGACGATCGCCAGCAGCGAGCTCCTGGCGCTGAACCTCGTCTCCGGCGAGCAGCTCGTCGACACCGTTCTGATCACGCAGGCAGAGCTCGACGCGGAGACCTTCCCGAGCGTCGACCTCGTCGACGTGCTCGCGGCTCTCCTCGACGGGGGCGACCCGGGCTCTCACATCGTCACGGCAGCCGAGCTTGCCGCCTACGGCTTCTTCGCGGCCGCGATCGACCGCACGGAGCTCACCGACAGCGGTCTGGCCACCGGCGCCGAGCTCGACGTTGTGGGGCTCACCGGCGACCCGATCAACCCGCGCGAGCTCCTTGCTTCGGAGCTCGTGACGCCGGAGGCCCTTGCGCAGCAGGGCTTCGTGGGACGCAGCGTCGACAAGAACGACCTCGTCTCGGCGGGCCTCGTCAGCGAGGCTCAGCTCGTCGACGGGGGCGTTCTGCGGGGCGGAATCGACCCTGTGCGGCTCGTCGCTTCGGGGCTGGTGACCGACGTGCAGCTCGCCGACGCGGCGATCGCGCCGGTGGGGCTCGTCGGACGAGGCGAGCTGGACGACCTGCCGCGCGTCGACTACGACATCCTCGAGCTCGGCCCCGTCGACCTGGCGCGGCTCCTGGCTTCGGGCCTTGTCGACGACAACGAGCACGTCGACCTCGACGACCTGCTCGACACCGAGATTCCCGGTCGCGGTCGGCTCGTCACGGTCGCGGATCTCGTCGGCCTCGAGCTCGTCGACGAGCAGGACCTCGACGGCTTCGACTTCGACTACTTCGGGCTCGAGCGACATGCGGTGACGCTCGCCGGCGACTTCGGGCTCGATCTCGTCGGTCTGACGACCGATGCCGTCGCCGAGATGCGGGCCACGGTCTCGGGAACGTTCGACCTCGTGTTGGACGCCGACGGCGCGAGTGGCAGCGGTCCGGTGGCGTGGACGATCGACGATGCGTCGGTGAGCGGCGGCGTCGCGTACGACGTGGTCGACCTCGACGTCGCGGCTCGACTCGGCTTCATCGGTGTGACCCTGGCGGATGTGTCGGGTCTCGACAGTCGGGTGCA
>CAYMLL010000548.1:0-2572 GCA_964390645.1 uncultured Planctomycetia bacterium | reverse complement strand
GTCGTCGTCGAGACTCGTGTCGCCGTCGTCGAGACTCGCTTCGTCGCCCGCGCCTGCACCAGCAGTCGGTACGGCGCTCTCGAGAAGCGCGAAATGTGCGTCACTCGGCGCACCGGCACGACCGAAGGCGATCCAGGACGCCTGGCGAATCGCCGGGTCGGACTCCTTGCACCCCTTCGAGATGATCCCGAGAACGTCCGCCGGCGCCGCAGCGCCCGCGGCAAGGATACGACCTACCGCGATCATCGCCGCCTCGCGAACTTCCGGCTTGTTGACTCCATCGTCGAAGGTGTGAGCGATGGCCCCGAGCAACGAGCGAGCCCGAAGATGGCCGAGAGCACCGAGGCACGGTACACGTACGCTGTCCGGACGGTTGTGGAGAACCCGTCCAAGCGATTCGATTACCGAGGACACCGGCATGCTGGTGCTGACGGACGAGAGGTACTCGAGCGCACGGGCGGCCTCGCCAGAGAGCTGCGTCGCCAGAGCCTTGCCGTCCTCCTTGCCCTGGAAGAGTGGGTTCAGCACGGTCTCGCCGAGAGCTACCGCGTCGATGTTCGCCGCAACGACCCTGACCTTGCGCTCCTCGTTCTCGAAGGCGTCCTTCGCCGCGACGACGCGCGCGGGATCCACAACGACGATCACCGGCACGTTTGCCGTTCGATAGTCCTTGCGCATCTCGTTGACGATCACGTTGATAGGCGCGGTCGCACGCTCAACCGACGCGAAGCCGATCTTCTCGTCGAGAAAAACGACATCCGGTGGCGAGCGACGCAGAGTGTGAAGCAGCTCCTCGACATTGGTGTCGTGAAGGAGGCTCTCCATGTTCAGCCGTGTACGGAAGAGCGAATCGAAACGGTTGGCCACGGACTGGTTGCCCATGCCCTTGACGACCGTGCGCACTCCGCTCGTCTCCACCGCGTTCGCGAGAATGTCGACGACCTGCTGTCCGGCGTCAAATCCCTCCTGCGGGTTCCAGTAGGCCAGCGTCACCGCGGCGGCGATGCGCACGAGTCGCGAGCCATCATCCTCGAGCGACTGCACGAGCGCTTCCGGAACCTCGCCGCGAAGACCGATCGTCTGGGCCGCCTCGACCAGGGTACGCGCCACGTCCGCACGACCGTCCCGAGCGGCCTGCTGAATCGCGGTGTAGAGGATCATGGACGGAGTCGAGAGAACCCGGTTACGCAGCACGAGGTCCACGTAGGGCCTCTGCTGAGCGATCAACGCCTTGATCCCCTCGTGACCGTCCTGCATCGCATACCACTTGGCGTTGGTGTCGTACTCGACGACCCGACCGGCGTCGTTGCAGACGTTGAGAACTCGAGCCGGGGTGTAGTTCGAATCGAGCAGCAGCGCCTCGGTGACGCACTGCTTTGCCATCTCCTCGCTCACCTGGAAGGGGAGGATCCGGGTGCCGACCACGTTCTCTCCCTCGAGCGAGTAGACCGTCGGCGAGTACTTCCGGATGTCGAAGGGGTTGCGGTAGGGATTCAGGTAGAAATGGGCGGCCGTTCGCAGGAAGTAGACCTTCGCCTCCTCGGCCGAGCCCCCGGCACCGTTGAGACCGGCGAGGATGGCGTCAAAGGAGCGATCCGCCTCGTCCTTGACCTCCTCGACCTCGTCGGTCTCCGACATCGCCCGAAGGTAGCCCAGCGAGTACGCGTGGCGCAATCGACGTCCGCCGAGCAGCAAGGCGATGTTCGTGCGAACACGGCTGTTCGGGTGCTTGCAGCCAGCTACCAGCGGCGGCAGCGAATCGACACCGACCATGGAGATCCACGTCATCGCCTGGGCGCGGAGGTCGAGCTCGCTGTCCCCGAGGTACGGAATCAAGTGCGGCACGATGTTCCGGCCGAGGCTCGCCGCGTAGAAGACCTTCTTGCGAATCGTCTCCTCACTGTCCGGATCGCCTTCGATGACCGTCTGCACCGCAGTCTTCACCGCCTCGACGTCGTCAGCAGCAGCGAAAGTGGCACGACTCGACATACGCAGTATCTCGCGGCCGATGCCCGAGATCCGCGGATCGTCGCTGCGGACCATCCGGTAGACTCTGGCGTGGGTGGCGCCTTCGACGAACTGCCCGACCTGATCGTCCGAAGGGTCGGCCGCGAATGCCTTCTCGAAGAGGGCAATCGCCGCGTCGAGGTCGCCTTCCTGGAAACGGGAGAGGCCCGCCGTCAAGAGACTCGATGCATCGTCCTGAGCGCTCAGGCTCGAGGTCGAAACCCAGCCGCAGAGCGACACGACGGTGAGAAAACCACATGCCGTGGGCAGGCTCGTGATCATCCGTTTGCGCACGCAGCGCAACGCAGTACCCATCATGGCCGTGAAAACCTTTCTTGCTTCATTGCACCTTGCTTCGACAAGCAAAGTCCAGCACCCGATCGAGAACGTCGCGAAACCTCGCCGTGAGTTCGACTCGTCGCCGTTGACCGCCTCCTCTTCGGTGAGGCGGTGCCCCACGAGCCAGCCGGGCTCAACCTCAATACGGCGGAACTCGTCAGCATGGAATCCGTGCTCACCCTTGGTGAGTACGGACGGAGAGACCGATCCCTCGAGAGAAGACCGC
>CAYMLL010000547.1:0-2600 GCA_964390645.1 uncultured Planctomycetia bacterium | reverse complement strand
GCACAGAGGCTTCCGCCGGCGGGGTGGTGGTGGAGGCGGGGGGAGTCGAACCCTCGTCCCGAGCCGTCTCCGGTCGTTCTCCAGCGCACCCCGGCGGAGCAAGCCCCCGGCTTCCGCCTGTATAGCTGCGGTATACCTCGTAACCGCCCATGTCCCCCAAAAAACACCCGCCCGCAACTCGTTGTCGCGGGAGGGTTTACTTGGTCGGGGCGACAGGATTCGAACCTACGACCTTCTGACCCCCAGTCAGACGCTCTACCAGGCTGAGCTACGCCCCGACCGGCGTTCTCTTCGCGGGTCGTGCGTGTCCCGAGGACACGGGACGGGAGTATACGACAAGCGCCCGGGACCAACCAGCGGATTCCTCCCGGCGCGGCGGCGAGCTCGCTCTCCCTCCCGGAGCCGGGTGGCTGACAACCCGCGACACCGGGATCGGACTGAACATCGGCCGACCACTCCTCGAGGCCGCGTCGTTCGCGCCCGTCTCCGCTCCGTCGCCAGGCTCCCACGGCGCGGAGACGCCCGGCGATCGAGTTCCCGCTCTTGCCTCTACCCCCTCGTGCCGACATCATCGCTCGAACCCGAAGGTGACTCTCGCAGAGGCTTCACCGATGCTCCTTCCATACCGTTCGCTGCCTCGCCGTCGCGTCGCTCCGCTCGCCGTCGTCGGCGTCCTGCTGCTCGCGCACCCGGTCCTCGCGCTAGGTCCGGCGGCCGACGACATCATCATCATCGATAACCTGGAGGCCGGGGACACCCCCACCAGACGCGCCGCCTGGAAGCGCGCCCCCGAGCTCCGGGCAACAGCGATCCCCGCACTGCTGGAGCTCCTCGAGTCGCCCCGCCCCGAGGTGCGAACCGCCGCGTCCCACGCCCTCGATCGACTCGTTCGCGACGGCGCGCGACCGTCGGGCCGCCCCGAACGGCGACGGCGTCTCGCCGACGCCATCGCCGCAGCCGTCGTCGCCGCGAAGCGCTCGCTCGCCGTGCAGAGAAAGGCCATCGACCTGCTCGGATCCATCGGACGTGACGAGTCCGTGCTGCCACTCGCCGCGGCGCTCGCGCGCACCGAGCTGCGCAACGGCGCCCGGCGATCCCTCGAACGCATCCCCGGCGAGCTCGCGACGACCATTCTCACCGGCGTCCTCGGACGACTGTCCGGAGACTTCGCTGTCGACGTCGCCCGGAGCCTCGGCGTCCGAAGAGACCCCAACGCCCTCGACACGCTGACTGCGGTCGCCCGGGACACGACAACGGAAGACGCGCTGCGCACCGCCTGCGCGATCGCAAGCTGCCGCACCGGACGCGCCGAGGCCGCCCTCGTGGCCTTTGATGTCCTCGAGGCCCTGCGCCCCGACGAACCGGTAGAACTCACCGCGGCCCTGCTCGAGCTCGCCGGAACACTTCGCAGGACCAACCCGGACGCGACCGACGTGATCTGCCGCGAAGTCCGTCGCAAGTCCCGACACCCGACGCAACGCCGCGCGGCCGTCCGGATCAACAGCGCGCCGGCCGACCCCGAGGACCTCGAGTTTCTCGTGAGCTCGCTCGGCGACCCGTCCGACTTCGTCCGCGAGCTCTCCGTCGATCTCCTCGCCCGGATCGACCACCCGACCATCGAGACGCGACTGCGAGAGCGCTACGACCGGATCACCGGCCCCGTCAAGGGCGGGCTGCTCCGCGTGCTCGCCGCGCGCCAGGTCGCCGGCGTCTCTCTGCTGATCGAGGACGCGAGCCGCTCGGAGGATCTCGACCTGCAGGCCGACGCGCTCGCCCTCTGTGCCGACATCGACGACCCCATCTTCGAGACACGGCTCATCGCGGCCGCGCGCAAGGGCTCGCCACGCGCGCGCGAAATCGCGCTGGAGAGCTTGCTGCGTCGGGCGGACTCCCACCGCAAGGCCAACCGCAAGACGGCGACGAAGATGTACACCACAGTCCTGAAGCTCGGCAAGAGACCGACGCAGACGACACGCGCGCTCGTGGGGCTCGCGCAGACGGGATCGACGTTCGCTGCCGCAGCGATCGAGAGCGTCCGCAACAGGGAGAGCCTTCGCGGCCACACCGACATCGCCGACATCGCCGACACCGAGCTTGCACGAACGATCGGCGAGATCGACCGCAAGGAAGCCGTCCGCCGGCTGCGAATCGCGCTGCGGTCCACGGCCCCCCTCCCGGTGCTGCGGATCGCGGCGAAGGCGCTCATCGATCTCGGAGAAGACCCGGCCTCCCTCCCGAGCTCGCGGGGCTTCGTCCCGTCGTGGTGGATCGTCGGGCCCTTTCCGGACCCGGTCAGCGAGGATACGAGGACGACGTACTTCCCCGAGAAGCGAGTGCGCCTCCACAGCACCGAGACCGAGGAGATCGGCGGCCGTGAAGAACGATTCCGCTGGCGCCGGCTCACGACGGCTGACCTCACCGGACGGCTCGAGGTAACGCCCGACCTCCGACACGACGAGAAGGTCTGCATCTACGCGTACGCGGAGATCACGACGAGGCTCCGCCGTCGCGTCATCCTCGAGCCCGACACTCACGACCGCATCGTCGTCTGGATCAACGGCAGGAAGCTCAGCCATAACTCCGCACCCGACCCCGCAGGC
>CAYMLL010000546.1:0-2600 GCA_964390645.1 uncultured Planctomycetia bacterium | reverse complement strand
CGATATGGGGACGGATGCCATCGCCGAGCGTGTGATCGAAGTCGTGGGCGATGGGCCGGTCTATTTCAGCCTCGACGCCGATTGTTTCGATACGGCATGGAGCACATCCAACTCCGCGGTGGAACCCTTCGGGCTCAGCAGCCGACAAGTTTGGGATATCATTCGCAGGGTGCGCGCGTCGGGGAAGGTCAACCTCGTGGGTGCCGATGTTGTGGAGTACGCGCCCTACATGGATCCGAGCCAGGGCGATGGTTATACGCTCGCGGGCTTGAGCTGGAAATTGCTCTGCTGGCTCGCGGATGCGACCGCGGCGCGCAACGGCGAAAAGCGTCCCACCGAGTGGCCCCAGGCGTTCGGGAAGGTTTCGCTTTGAGCGGAAACGAAGCCAGCGAACGGTGCGGCGTAACGGCGCGAGTAACGCCCAGCCTCGCGGGCCCGGCCTCATAGGCCCGGCTTCGGGCCTTCCTGAGAGGTTGAATAAGCGGTTGAATAAGAGGTTGAATAAGCAGTCGAAGAAAGTGACTTAGGGGGCTGAAATGGCAGCGGAAAATCAATCGATACGCGAACCCCTGGGCATTCGGGATGGGCGCCTCTTCATCGAGGACTGCGACGTCTCGGAGTTGGCCGACCGCTTCGGCACCCCGCTCTTCGTGGTGTCCGAGGGGCAGGTTGTTCATAACTATCACCGCTACGTCGAAGCTTTTCGCAAGGCCTGGCCCGAGGGTTCCGTTCGCATCATGGCGTCCATCAAGGCCAACCCCATCACGGCCATCGTCAAACTTCTCAGCCGCGAAGGCGCGGGTTGCGACACCTTCGGCGCGGGTGAGTTGGCATTGGCCCTGCGCGGCGGCGTGGCGCCGGAGGACATCGCGGTCAACGGTTCGATCAAGAGTCGCGCGATCATCCGTCAGGCCATCGAGCAGGGCTCGGACATCATTCTCGACAGTCCCGCCGAGCTCGAATATTGCGAAGAAGAAGCGGCCAGCCTCGGCCGACGTTGCCGCGCGCTCTATCGGGTCAAGCCCTGGCTCGGAGAGCTGGACACGCCTTCGGATTTTTTCCCCGAACGGACGATTCGGGAAATGACCCAGACCGCGAAATACGGCATCCCCAACGCCGAGCTGATGCAGATGTTGGGGCGGAGTCCCGAGCTTGAGCACGTGGATTTTGTCGGTGTGCACATGCATATGGGTCGGCACAGCAAACGGTCCGACGTATGGCAAGCGCTGATCGCTTCTTTCGTGGAGCGCGTCTCGACGATCAGGCAGCACCTGGGTCCAGATTGGTCGCCGTCGATCGTGAGCTTCGGCGGAGGGATGGCGTCCGATGCCGACTTGGAATCCAGGGTGACGGTCACCGACTATGCGACGCCCGCTGCCGATGAGTACGCGGCGTTCATCACCGCGGCGTTTCGGGAAGAGATGAATGGGCGGGGTTTCGATACGGATGGGATTTTGATCGAGGTCGAACCAGGACGAGCTTTGTTCAATGATGCGGGAATTCACCTGGCGCGCATTCACAACGTCAAGCATGAGACCGAGAACATCGATCGGCGCTGGGTCGAGACCGATACTTCCGAGTGCTTTCTCTCCGTGGGGAGTTTGAACCTGACTTCGCCCTTCCCCTACCGAGTTGCGAATCGGGCGGCGGCGGCGTCGAATTGGACGGTGGATATCGCGGGCATCACCTGCAACTACGAATGCCTGGCCGAGCAGGTGCCTTTGCCCGAAGTGGAAGCGGGGGATGTGCTCGCATTCCTGAACACGGGTTCCTATATCGAGGTCTACGGCTGCAATTTCAACGCGCTTCCCCGTCCCGGGGTCGTTCTGGTCTCCGGGGGGACGGCGGATCTCATCAAGCGGCCGGAGTCCCTCGACGAGGTATTCGCCCGGGACGTGGTGCCGGATCGATTGGCCTGAGGGGCGGGGGCAGCGACGCCTCCTGGGTGAAATTATTCTCTAAGCCCTTTGTGAGGCCTCTCAGCGTTTGCGAAATGCTCGTTTTTCAATAAAGTCAAGTTAACTCGACTTTTGGAAAGATGAGCTCATGAAGCGTCGGCTCGACCCTTGCGCGGTTTGGAAGATGGACCTCGACCACGTGGTGCATTGCCATGCCTCCTCCGGGCGCTTGCCCGAGGCCGGGAGCGAGGTCGTCCTTGAAGCCGAGGGGGTTCACCTCACCGATGACCGGGGCCGGGCACGACTCGACGGAATCGCTGGGCTCCATGGGGTCAACATCGGGCACGGCCGGGCCGAAATGGCCCGGGCGATCTCGGGCCAGGTGCTCGAAATGGGGAGCGTCGGCCCCTTCAACCACACGGCGAGCGGACCCCAGGCGGAATTGGCGAGACGCTTGGCGGGCCTTGCCCCGGCGTCTCTCAATCGCGTTCTCTATAGCCGAGGTGGGTCAGAGGCCAATGACCTGGCGCTCCAACTCGTGAGCCGATATTTCGGCCGCCTGGGGCAGCCCGAGAAGAAGAAGATCATCTCGCGCATCGGGGCTTGCCATGGCTCCACCTATGCGACGGCCTCGTTGTCTGGAGACAGAAGCAGCGCATCGGACGCCGGGCCAAACGCGGGCTGGGTTCATCACATCTCGGC
>CAYMLL010000545.1:0-2600 GCA_964390645.1 uncultured Planctomycetia bacterium | reverse complement strand
CTCTACACGCAGTGTCGTGACACCGATCAGCCGTCCGCCGCGCTGGTCCGCGATCTCAAGCTGCGCGGCCTGCTCGACGACACGCTCGTCATCTGGGGCGGCGAGTTCGGCCGCACCCCCTTCCTGCAGGGCGACCTCAAGAACCGCAAGCGCTGGGGACGCGACCACCACCCCTACGCCTTCACCGTCTGGGCGGCCGGCGGCGGCTTCCGGCCGGGCATCACCCACGGCGCGTCCGACGACCTCGGCATGAGCGCGGTGGAGAATCGTGTCCACGTCCACGACTTCCAGGCGACGCTGCTCCACCTGCTCGGCATCGATCACGAGCGCCTGACGTTCAAGCACCAGGGGCGGAGGTTCCGGCTGACCGACGTGCACGGGCACGTCGTGGACGACGTGATCGCCTGAGCCATCGCTCCGAGCCACCGCCCCGAGCCACCGCCCCGAGCCACCGCCCCGAGCCACCGCCTCACCGGTCGTCGAGCCGTGCCCCGTCGCGTCCTCCACATCCTGTCGCAGCGCCCCTCCCTGACGGGGAGCGGCATCACGCTCGACGCTCTCGTGCGCCACGCACGGGCCGCCGGATGGGAGCAGCGCGTCCTCGTCGGCGAGCCGGTCGACGCGCCGGCCCCCGGTGTCGGCGGCCTGCCGGACGCGTGCATCGAGCGTGTCACCTTTCGCGGCGCCGATCGCTCGACCCGCGCGACGCTCGACTTTCCCGTGCCCGGGATGAGCGACGTCATGCCCTACGAGAGCACGCGCTTCTCGACGATGGGACCGGCGATGCTCGACGCCTACCGCGACGCGTGGAGGCGCACGATCGCGAGCGTCGTGCGGGACTTCCGTCCGCACGTCGTCCACTCGCATCACGCGTGGATCGTGTCGTCCCTGCTCGCCGGCGTCAGCCCCGACACGCCGCGCGTTCTTCACGGCCACGGTACCGGGCTGCGGCAGCTGGCTCTCTGTCCGGAACTCGCCGACGAGGTGCGCGCCGGAGTCCACGGGGCGGACGCGATCGTCGTGCTGCACGCGGACCACGCGCGTCGCTACACGACCGGGCTCGGCATCGATGCGTCACGCACGCATGTCGTCGGCGCGGGCTACCGAGACGACGTGTTCCAAGCGCGGGGACGGGCGGCCGATACCGGCGCGACGATCGCCTACGCCGGGAAGCTCAGCCGGGCGAAGGGGCTCCACTGCCTTCTCGACGCGGTCGACCGGCTGCGCGACGAGGTCCCCGGCCTCGTGCTGCGAGTCGCGGGCGGCGGCAGTGGCGACGAGGCCCGCGAGCTCGAGGCTCGCATGCGCTCGGCGGGCGCTCACGTCGAGGCGCTCGGGCGTCTCGACCAGCGCGCGCTGAGCGAGCTGCTGCGGCGCTCGTCGGTCTTCGTGCTGCCGTCGTTCTACGAGGGGCTGCCGCTGGTGCTCGTCGAGGCGCTCGCCTGCGCTTGCCGGCTCGTGTCGACGGATCTTCCGGGCGTGCGCTCGGGGCTGGCACCGCAGCTCGGCGCCGCGCTCGATCTCGTCGAGCCGCCGCGGCTCGAGTCGGTCGACATGCCGCTGGCGCAGGACGTACCGGGGTTCGTCGAGCGTCTCGCCGACGCGATCGGCGGCGCGCTGGCTCGCGGGCCGCTCGCCGCCGCGGGGCTCGCCGCCCGGCTGGCGCCGCTGCGCTGGAAGGCCGTCTTCGAGCGCGTCGAGCGCGTCTGGCTCGAGCTGCTCGACTGAGCTCGCGTCCGGGTCGCCCGGCGCCGGGACCGGAGCTCGCTTCCGTGCCGTCCGCCCGCCTTCCTGGCTCACCGTGTCGGCCCGTCGTCCGTCCTCAGCTGTCGTCCGGTTCGTGGAAGACCCTGCAGGACGGCAGCGCCGCGCGCAGCCTCTCGACGCCCGCCGGCGTCAGCCGGGAACGCCGCACGTGCAGCTCGCGGAGGCCGCGGAGCTTCGACAGCCGGTCGACGGACGCGTCGGAGACCTCCGTGTCGTCGAGCCAGAGCTTCTCCAGACGCGACAGCTTCTCCAGATGCGCGAGGCCCGCGTCGGTGACCTTCGTCTCGCCGAGGTGCAGCCCGCGCAGCTGCGTCAGGCCGGTGAGGTGCCGGACGCCGTCGTCGCCGACCCGGTTGTCGCGCAGGCCGAGGTAAAGGAGCCCTGTCATCGACGCGACGTGCGCCAGCCCGGCGTCGGTGATGCGGGTCGAGCCCAGCGGCAGGAGCTCGAGGCTCGCGATGGCGCTCAGGTGCCGCAGCCCCTCGTCGCCGACCCGCGTGCGGTAGAGGTTGAGCCACGCCAGCTTCCGCAGGCCCTTCAGCCGCGCCATGGATACGTCGCCGACGGCGGTCTCCTCGAGCGACAGGTCCGTCAGGTCGGGAAGCGATGCGACCAGCGACATCTCGTCGTCCGTGGCCTGCGAGCGGTTGAGGTTCACCTCGACCGCCCCACCGCCACGCAGGAAGACGTGCGCGCCCTTCTCTCGCAGCGCCGCGACGGCTGTGGCCGTGCGCTCGGCGGTCTGCGCGGCCGAGAGTTCGCGCCGGCTGCTCGCCGTCTTCGTGTCTCCCGTCTTCGTGTCTCCCGCCTTCTTGTTCCCCGCCTTCTTGTTC
>CAYMLL010000544.1:0-2673 GCA_964390645.1 uncultured Planctomycetia bacterium | reverse complement strand
TCAGGGTCCGGACAACGTATTTCGACTCGCCGCTGGCCATGAACATTGCTCCGAGACGCTTCCCTGCGACGGGGGCACGGCAAGAGACCCGGGCAATCTCTCGTTGCTGAACTTGAACGGTGACGCCAGTGTCAACATGGTCGACGCCATCTACTTGACCCGGTACCTCTTCCTGGCAGGCCCGCCACCGCTTCTCGGGGACGAGTGCATCCGCATCGTCGGTTGCCCGGATGTCTGCGCTCCGTGAGCGAGGCAGGGAGCTGCAAGTTCAGGGGAAGAGCGACGAAGCGAAAAAAGCGGAAGCGAAGCGTCTCGCGACGTAAGGAATCGGTCGCTTTCCGAAGAGTCAGCGACTGCCGGAGATCCTCAAGTCCCTCTGATCCATTCGACGCACTTCTTCATTAGACTGCTACTCTCGTCCCCGGCGTGGTCGAGAGGCTCAAGGCGAGCGGCGTCGAGTTCTTCGCGGAGCCCGTCTCGGCACCGGACGCCAAGCACGTGGTCTGCGCCAAGGGGCCGGACGGGATTCTCATCGAGCTGGTCGAGCTGCGCGATGAAGACAAGGCGGCGATGGCGAAGTCGTAGCGCTTGTTGACGGACCGTCATGGGACTCGACATCGTCGAGATTGTTGTCGATATCGAGAAGGAGTTCGGGGTCGAGATTCCGAACTCCGAGGCCCCGCATCTGCTGCGACTCGAGGACATGAAGAAGTTCATCGTCCACGAGATTCGCAAGCGCGGCGACAAGACTCTCGCGATCGACATCTGGCGACGGCTCCAGGCGATCGTCGTCGAGCGAGGGTTCCGAGCCGAGGAGGTGACACCGGAGACGCACCTCGTCGACGATCTCGGACTCGACTGAGGAGGCCGGGCACCACGATGAACGCGGCGGCGAGGACGCCGATTCGAGATAGCGTTTTCGGATCTCCTCGGATTGGGCTGCTTGCCGCGTTTTCTTGACGCAGGCGAGACGAGCACGTTTGGTGCCACTCGACGGAGAGTGCGGAGGTTCGACGTTTGTCGGGGGCGTCCCCGTGGCGGAGGGCAGAAAATTCAGGTATACGCTAAGAAAGCTCCAGGGAGGACGTCTCTCTCTGTAAGAGGGAAGGGCGCGAGTCCCTACCCGGTGGCAACCCTAACCCCGTCACGAAGGATCGGCCGATGCAACTCCATCAACGCCTCATTCCCGTTATCGCGTTCGCCCTCTGCGCAGTGGTCGTCCTGTGCACGGTGATTGCGGCCCTTGACCACGGCGAGGGTCATTCCAAGGTCGTGGAAGCGCCGGGCCGTGCGACGGACCAGCTGCTATCCGGTCGCACCGTTTCCGATGGTCTCGGGGAGCGCGAAGCGCAAGTTCGCTCTGATCTTCCAGCGAAGCGGCCTCACCCGTGGGCAGGCCGGTACTACATTGGGAACGGTCTTGCAGGGAGGGACTACGTCGAGCTGACTGTCCCGTCTGGCATCGCGTGCACCCAGCATTACTGTATCGCTCCACCGGTAACCGAGTACGGGACCGCCGTCGAGATCAGCAAGAACCGCCTCAGAGTGAAGTTCCAGAACAAGAGCACGCATCTCTTGTTCTCCGGGAATTCGGCAGATCTGATGATGGTGCAGTGGGGAGACCGGCGCTACCTGATACCTGCCGAGGACATGATGGAATTCGTCTCCGCGGTCAACCTGGGTACAGAGCTGCGATATGGCTCGTTCCCGCTGCGTGCCGGTGACGAGAAGAAGCAAGTCAGAGGCAAGCCGGAGCTACCGGAGGAGTTCGCGCGGTTGATCCTTGAACGTCCTGTAAGAGCGAAGATCACCGCGATCGGGAAACCCGTTGTTGAAGACGGGGCAAACGGGTTGAGACGGGATCGCAGGGTGAAGGTGACGATCGATCGGGGAAAGTCCCACGGGATCTTCGTCGGCATGAAGCTCGCTCTCGACGAGGTGGAGTTCGGGCCGCTCACTCGGACGAGCCGAGTCGTTTCCGTGCGGGACAAGACCGCCGTCGTCGCGCTCGTATTGCCTCGGAGGACGCAGGAAGGTGCCTCGAAGCCGCGTGTGGGCTGGCGTCTGTCGACTCACCAGATGTCGATTGACGAGTGGGTTGGTTCACTGCGAGAAAAGAAGTGAGAATCGAGCACGCGCGTGGAGTGCATAACTCGACCGAGGTCCGGAACTGGCGAATGAGCCGGCCCGGCTCTGGCGACACCGAGACTCCCCGCGCGGTACTCCGCTAACCGAGGCAGCTCTCCGAGAGAGTGGTCTGTCGACCAGCGGTCGCCTGCCGCACCGGTGAGGAACAGAGAGCATCGCGGCGCCCGTATCGAATGCTCCACGGCTCACTCGGCAGCGAGACGCTCTGCGTCCAAGGGGTGGCGGACTGGCGCGGACGCTTTCGATCACAGATAGGAAGTCTCGTCCCGGGTCCCTTCGGAACCCGAATCCGCGAAGATCGTTCTCGGCGATCCTCGGCGTCCGAACCTCTCGAACGGCGCACGACAAGAGAACCCGAGCTGGTACAGCATCGACGCTTGTCGTTCCGGGCTCAACAGCTCGGGAGGGGCGTTGTTGCATGACTCCTCAGGACGTAACGCCCCTACCCAATGCTCGGTCAGTTGTGGATGGGTTCTGACCGTGGGGATCCCGGTTCGAGCATTCGGTTCAGCACATTGATGGCGA
>CAYMLL010000543.1:0-2707 GCA_964390645.1 uncultured Planctomycetia bacterium | reverse complement strand
GGCGATTCGTCGTTTCACCGGGATCGCTTCGCGGCGCTGGAAGGGTTCTGAGGCTTCAACGTTATCCCGCAATGAGCAGGTCAGCGTTTCGAGTCCGCTCGTCGGCTCCATTTTCCTGCCACGGGGCTCCCTTTGGGATTTGACCTGACGCCCATACTCGGACGTTATGTCATAGGTGCCCTGTGGGGTCGTCTGTCGGGCGAGAGAGGGCGAGGCCCCAGAGCTAAGTCGAATTCTCGGAGTTCCAGAGGCTAGGGGGGGCTACTGGCCCTCGGCCATTTAAGCTGGCCTCTGAAGACAACGTCCGATTATGGTCGCTATCCTAAGCTCTTATGGGAGCCGGTATAGGTAGGGCCGATATCGTCGCGCGCTTCGCACTGCCCGTCGTCATCGCCGCCAAGTTCGCGATGGGGGGTTGCGGCGTCGAGCAGCACGCGCCGACGGACGGTGGGGGCCGCCCCCTGGCTGTCGCCGCATCGGCGACTCCGTCGATCGTGCTAATCGTGATAGACACCCTACGCGCCGACGCCGTCTCGGCATATGGGAAGGTCGAGGGAACCACGCCCACCCTCGACCGGCTCGCACGGGCGGGACGACTCTACGACCGCGCCTACGCGCCGTCGTCCTGGACTGTGCCGAGCCACACCTCGTTCTTCACCGGCCTCTCTCCCGAGGTCCATGGAGTCGGCGTCCACGGTCGGAACGTCGCGCCTGAGTCGTTGGAGATGCTCGCCGAAACCCTCTCCGCGGCCGGGTATCAGACCGCGGGCTTCTCCGAGAACTCGCTGGTGGGTCCCCTCGTTGGGCTCGACCAAGGCTTCGAGATCTTCGAGTGGCTCGACGGCTTCGAGATCGCTAGTGCGAAGCGTCGCGGCGTACGGGCGCTGGACGAGTTCGATGTTGCTGGCCAGGTGGGAGCGTTCCTCCGACAGGCCGAACCGGATCGGCCCTTCTTCCTCTTTCTGAATCTCTTTGATGCGCACGATCCGTATCTCGTTCGCGAGACCAACCCCTTCGTCCCCCCCGGCAGCGACCCGCGGTTCGTGGCGGAGACGGCGGAGAGTTACCCAGTCACCGAATCGATCTGCGGACGGCTGCCCGGAACCGAAGAACTCGCGATCCTGCGCGGCCTATACCTGGGGGAGGTGGCTGCCGCGGACCGCAAGGTGGGCCGCGTGCTTGAGGCCCTGGAGGACGCTCGGCCCGGCTGGCGGGGGATTACGGTCGTCACGTCGGATCACGGCGAGCACTTCGGAGAGCACCGCCTGATGGGGCATCGCTTCACTCTGCGTAACGCCGCGATCCACGTGCCGCTGATCGTGCACGGCCCGGAAGTATCACCGACGCGTATCGGCGAGGCGGTCGGCGCGGGGCGAATCTACGACTCGATCCTCTGCTGGACGGGGCTCGCTGGATGCGCGCAGGCGCTTCCGATCGCGGACGGCGAAGCCGTACCCGGGGCAGGGCGAGCGATCGTATCGGTCGCGAGCGACGATTTCGAGATTTCCGCCGAGCGACGACGCGGCGCGAAGAACGTCGCAATGCCGCTGGCCGGAGATTCGGATCGCAGAACCTGCACCGAGGCGGACAGCGTCTATGGCACGATGGTCTCGGTCATCCGGGATCCCCTGAAGCTCATCTGGTTCGAGCGCTACGACCCGGTGCTCCACGACCTCAGCTGGGATCCGGATGAGCTCTCCGATGCGTTTGCCATCGCACCGGACCGCGCCGGACCGCTTCACGCCGAGGCGCTCGGGATCGTGGCCGCGGGCCAACTCGCAGGAGACGGCGAGGCCCCGTCGATGGAGTCCGATCCCGCTATCGTGGAGGCCCTCCGCCGGCTCGGCTACGTCGAATAGGCCGAAGGCCGCCCGGGGCCCCGCAAGGCCATTAACCGTGAGCGAGACCCCCCGGAAATTCGCGATGGGAAGCGGCGTTCAGGTGATGGCGTCGATGACGGCATCGAAGAAATTGACCGTGTAGTCGTCATACCAGATGTCGATGGCAACCGGTTGGGAACTCATCTTGACGATCCCGATGCCTGGGGCGCGGTCGAGGTAGATCCACTGCCCGTTGACATCCAGAGCGCTGATGGATTCGCGCCTCGGTTCCCTGCGCACCCACCACTGACCCCGGTAAGACCAGTGGCCGTCTATCATGCAACCGAGTGCGTTGGGCCCGGCCAATGTCTCCGGCCTCTTGTCCCAACTCGATGTTGCGCCGGGCCAGCTCGATCAACTCCTCCTGGCGTGTGCTTTCGAGTCCAGCGACCTGCATCGTGCGCCCCATCTTGCCGAGTGCGATGGGCGCGAGCGGTTCTGTATTATAGAAAGCGCAGCCAGGACTGAAGTCGTTCGAACTCGCGCTCGTCCCAAGCACGCCGACCGTCCAACGGCTGATTCACCACCGCCTAGTATCGGTACCCATGTCGACAGCATCGTGATCTCCGGTGCGGTCGGCTGCAAGAAACCCGATCTGGCCATCTACGACCACGCCTGCCGCCGAAGCCGCTGGGGGCTTGCTAAAAGGCGCTCCGATATGGTTGACGTCGAAAAAAACTCTTGAGGAACATTGTCGATACCACGATCTGTGTGGTCGACCTGCAAGATCTTTTCGCGGGCATCCCGGCCACGTTGGCGGCGTTGATGCGGGCCCCGAAGCTGTGCGCCGGGGCTCGGGCAACGCCGAAATCGGCTCGCTGGACGGG
>CAYMLL010000542.1:0-2757 GCA_964390645.1 uncultured Planctomycetia bacterium | reverse complement strand
AGCAGTTTGATCCGTCCGACAAGATCCGACTTGTCGATCACATCCCGAGGGGGATCCGCGGCGACCCTGGGCTTCGGTCGATCCAGCCACGCTTCGGCCGCTGTCAGGTCGCGTTCTGCCTGGCGCACCGACTCGAAATAGGCTTGAAGGCGCGCTCGATCGATGCGTGTTGCCTTGCGAAGAATTCGCCTTCTCTGATCCGAGAGAGAATCGAGAATGCTCCTTCCGTCGCTCAGCTTTCGTTTCTCGCGAGCGATCACTTCTGGTCTCCCTCGGAGAAACAACTTGGAGAATACCTCAGAGGGGCGATCCATCGCCGGGGTCATCACGCCGCTGGCGGTGTAGGACTGGCTCGCCGGCCCAGCACTACTGAGTGAGAGCGAGGGGAATCGGGTGACATACCCGAGTGCTTCCGCGGCGAACTGATCGACCGAAATCGAGTTCTTGAATCCGTCCATCCCCGGGTTACGCGCTGCGCTCAGCCATGTCATCTCGCAGGCGTGTTCGCCTCCCTGATCCGGGTGGGAGAGACCGGAGAATACCGTGAAGTCATCCCGGTGCGCCCGGAGCAACGACAGGTATTCAGAAGACTCGTAGTCGAGTCCCGGCGCTTTCGGATAGAAGGCGGGCGAGTGGAATCCGAGGGTGTTGCAGATGAAGAGAGCGCGTTTCGGAGGTGTTTTCGCAGCTTCTCCAAACACCTCCAGCAGAGGCAACGACAACGAAACGCCGCATGCCCTGAGAAAAGTGCGTCGGTCCAAAGAGCGTAGTCGTCGTGACATGTTTGAATACTCTACTTGTTCCTGAACATCCTGCTCTGGACGACTGCGTGGATCATCCCGCGCACTCCATGCCCCTGTGCCCGTGTCTCGCGGAGTATGCGATTCAGTTCCTCACGATCCGCGAACTGAATCTCGGCACCGGTGGCGTAGGCTACGAGCTGCCGCAGCAAGTGCCGTGCAACGAGTTCCTCCTTCTTCAAGAGGAGTCTCTTGAACTCTCGTATATCGGAGAAAGCCGCCCCGCCCACGAGGGTTCCCGATGCATCCACTGGCTGCCCGAGACGGTACTCTCTGATCCGTCTACCGAAGAGCCTAGCTGTAGGCCAGTCTCCTTTGCCCGTCGATCGATAGCGCGTTCTGAATCCGCCGATCGCGTCAAAGCTCTCCAGGGAAAAACCGGGTGGATCGATGTCTCGATGGCAACGAGCGCAGCTCTCCACGTTCCGGTGTGCAGCCAACTCTTCACGGATCGTCGTGGCACCTCGCGTGTCCGGATCGATGGATCCTACACCCGGCGGCGGACTTGATGGCGGAGTTCCCAGCAGACGGCTGAGAACGAAACTGCCACGCGGGACCGGAGAGGTATTCGTGCCGTTGGCGGTGACCTTGAGCACGCTAGCCTGGGTGAGGATGCCGCCGCGAGGGCTGCCGTCCGGCAGCCGCACTTTCTGGAACTCCAGTCCCTCGATGTCCGGGATTCCATAGTGCACAGCCAACCGTCGGTTGAGGAAAGTGAACTCGGAATCGATTAGCTCGCGCACCCCGAGGTCTCTCCAGATCAGCTCGCTGAAGAACCGGCGGGTCTCCTCGAGCATGGCCTGTCGCAGTACATCATCGTATTCCGGGTAGAGTCGGGCATCGGGACGTGTCGCGTCGATGTCCTCGAGCTCGAGCCATTGATCGAGGAAGTCCTCGACAAAGCGTTGTGACTTTTCGTCGGCAAGCAATCGGTCGACCTCGGAGGCGAGGACGGCCGAATTGCCCAGCTTACCTTCGGCAGCGAGGAGGAAGAGCTGGTCGTCAGGCAAGCTCTTCCATAGAAAACAGGAGAGCCGCGTCGCCAGCGCATAGTCGTCCAATCTGCCGGGTTCCGCTGAGTGATAGAGAAACTCCGGTGAGCTGAACATGGCGCGCAGGACGACCCGGAGCGCTTCTTCGAATCCGCGCCCCTCCGCGAGCACCGGTTTCGCCTTGGCGGCCCAGCTCGCGAGCTCGTCATTCCCGAGAGGACGCCGGAAAGCTCGCGGCCCGATCCGGCTGACCACGTCCGCCACCCGCGCGAGCGGTTCGTCGCGCAGGATGATTGCGTATTCGCCATCTCGGCCCGCCCGGAACTCGACAGCGCCGAGCAGCTCGCGAGTTCGCTCAGGGGGCCATTGTCTTTCGAGGGGGCCCTCCAGCGTCAATCTGCGAACTGCGACTCCTTCGCCCTTATATTTGCGTGCGCCGACGGCCATGACATCCCTTCCTCGCGCGGTCGCGTCCAGGTCGGACGGGGCGAGAAAGAAGTAGTCGCCGGGCTGAAAGTAGTGTTCGACTTCGACCTGCCGCGGCTCTCCTGGATCCAGTTGCCAGCTGCCGATCAGTTCCTTTTTGGCGGCGCGATCGTTCGCCCGGTAAAGACAGAAGGTCACCGGGGTTCTCGCCTGGTAGGCGTACGCTTCAGCCACGATGCGATAGCGGCCTGGGACGGGAAACCGGATGCCCATGTTGTTCGATTGGTTCGAGTGCGGGCTCCTTTGCTGGCGGCCGTCGAAAAGCACGAAGGCATCGTCCGCGCGCAGCACGGTGTTGCCGCCTCTGCGAAGCTCTCTGTCGAACCACATCCGCACATATGGATTGTTTCGATAGTCAATCAGCTGGGGTCCCATGCGGGGTTTCCGACCCAGCTCGATCGCCTCGTCGATCGCCGCGTCCGCTGCCGCGAGATAGCTGCGGATGTGCACCGAGGAAATCCCTTGATCCGAAGCGATCG
>CAYMLL010000541.1:0-2764 GCA_964390645.1 uncultured Planctomycetia bacterium | reverse complement strand
ACGGCTCGATCGTCAGCCACCAGTGGCGCGAGGCGGGCCTGCCGCTGGCCGGCGGAGTCAGTCCTCTCGTCACCCTGGCGGTCGGCGCCCACACGATCGACCTGACCGTGATCGACGAGGCCGGCGCCACCGCGTCGGACGTGGTGGTCGTCACGGTCGAGGCGGGCACTCCGCCGCCGCCGCCGCCGACCACCGACCTGGGCACTCCCGACTCGAGGCTCGAGTCGAACCATGTGTGGTCAGGCAGCTTCGACTCGGCGATGTTCGGCGCGAGCGTCGCCGACGCGGGGGATGTCAACGGTGACGGCTTCTCCGACATCGTCGTCGGCGCCCACGGCTGGGACACTGTCGGAGGACTCTTCGACGAGGGCGCCGCCTTCGTCTTCCTCGGCGGTCCCGGCGGCATCGTGGGCACCGACCCCACGACCGCCAACGCCGTGCTGCTGGGAGACGATGATGGAGGCGAGTTCGGTTGGAGCGTCTCGGGAGCCGGCGACGTCAACGGTGACGGCTTCGATGACATCATCGTCGGGGCTCACCACTACGACAGCACCATCGCCGGCGGCACCCTCGGAGTGAATGGCGCGGCCTTCGTGTTTCTCGGCAGTCCGACAGGGATTGTCGGCACCGGTCCGTCCACGGCCCACGCCGCCATCTTCGGCGACCAGACCGACTGCCGCCTCGGCCACGAGGTCGCGGGAGCCGGCGATGTCAACGGCGACGGTTTCGGCGACATCATCGTCGGTGCGCCCCTGCGCGGAGTTCCCTTCCCTCCGCCGATCGCCGAGAACCAGGGTTCCGGCGACGGGGGGGCAGCGCTGGTCTTCCTCGGCAGCGCCGCGGGGATCACCGGCACCGGCTTCGGCGACGCTGATCGAGTCATCCTGCACCATCCGCCGGGACAGCCGGTGGCGAGCGGGGATCAGGTGGGTGCGGGGGTCGCTGCGGCAGGGGACGTCAACAACGATGGTTTTGCCGACGTGCTGGTCGGGGCGGATGGTTACATCATGGTCTTCCACGGCAGCGCCGCGGGGATTGTCGGGACCGACCCCGGCAGCGCCGCGACGACGATCGCATCGGACGCGACCGTTTCCATCGGTGCCCGGATTGCGGGCGCGGGCGATGTGAACGGCGACGGATTCGACGACATCCTGGCCGCCGATACCGGCTACCCGACGATCCCCTTTGTTTCCACCGGCCCCGGAGCGTTGCTGGTCTTCCACGGCAGCGCTTCGGGCATCGCCGCGGCCAGTCCCGCCGCTGCGGACGCGTTCATCGAGGGGACTGCGCCCGAAGTTCTCCAGAGCTTCGGCTGGCGATTCTCCGGTGCCGGGGACGTCGATGGTGATGGCTTCGAGGACGTCGTCGTCGGGGGGCTCGAGTTTGACGGCAGCCTCCCCCTGGAAGGATCGGCGTACCTGTTCCGGGGCAGCGCCACCGGGCTTGTGGGTAGCAGCGACGCGGATGCCCTCGTGCGCCTCGAGGCGGGCCAGTCCGGCGCGGCCCAGCGAGCCAACAAGCCGGGCTTCGACGTCGCCGGCGCCGGGGACGTCAACGGCGACGGTTTCGCGGATTTTCTGATGGGCGTGGGCCAGTACGATGCCGGCCAGGTCGATGAGGGCGTGGTCTTCGCGTATCATGGTCGACCCTCGGCTCCGAACCCCAATCAGCCACCCGTGGCGATCGCCGGGGCCGACCAGATCCTCACGGACGTCGACAACAACGGCGCGGAAACTTTCACCCTCGACGGCAGCGCCTCCTTCGATCCGGACGGTCTCATCGTCAGTTACGCATGGCGCGAAGGGGCGACGCTTCTCGGTACCTCGCCGGTGCTGGTTGCCAGCTTTGCCGTCCAGGGTGCCGGCGACCACGTCGTGTCCCTGACCGTCACCGACGATTCCGGTATCAGCAGGGGCGATACCGTTCTGGTCCGGGTGAATCCGGTCCCGACACAGTTCCTCTTTCAGGAGAATTTCACCACCGGCTTCAGCAACTGGGTGACCGGTGGGGAGGTGGTGCTGACCAGTGACGCCTTCCCGGGGCCCGCACAGGCACGGCTCGGCGCCCCGGGTGCGTTCATGAGTCGGTCGATCAGCTTGCCGCCCGGAGCGACCGGAATCGCGATCGACTTCTGGGGCAAGGCGAGCCAGTTCGCCGTATCGGACGAGCTGCTGCTCGCGGTGGGTGTAGACGGTGGCCCGGTCACGATCTTCGAGGCGATCAGACCCCAGGATGAAGGGCTCGACGACGGTACGTACCATTTCTACGGCGGCACCGTCGACCATGGCCCCGTCAGTGCCTCCTGGTTTCCGGCGACGGCGTCGAACGTCGTGCTCCAGTTCGAATCGGGCATGACCACCGGTCTCTTCTCCATCGGTGGGCTGGAGATCCGAGCGATCCTCGCTCCGGTCACCGACCAGGTTCCGGTCGCCAGCGCCGGTGCGGACCAGTCGGTCAGCGACGCGGACGGGGACGGGCTGGAGACCGTGACCCTTGACGGCTCGGCGTCGTTCGACCCCGATGGGTCCATCGTCTCGTATCAGTGGAGCGAAGGCGCGAGCGTGCTGGGAACCACGGCAGTCCTCGCGGCGCCGTTCACCGTCGGAACCCACACGGTGACACTGACCGTCACTGACGATGGTGGAGCCAGCGCCAGCGATGCGCTGATCGTCACCGTGACCCCGGTGACCAACCAATCTCCGGTCGCCGACGCCGGCGTCGACATCACGGTGGTCGACGTCGATCTCGACGGCTTCGAGCCGGT
>CAYMLL010000540.1:0-2767 GCA_964390645.1 uncultured Planctomycetia bacterium | reverse complement strand
CCGGCAGGTGATCGAAGCCCAGGATATTGAGCAGCGATCCTACGAAGCCTTCGGTTTGCCTGAGCGCGAGCCGGAACACGGTTCGCAGTGTCAGCGACGTCTTGATCGCGAGGTCCGAATACAGCCGTTGTCCGCCTCGCCCTCCAGTTGACTTCGAGATCCAGTTCGCGGTCACCTCCTCGCTGAACCAGATCGTCACGTCGCCTCGCGAACGTAGCCCTTGCTCGTACTGACGCCAGTTCCTGACGCGGTACTCGGTCTTGTATCGCGGGTGGACCAGACTCGACTTCACAGCGGGCATGCACTCAGCTCCTCACGGGCGGATCGCAAAGCCCGAATGATACTGCACTTCGGTCCGGAGAGAATCATGCACCAACGCCAGAAGATCCTTCACCCGCGGGTGAAGCGGACCATGCTCCGACCGGAAGCGCTGGTCCCACACGCGCACCAGCTCGTCGAGATGGTCTTCGACGATCTCTTTGAGGTCATTCGTGTAGCTGCGCGGGCGGGGTCAATCGTCATCAGCAGGATGCCATCGACTACCTGATCGAGGAGAACCGCGTCCTCCGTGAGCACTTGCCCAGGGGGCCCGACTGCTCCTGACCGACGATCAGCGTCGAAGGCTGGCGGTGAAGGGCAAGCTTCTTGGCCGGAAGATTCTTCCGAGATCGCCGGCAGAGTGACGCCGGACACGATCCTCCGGTGGCACCGGGATCTGATCGCCAGGAAGTACGACGCGGCGGGCGCCGGCGCCAACGAGTGTCGCGGGCGTCTCGGCGGCATGTTGAAGTTCTACGCTGACCTGGCTGTTCATCGAGCGAGGTCCACCGGCGCATCTGAGGTCGGACAACGGACCTGGCAACCATCGTCTGGCCTGGATCTTCTCGTTTGTTGAAGTGCCCTCCCACGTCATCGTTCCTCCTCGTGCGACGGATTGGTCGGCTATTCTCATTCGTCGTCGTCCAGCCCAAGCTTCCGGGCAGCGGTGGAACCGGCGGTCTGTGCGCATCGTTTTTGTGCTGCGTGGATCTGCTCGCGGGTGTACTCGCTTCTCATGAGCGCAATGATGGCGCGATCCGCACGCCGTCGGCGTTCGTTCTGGCGTAGCGACACGCCACGCCGGACGTACTCGGTGCGGGCACCGAGGATCATGACTGCGCGACGGGCGGGCAGCACCTCGGCAAGCACTCTGTGAACATAATGACGTGCCATGGCCCGCTGATGGAGCTGCGTCACGCGTAGGGTCTCATTGCTGGGAGTGATGCTCGTGAGGCCAGCTCGTTCGACCTGCACTCCCCAGTCGGAGAGTCGCTCCGATAGAACAGCCTCGAGTTTTCCCTCGAGTTCTTTGCTGACTCTTGCGGTCTGTCCGTCGAGGCCGCGCAGGACTTGTTGCACGCTCAACCCGAAGGTTTGCAGGATTCCCTTCTGTAAGTTGTCGATCTGTACCAGTGCCTTTCTTACGTCGACGATGCGATAGACGAGATTCGTTTCGACCAAGAGCGCGAGGCCATCGAGCGTCGTGACTCTCTGGCGTGGAATGTCCAGGGTTCGAGAACGCGTCGGCACAACGCGTACTTTCTGCACGAAGGGAATCACAATGTGAAAGCCTTGCTTGAGTTCCCGCGTCGCGCGTCCGAAACTGAACTTCAGTCCCGTTTGTCCCGAGTCGATGGTGATGCCGGAGGCGCGCACGATGGCGTAAATGGCAAGAACTGCAGCCCACTTGTTCTCCCACATGAGATCGACGATCCACGCCCAGACGGTGGCGAGCACTTCCATCGTCTACGAACGTTCCTCGTCGTCATTTTCCTCGTCGTCATCGAAGAGCCCTTGAGAACCCCGCGCTTCCCTCTTGCGTTTGAAGCGTTTCTCTTCGATCTGATCCGCTGCCTCGGCAAGTTCGCGCTTTCGGTCATCCCTCTCGAGGCGCCCCGCGCGGTTCGTCTTTGTAGGGGGGACTCCATCGAGGGCGACGACTGCGCCGGAGATCAGGCCGACCGCGGCCTCTTCGCTCAGGCCCTCGGATATGTAACCCTGATACAATCGCAGCTTCTCTTGGGCAAGGAGCTCTAGTTGGGTTATTTCGAGCGTGGCGGGGGAGGGGGATATGTTCGAGAAGCCAAACTGGTGGATGCGCACACCCCACTGCTCCTCTACCGACTGTAGGTCCCCGCGAATTTCAGCGATCACCGCTTCCGTGTCGCGGATCGACTCCCGGTTCTTCGATCGCAACGCTTCTTGCACCGCCATCACTACGCGGTTTTGCAGGCCGGTTCTAATGTCGTCGATTTCGATGAACGCTTTGTGCAGATTTACGATCTGGTAGACGACCTTGCAGTCCACCTCATAAACGAGGTCGTCGCTGAGTTGGATCGCCTGAGGTTCGAGGTCGAGGGTTGTGTCTTTTGTTTCCTCGATGCGAAAGCGCTGCACGATGGGCCACTTGAAGTGTACACCAGGTCCGACAACTCGCTTCGCCCGACCGAGCGTGAACAAGAGGCCGTGTTGGCCATCGTAGACGACGATGAACACACCGGTGAAGAACTGCATGATCTCGAGAAACACGCGGTTGCCCTCTTTCTTGTCGCGGCCAAGGTGGGCGTCATTGTCCAGTGTGCACCAATCCGCTTCAATCGAGAATCTGCGGCCTGACCACAAGGATCAAGCATCGCGTCGTCACTGGAAGTCGCCGTTCGTAGTGGTGCTTCCGCCATCAACTGTTGGCGACTCGATCGTAAATCGATCCAGCGGTAGAATCTACGGC
>CAYMLL010000539.1:0-2770 GCA_964390645.1 uncultured Planctomycetia bacterium | reverse complement strand
AGCGTGAGCACCGCGAGCACGATGAGCGTGAGCACCGCGAGCACGATGAGCGTGAGCACCGCGAGCACGATGAGCGTGAGCACCGCGAGCACGATGAGCGTGAGCACCGCGAGCACGATGAGCGTGAGCACCGCGAGCACGATGAGCGTGAGCACCGCGAGCACGATGAGCGTGAGCACCGCGAGCACGATGAGCGTGATCGTGACGACGACCGGCATCGGCACGGGGACGCCGGGCGTCAGGTCAACGAGGCCCTCGATCACATCGCGGCGCTACGTCGCGCGGCCATCCACGCGCGTATGGAGGGGCAGAACGAACGTGCCGTCGCGCTGTGGAAGGAGGCGGATGCTTCCGAGATGCGTCTGCGCGACCACGTATTCGGCGGCGGGGGGCGGCGTGAACACGGGGAGAAGCGCCGCAAGGACGGTCGTGAAGGGGGCGGTCAGCTCGACCGCCTGAGTGGCGAGGTCAAACGCCTGAGGCGAGAGGTCGCCGAGCTGCGCTCGATGCTCGAGAAGGCGCTCCGCCGTCGGGAGCGCTGAGCCGTCTGAGCCGCCGTCGGGTCGCGTCGGGAGCGAGCGGTCTCACGGGAGGGTGTCGCTTCGGGGCTTCTCCCGCAGCGACGCGCCTGGCGGAGCGTGGACTTTCAGCTGCGCGAGTGCGAGCCGTCGCAGAAGGGCGGGTTCCCGGTCTTCTTGCACGCGCACCACGCGACCTTCTGCCCGTCTTTCACCTCGACGCACAGCGGCTGGAATTCCGTGCCGGCGTGCGAGCCGTCGCAGAAGGGTTGGCCCTGCGAGCGACCGCAGGCGCACCACCACTTTTCGCCGGCGGTCTCGGAGACGACGATCGGGCTGTTCTGAGGACACTCGGGCTCGGACATGGGAACTCCTTGGCTTCTGCGGACTCGTCGCCATGAGGCCGCGGAATTGTAGCACGCTCGGACGGCGACGAAAAAGACGTGTGCACTGTGACCACCGGGTTGATTAAATGGCGGATCGGAGATCGAAACCACGGGGCGCGCCGCGGGGTGCGAAAGTGAGAGCGAGACAGAGCCATGAAGATCGTACGATTCCTCGACGATTCTGGCGCCGAGCGCGTCGGTGAGCAGGTCAGCGAGACGCAAGCGCGCGTCATCGAGGGTGATCTCCTCGGGAGCCACGCGCTCACGGACGATACCGCGACGATCTCCAAGCTTCTGGCGCCGATCGAGCCGCGCATGATTCTCTGCATCGGCCTCAACTACCGCAAGCACGCCGAGGAGGGTGGTTCTCCGATTCCCGAGTATCCGGTGCTCTTCATCAAGAACGTCGCGGCGCTGCAGAATCCCGGTGACCCGATCGTCATTCCCACGGTCGAGCCGGACGACGTCGACTACGAGTGCGAGCTCGCGGTGGTCCTCGGCAAGACAGCGAAGAACGTCAGCCGGGAAAACGCACTCGACCACGTGCTCGGTTACACGTGTGCGAACGACGTCAGCGGTCGCGACTGGCAGCTGAACAAGGGCGGCGGCCAGTGGAATCGCGGCAAGAGCTTCGACACCTTCTGCCCGCTCGGTCCGTGTCTCGTCACCACCGACGAGATCACCAACCCGAATGCGCTCGGCATCAAGACGACGCTCAACGGAGAGGTGCTCCAGGACTGGACGACGTCCGACATGATCTTCGACGTGCCCGCACTGATCCAGTTCCTCAGCCAGGGAATGACGCTGCTGCCGGGGACCGTCATCCTTACCGGCACACCCCACGGCGTCGGCTTCGCGCGGGACCCGAAGATCCTTCTGAAGGGCGGTGACAGCGTGACGATCTCGATCGAGGGCATCGGCGACCTGACGAATCCGGTCGTCAACGAGGAGTAGCCCGCGAGTCCCCCGCGGTTCTTCCCTGTTCGACGACGGGTTCGGAGAATCTCCCCATCGTCGCGGTCGCCTCATGCCGGCCGGTCGGCCCCTCGGAAAGTGGCCGAGCTCCGGGTCAGGGCCAGGAGCGGATGACGCGCTCGTCGAGCTTGCGGGCGTGAGCCTCGACAATGTCGCCGCGACCGGATCCCTGCGGCAGGCGCTTCGCCAGACGGCGCTTGCCGTCACGACAGATGTAGACCCCGCTCAGGTTGCCGCGAACGACCATCGGGTCGCCGATGACGCGCGCGAGTTCCGGAGTCTCCGCGTCGAGCCGGGCTGGCGTATCGACGCGCTCGAGGACCAGATAGCTGAATGCCGACTGCTCCAGCTTCAGCCCGAGCGGCCGTGCGATCTGCTCGACGGACTTCCCGGCTTGCCACGGAAAGTGGAAGTGACACCAGGGCCGCTTGCTCTCGACGAGGAGCGGGCACGCCTTCTGATGCTGGCACGGCGCCAGCGCCTTCCACGCCCTCGACTCGAGCAGGAGGTCGTGCAGCTCCAGGAGGCGCAGGCCAGGCGACCGTTGGGCCGGCTCGACGATCGCCAGGACGCTGCCCGGTGGCAGGCGCTGCGCGAGGTTCTCGAAGAGTCGTCCGACATCGATACCTCGGCGTCCCGGCTGCGCGATCTCGTTGAGGACCATCGACAGCCAGACGAGCGACGGCCGGTCGAAATCCGGCAGCGCCGGGAGCTTCTGCGTCAAGCAGAGCAGCGGCGGCGGTGAGCGCCCGGCAGCCTCGGCGCAGGCCGGGAAGATCTCACGCGCCAGTCGCACCGCACGCGTGCTTCGATCCGTCATCAGGTAGCGGCGTTTCTTGTGCTCGTCGAGCGTCAGCACCGTCGCGCAACTCGCGCATCCCGGCCCGGCAC
>CAYMLL010000538.1:0-2808 GCA_964390645.1 uncultured Planctomycetia bacterium | reverse complement strand
ACGTGGACGAGTAGCTCGCCGGCCCGGGCCAGCTCGCTCGCCAGATCCCCTTGCCGCCCGATCATCGCGCAGAGGCCGCGACGCTGCCCGGAGATCTCGACGATCGCTCTTGCGAGCCCTCCGTCGTCCGGGAACGCTGCGAGCGGTAGCGAGCACGAGAGGAGAATTGCGGACAGGGCGACACAGGGGGGCAGGTCCCGGAGCATGGCTCTCTCCTTGTCGGCTGTTCAGAGGGCTCGTCGAGTGGACGGCAAGCGAGGGGCGAGCGCAAGAGCATTCATGCGGCGAGGGCGGATACTCATCGTCACCCTGTCACGAGGCGGAGGACGAGAATCCGCACCCGGGGTCAGCGCGGTCCCCTGTGATCGGTCGGTCCGAGGACGATCATCGCCGCGGTGGCGAGGGGCCCCGGGAATATCCTGTCGATCTCGAGGAGGGGCGTTCCGGTCGGGTGTGTTGCCCGCGCGGCTCCCTTCTCCCGGCGGCGAGCTCCGGGGCCCGGCAACCGCCTGGGGGCTTTTCGCGCCATCGAGCCCTGCCTGGAAGGAGGGAGCGCTTCCGGGTCGGAGAGCGTGCCGATCGTCCTCGGCGGAGGGGTCATCGTCGTTCTGTCGCGCTTCCCCGGGCTCGATCGGTCGAGAGTCTCGTCGAGACGCCTCTCCGCGGCAGGGTCCCTGCACTTGCCGGTCTCGTGGAGATGTGCGGCGTGCGAGCGCTGCTTACTCGGCGAGGACCGACTGTGCGTAGCGCAGGTCGCCGGTGCGTCCGTCGTAGTACTGGAAGATGACCTGCGGGATCGGAAACGCGACCTGTCGATCCGGGCCGCCGACCTTCAACGGATTGTTGAAGACGTTGTTGACCTGAACGACGCAATAGGTCGGGTGAAGCAGCTGATCGCGCGGGATGTCCGTGCGGAAGTACGTCGACCAGAGGATGTCGACCTCGCGTGGACCGTACTTGAACTTGCCGTTCGGCGGCCGATCTCCCTCGTCCGATGCCCAGTGGTTGTTCGAGTTGTGAGGGCCCGAGGCGAACTCCCAGACCTTGTCGGCAATGCGGATCGCGAAGCTGTTGTGGAGATCGCCGGTGAGCACGAAGACAGGGCTGTCGAGGGAGTCGAAGGCTTCGATGAGCTTCTCGCGTTCGTCGAAGAACACGGTCCACGCATCGTCCTTGTTCGAGCCTCGCACCTTGCCGCCACCCACGTGGGGAATCATGAAGTTCACGGAAGAGAAGACAAAGTGGAAGTCGGCGTCGCTTCTGCGCAGACCGTCGAGCAGCCAGTCGCGCTGCTCGACGCCCAGCATCGACAGTCCCTTCTTGTAGGGGTTTTTCGTGTCGTGCATCTGGCGCTGGCCACGGGTATCGAGGAGGAAGAAGTCACAGTTGGCGACGCGGAAGTGGCAGTACGAGCGTCGGCCAATCGAATAGGATGAGGTGCCGGTCTCATCGGCGGCAGGGCTAACCTTTAGCCGGTGGGCGTCGAGGACGTCGACGATCTCGTAGACGCCCGCGTTCGGGTCGCCGCCGACTCCGTCGAGGTCGTTCTCGTTGACGCCGGCGGTGTCGGTGCCCCAGTGAACATGGAGGTTGTTGACCTGCGCGAGGTCGATCGCCGTGAAGTCGGCCGTCTCGTCGACCAGGACGTCGCTGCCCTTCTCGAGCGTCGCGCGGCCGAAGTGGATACGCTGTGGGAACTCCGTGGGGTTGCTCCAGCCGAGATAGTCGTACCACGCGCGCACACCGATGTCGCGAAACACCGCGCGGCGATCGCGGAGTCCGCGCGTGCCGGCGCCCCAGACGTCGTTCAAGATCTCGTGGTCGTCGAAGGTGAAGAACGACGGGACCCGCCGATGCCAGTCGGCGAGATGCTCGCCTTGTTCGAGGAAGTGCTTGTAGTTTTGCCAGACGCCGACGACGGTCGGCGCGGTCCGCACCAGGTCGGGGAGCTCCGTCCCGGTGTCGAGGCCGATTTGCTGCCGCCACTGCGACGGC
Organism: uncultured Planctomycetia bacterium; assembly: GCA_964390645.1. GTDB lineage: Bacteria > Planctomycetota > UBA8108 > UBA8108 > UBA8108 > CAYMLL01. The sequence goes on along the minus strand of CAYMLL010000538.1, from coordinate 813 downwards.
GTGAACTCGCGGCGTCGCTCGTAGAGCCAGTCGCCGTTGAGCACCGCGAAGTGGACGCGGTCCTCGAGGCGCTCCAGCATCGTGGCGAAGGCAGGGAGTGACGGCCCGATGCTGTGCTCGGGGTTCTGGTTGTTGCCGCAGGCGAACTCGAAGCTGAAGTTGAAGAGCCCGTCGGGGTTGAGCTCGGCGTCGCGGAGCCGCCTCGAGTCCGGCAGGGTGCGGAAGGAGCCCTCGCGGCCGGTGCGGCCGACGTCGTTCGCGAGCACGATCTCGTACCAGTAGCGCGTGTTCGGCTGCAGCCCCTTGATGTGCGCCCAGCCGGTGTTGTCGTGCGCGACTCTCGTCTCGACCGCGGCGCTCGTCCGGTCCAGACGGCCCCGCGACGTGCCATAGCGCACGGTGAACGAGCCGGAGCGCATCGTGCGTGCCCAGACGCCGATGCCGTCGGTGCTGACGCGGCCGAGGATCGGACCGTGTGTGATGAAGTTCGGCGTCCCCTCCCCGGGGACCGACATGCAGGAGGGAAGCGCGATGACGGTCGCCAGAAGGAGAACGGTTGGTGAGTTTTTCATGTGGCGCTCTCCTGGAAGTCGGCACTCGAGGCGAGCTCGATGCAGCCGGCGACGGAGACGTACGCCGGGCACTTGTCCGCGTAGGTGCTCAGCGCGCGCATCGCGGCGTCGCGCTGCTCTCGTGGCACGTCGATGCGGTAGTGGATGCGGATCTTCGTGACGCGGATGATGCCGTCGATGTTCTCGAGGTCGCCCTCGACCTCGGCCACGAGCCTGTCCTCGGTGCTGATCTTGCGCGCTT
>CAYMLL010000537.1:0-2820 GCA_964390645.1 uncultured Planctomycetia bacterium | reverse complement strand
GGAGCGCGAGAGCCCCGAGCAGTGGGGCGCGTCGCAGCGAGCCGCGCGCGCCGAGTTCCGTCGCCGGCTGGTCTACGAGTACGACGACCCGACGAGGGTCGTCGAGGTCGGCGAGCCGGCGCGAGGCGATGGCTTCAGCCGGCGGGAGCTTCACGTGACGAGTGGCGGTCGGCGCCTGTTCCGCTTCTTCGAGCTGACGCCCGATCCGGCAGGTCCTGCGGCGACGACCGGGCGGCGTGCGACCATCGTCTGCTTCATGGGCCACGGCAAGGTGGGGCAGGTTCTCGAGGAGCGCGACAGCTACCAGCGGGCCTGCGCGGCCCGCTTCACCGCGGAGGGATACCTCGTCTTCGTGATGGAGAACGTCGGCATGGGGCCCGAACGCGACACTCATCAGGACCTCGACCGCGTCCTCAGGCTGAGCGGTCACGGGTGGTACAGCCTGCTCTTCGCGCATCAGCGGATGCTGCTCGACCACGTCTTCGACCACCCGATGGTCGACGCCGCGAAGGTCGCGGTGACCGGGGTGTCGACCGGCGGGCTGCTGGCGCTGTCGGCGATCGCCATGGAGCCGCGCGTCGCGGCGGCGTCCGTTCAGGGGATCTTCGGCAGCATGCGGGTCTCGTTCATCCGCGATCGCGATCGTCACTGCTCGTGCGGCGCCATCCCGGGGCTGCTTCCGGCCTTCGATCTTCCCGAGCTGGCGGTGCTCGCGGCGCCGCGTCCGCTGCATGTCTCGAACGCCCGCGGCGACGGTTTCAGCCCCCGCGAGGCGCGACGGTGCGTCCGGCAGGTCGCGCCCTTCTTCCGCGAGGCGGGCGGCCCCGAGCCGGTCTTCAGCGAGCCGCCCGGTGGTCACGAGTACGCGTTCGAGCCGGCGCTGGCATTCTTCGAGAGCACGATCGGCAGAGCGCGGTAGGGGCCCGGGCGTCGTCTCGCCTCGCGGCGGGGGCTCATTCGGGCTCCGGGGGAGCCGGGTCGCCGGGGTCGTCTGTCGCCCCCCGCCCCAGCAGGACGAAGCAGGCGGCGAAGAGGCCGTAGCCGATCGCGATGCCGTGCGCACGGAACGCGTGGTGGTCGGGGTCCGGGCTCGCCAGGGCGAAGAGGTAGTCGACGTCGTTGCCGTCGATCTGGTAGGCGTGGGTCAGCCCGAGCACCGCCGCCAGGGCTCCCAGCAGCGACCAGGCCGCGGCGGCGCGCAGCCGCCTCTGGATCAGGCAGGCCGCTATCGCCGCCAGGACCATGCAGGTGATGATGTAGCCGCGTTCCATGACCAGCAGCCCGTGGATCAGATAGCCGCTGACCTGCGCTGACCCGCCGTCCGCCAGCACCTCCTCGAGCGTCCGTCCCGCCGCCAGCCCGAAGGCCCCGCCGCTGCCGGACAGCAGCGTCGCTCCCCAGGCCGCGATCGCCGGGAAGAGCCCGATGGCCACCGCGGCCGCCTGCGAGCGAGGCGTGGCCTGGAAGGCCTGCGCGGTGATGACGCCCCCGATCCACAGCACGATCGCCACCCCCGCCTCGATCGGCACCACGCTGGCGATCAGCCCCACCGTTCCCGAGAGGCAGATCAGCGTCACGACGAGTCCGTTGAGCGTCGAGTATCCGGTCCGCGCTCCGAGACCTTTCCAGCCCGGATGACCGATGTAGATCGTCGTCGGAAAGCAGCTGCCGAACAGCGCCGCGGCGATGGTGCCGACCCCGTTGACCGCCAGCGACGGTGCGGTCGCGTAGCGGTCCCCGCCCGCCTCGGCGCTCTCGATGTTCTGCAGGCTGCCGATGACGTTGAACAGTCCCATCGGGATGATCACGGACACGTACGCCACCCACTCGCCCGGACGCGACAGCACGCTCCACAGCTCCGTGCCGGCGAAGCGGGGAGCGTGGAGCTCGACGCCGTCGGCGAGCGACCGCGTCAGGCTCGCTGTGGACATGGCCCCGTTTCCCAGCCAGTGCGGAGCGCCCGGCCAGGCCGCCGACAGCGCCGTCAGCCCCCAGGCGATCACGGTTCCCAGCAGGACCGCGACGAGCCCGCCGGGAAGTCTCCACGCAAAGCGTCTGCGGGCGAAATAGGTGAGCAGGATCACCGCCAGCGGCAGCATCGCCACCAGCGGTCGCGTGAAGATCTGCAGCGCGAAGAGCATGGCGATGAAGGTGATGGCGATCCCCGCCAGTGTCGACAGCAGCGCCGCCCGCGGCGTGTGACGCCGGATGCGCTCGGCGACCAGCGAGCCGGCGAGCTCGATGACGCCGCTGCCCAGGCACGCGATCAGCCCCATCAGCCACGCCTGCCGGGCGCTGCCGGTCTGCTCGTGGACGGGGATCATCACGAAGACGACGTAGACGATCAGCGACGGCGTGTTGATGCCGTACGGCAGCGCCGTCACGTCGTCGCGCCCCTCGCGTCGCGCCAGCCGCCGGGCTTGCCACGCGTAGAACAGGTTGCCCCACAGCACGCTCACCGCGGCGCCCGGCAGGATCCACTCGACCAGCAGCGAGTCACCCGGCCCGATCCCGCAGAGCCCGCACACCTGCACGATCAGCAGCAGCTGCACGAGGTTGTCGATGAACAGGCCGAAGAACCCGTCGAGGTCGCCACGAACGAAGAGTGGATAGCGGGGCTTCATCGGGCGGACTGTATCACGCCGTGCCGCACGAGTCAGCGGCCTCGGGGGGTCGTCGTCAGTCGCTCGCTCGCGCCGCGCCGGTCGCCGCGCCGCTCTCTGACGAAGCGTCGGCTTAGGGGTCGGCGCCCGAGGAGATCATCGTTCGCGCCAGCCGCGTGTCCACGACGCTGCTGGAAACCCCGGCGGCGGTCAGCGT
>CAYMLL010000536.1:0-2820 GCA_964390645.1 uncultured Planctomycetia bacterium | reverse complement strand
GATCCAGAAGGGCGCGGCCTACGTCGAGCCGGGCGAGTCCACGAACGACGTGGAGGCGTCGGAGGTGGCGATGGTGTTACCCGATTCGGCCGACGGCGACGCCGATCGAGAATCACCCGGCGACGATCCGATCGTCGTCCCGCTGACCGACGACCCCGAGAAGTCGTGCGAGCCGTCGCCCGGGTTGTCGAAGTCGACGGGCGAAGCTGCCGTGGTGGACGCCAGCGGGTCCCCGGGCGACACCGTCGCGCTCTTCTCGCAGATCCGGCCGATTCTCGAAGAGCAGTGCCTCCGCTGTCACGGCGCCAAGAAACGCAGGGGCAAGCTCCGGCTTCACACTTGGGAGGACGTCGTCGCGGGTGGCAAGAACGGGTCGGTGCTCGTTCCCGGAAAGCCTCTGGAGAGCTCGCTGTTCACGCGTCTGGCGCCGAGACGGGAGGACGCTGACACTGACGAAGACGAAGAAGACGACGACGACGACGAGATCATGCCACCGATGGAGAAGGGCGGTCCGCTCGACGCGCAACAGATCGCGAAGATCCGCCGCTGGATCGAGGCCGGTGCGCACTGGCCCGAGAATCTCGTACTGACCGAAGGGCCCGGTCCGAAAGACCCCGCGAAGGGGGGGAACTCGTGACACCGTTCTTCCGAGGACACTGAAGTCTGAAACCTCGAGTGGGCTGATAGATTCATGGGACTCGTGCTACTCATTCCGCTGATCTTGGTTCTCGTCGGCATCCCGCTGGCGATTTGTCTGTTTTGGGGAACGCTCGTCTCGCAGCAATCGCTTTCCGCGGCTGGAGCAGCCATCGTGCCCGACGCGATGACGAACTGCTTGGAGCCACGCTTCGGGAAACACGTTCACGACGAAGGGCCCGAGGGCCCGGTCGACCCGGTCCCGATGGACGAGGTGTTGGCGAGGCTCAGCGACGACGATGTCGACGCTGGGCGTTACCTCGATCGAGCGCACCCGAGCTACATTCGCGAGTTCGGCGTCTGGATGCCCTTCGGCGCCGGCGGCAAACGGAGGGTGCGCGTGTCTCGAGACATGGTGCTGACCTGCTACGAGTGCCGCAAGAGCGGGCGGGACCGGCCCTACGAGGTTTCGCCGGCGTGATCGGATCGACAGCGATCTCGATGAGCCGTCACTCGCTCGGAGGCACAGGTCGCAGCATCGTCAGGGGACGACTATTGATCCGGATGTGAGCACTGCCTACGAGTCGGGAGAGACGCCGCGACTCGAGCTCGCGGACCGTGCCGATCTCCTGAGCGATGTGCTCCCGCGTTGGCAGCGGCTCGATCACTCGAGGGAACTCTTCACCAGCGCGAGCCACCGAGCCCGTGATCTCCGCGATTTCGAGGACATGTGACGCGAGTCCCTTGGAGCCGATCCAGGGCGGTTGTCCCGCCCGACCGGGAACGGCGACCGTCTCCACCTCGCAGAGCACTTCGGGGTCGCGGCTGCGTGGCCACGGAGATGGAGTCGGCGACTCTGGGTCCCGTCGCCCGGGCGATGGGTGTCGACTGGGGATGCGTTCTCGCGACCGCGGATCCCGTTCCGGAAGGTCGGCGTCTCGAGCCAGGGGAGTTCGATGAGAACGAGAGGCTCGCGATGGAAGTGGTGCTCGAAGCGATCGGGCGGCTGGATCGATCGTCAGGGGACTGAGCGAGCTTTTCGGGCGACGAGATGTGAGAGCTCGACGAGCTCCAGCCACTCCTGGAACTCGAGGAGCGTCCCTGGCGTGACTGCCGTGAATCGTCCAGAATCACTGTCGAGCGGTGCCGGGCCGCGATCACGGTCATGGCCGGTCCGCTCGGGACCGTCGGGCGGAGCGGGGAAGAACGGAGGACGTCGTCATGAACACACGCAGGATCTCGAACCTGACGGCATGGCTCGTTCTTGCGGCCCTGACTCTCGCGCTCGTGTCGATCCAGGCCCGTGCCGCCCCGAAGGACGCGATCGGCGACAAGACGCTGGTCGCCTGGGTCCGACTGGCGGATCTCTCGCAGCGCGGTGGGAGCGTGCTGACCCTCGAGAGAGCGGGCGGCGTGTTCGACGCGATCGTCTTCGGTGAGATCGACCAGGGCAAGTGGATGCCGGGCAGCGACTTCCACCGCCGGACGCGGAAAGATCAGGCCGCCTTCGCGGCGGAGACGGCGGACTCGAGCACCGTCATCGGGATTGCGATCGTCTACCGGGGCAAGCAGATCACGGTCTACCGCGGCGGGAAAGAGTACGTCAGCTACACGGCCGAAGGCGCGGAGCGATTCGACTCGAAGAGCGTCGTGGTGATGGGGCTGCGGCACCTCGACGCGGCGGCAGGCGACCGGTTCTTCAACGGGTGCATCGAGGACGCCCGCATCTACGACGTCGCGCTCGACGAGAAGGCGGTCGCGGCGCTCGAGCCCGACAAGCCGTCGGCCCGGAAACCGCTCGCGTGGTGGAGCTTCGAGGACGGCAAGGCGTCGGATCGCATGGGCGAGTTTCCCTCGAGCACGCTGGTCGGCGACGCGAGGATCGTCGACGGCCGGCTCTGTCTCGAAGCGAAGGGCTCGTACCTCGTCGCGTCGAGGGCGCGCCCCGCCGCGGGTCGGCCGCCCGGCGCTCTCTCGAAGACGGACAGCGCCGCTCGCGCTTTCAGAGAGAAGCTGCTCACCGATCCCCATCGCCCAGGCTACCACTTCGTGGTGCCCGAGGGACGCTGCATGCCGTTCGATCCGAACGGGGCGATCTACTGGAAGGGCCGCTACCACCTCTTCTACATCTTCCAGGACAAGAGAGGCCACAACTGGGGGCACGTCTCGAGCACGGACCTGTTC
>CAYMLL010000535.1:0-2830 GCA_964390645.1 uncultured Planctomycetia bacterium | reverse complement strand
GTAGGAATAAACAGCGTCGATCTCTTCGCGCGTCGTTGTCAGCGCGACGCCACAAGAGGCTGCCTCGAGCGGTGCTGACGAGTCCTGCACGTGCTCGGGTTCCCTGCTTGTCGTGTTGCCCGGTAAAGCACGCATCGTCCCCCTATTCACCACGTGAGCGCCAGAAGTCGACGCTCGGAGGCCGGCAACTCCCGCGGACGTCGCTCGACGGTCTTGCGCTCGACCCCGGCTCTCTTCAGGCGTGCCTCCGCATCAGCGGCGAAATCCTCGATCACACCCTCACGAAACACGCGCCGATCCCGCGCGCAGTCTCGTCGATGCCCGAGAGCCTCGAAGCGGGCGATGATGCAGGCCCGGCGCACGAGTTCGTCGGCAGACCCCGTGACCTCGAACGCATCGAACTTCCGCCAGCACACCAGTACGATTTCCTGCATGACATCGTCGACGTCCTGCCAGGACGGAAGCAACGACCGGACGAAACTGCGAACCGCCTGCTCATGCCGCGCGAACAGCGACACAAACCGATCGTACCGCGCTCCTCTCGCCGATCCGGTCATGCTCGACGCACCGTCTCCATGCAGGTCGCCGCGACGCGATGTGAGTGCGAGGAACGAGGCAGACCCCGCCGACGGTGACAGGACAGTCGGGGCACTGATCGACTACGCCAGCCGGACACTCGTCACGATCAGTAGTCAAAACAGTCCAGACCGTCCGGGGTGGGATCGTTCCCGGGCTCCGTGGACGGCTCGGGCAGAGCGCCGCCGCCGCGAAACAGGCGGTTCAGGACCGAGACCGGATCGGAGAGGTCCACCGAGCCATCGTCGTTGGCGTCAGCCGCATCCATGCAGCCCGGAGTCTCCTGGCCACGAAAGAGGTAGCCGAAAACCGTCACCGCATCGGCGACATCCAGCGAGCGATCACCGTTGCTGTCGCCTCTCAGGAAGGACGGCGTCGCCAGAAGCGCCTCCTGCTCGTCGCAGCTCGCCGAGTCCAGACAGTCGACGAGTGCCTCACGGTAAGCGATCCCGCACTCCTGCCGGTCCGCGCCGTCCTCGAGGCACGCGGTCATCGCGGCCCTGGCGGTCTCGAAGCAAGGCAGCCCGCAGGGCGGCTCCCTGTCGCCGCCGTCTCGATCGGGCTCGTCGGGAGCTTCGCAGCCCGCCGCTTCGAGACAGGGACCGAGCTCGGTGCGGTAGGACTCGGCGCATTCCTCGCGACTGCCGCCGCCGCGAAGGCACTCGTTGGCGGCTGCCCTGGCGCTGTCGTGACACTCCGCGCCACACGGCTCTTCACGCTCGCGATCGTCCGGAACATCGCAGCCCGCCGCCTCACGGCACGCAGCGACCTCCTCGCGCACCGCGGCGAGGCAGCCCTCGGGGTCGTCGGACTCACGGCACGCGGCAGCGGACTCACGCGCCTGCTCCGAGCACTCCACGCCGCAGGGCTCTTCACGCTCGCGATCGTCCGGCACCTCCGGGCGCTCCCGCTGGGCGAACGCGGTGGAGCAGAGCAGGAGAGAAAGCAGCACCGGTAGACAGCTCTTCATCGAAACCTCCCTTGGTAGAAAACCGGGACCGCGGAACCCCGCAGTCCGATCGGCCCTGATGATGGACTACTTCGGACGTGGGTGGAATCACCAAAAAAACCCGGGACTTCTCGAGGGCCCCCTTGCCCTCGGAGGGCTCGATCGAGTCCTCGGTGACGCGTGCACCCGTCCCGGCGTCGCGGAGCGGGACACCGGGCTCACCGGCGCCCGGACGGCTCGTGAGCGTACCGCCGACAGTCCGGGGTGGGAAGCAGGGGGGTGTCGCGCCGCGCAGCGGTGCAGGAGAGCCTCCTCGGCCGGGCCCGGGCCGCCGCGGTGACGAACCCTCCCGGGCGAGATGAGGCGTCGTCGAATGCCCGGCAACCGGCTCCATCAGCCACCGTTGCGAGGTTCTGACGCTCGGTCGAGCTTCCGGAGGGCCGGTGCAGGACCGGAGGGTCGGTGCAGGACCGGAGCTCGACTTCGCGAGGTCGACTCCGCAGGGTTGACTCCACAGGAGGCACAGCTGATCCTTGATGTCCGGAAGGGGGCTGGCCCCGGCCCAGCTCGGGTCGACACGAGAGATCGCCGAGTTCCGGGAGCTGTCTCCGGAGCGCCCCGTCCGGGGTCGACCCGCAGCAGCACTTCCCGGCACTCCCGAACGACGCCCTGACAGAGAGAAAGAAACGTCGCCATGAGAAGAAAGTCCCGTCTCGTCCTGCTCGTCGCATCACTCACTGCAGCGACGGCTCTTCAGGCCCAGCACAACCCCGCCGGCTGGATCCAGGGCTCGGGCTGGAACATGCTGTTTCTCGATCAGGACAGCGGCTGTGGCGGCGGTGGTGACGTCCGGATGCAGGGCAACTGGGTGACCCCCTACGACATGACCGTGGAGAACCCGCGACCTGGCGACGACTGGCAGATCGACTTCGACGCGGCGGAGTCGAGGAGCTGGACGGCCGATGTTCTCGGAGACGATCCCACCTGGTTCAGCCTCGACTGGCTGTTGGGCGAGGGGATCTTCGTCAACTCCTCGGACCAGCTCAACTTCAACGGCATGGCCGACCAGATCGGGATCAGCTCCGACAGTATCATGGCGATCTCGACCACCTACGTCGAGAACACCGGGGACGAGCCACTGGAGGTCGAGGTCTGCACCGCCAGCGACGACGCCATCCGGGTCGACGTGAACAACCACATGGTCGTGAACAAGAGCGTCTGTCGGGGCGGCGCCGCCGACTGTCAGGAGATCCACTGCGCGGAGCTGGCGCCCGGCATGAACAAGATCACCGCCTACGTCTGGGA
>CAYMLL010000534.1:0-2837 GCA_964390645.1 uncultured Planctomycetia bacterium | reverse complement strand
CGACGGAGATGAGCCCGTACTTGGTGCGCGGGGAGTAGGTGCCGTCCTTCTCCGGCCGCGGGCCGTTGAAGCAGATCATCGGGTATTCCATCCCGCCGACGGGTCCGTTGACCGAGATCGCGACGGGGTAGGGGTAGGTGAACGTGTAGCGCGAGTAGACATCGAGCGTGTGGATGATGGCGTGTGTCGAGTAGCGGCTCCAGAGTGGCTCGCCCTCGTTCGGATAGAAGGACATCGCCATGACGCGGTTGTCATCGACCTGGTGCCGCTGGGCATCCCAGATGAACTTACGAGAGGAAGCCCACGCGTAGTCACGGACGTTCTCGGCGTGGAAGATCCAGGTGCGCGTGCCCTTCGGCTTGCTCTTCTCGTTCGCCCTGGCTTCCTCGGGTGTGATGATGAAGACGGGATTCTTTGCCGAATCCGCCTGCTTCAGTCGTTCACGCTGCGCGTCCGTGAGCACTTCTTCGGGGTTCTGCAACACGCCGGTCGCCGCGACGACGTGATCATCCGGCACCGTGATGCGTACGAGGTAGTCGCCGAGCTCGAGCGTGAACTCACCGCGGCCGAGGTACTGCTTGTTCTGCCATCCGTGCACGTCGGTGTACGCCGCCATGCGCGGGAACCACTGCGCGAGCTCGTAGAGGTAGTTGCCGTCGTCCGGGAAGTGCTCGTAGCCGGTGCGGCCGCGAACGAGCTTCGAGTTGTTGATCCGGTAGCTCCAGTCGATCCGGAACGTGACGCTCTGACCGCTTCGCAGAGGCTCGTCCAGGTCGACACGCATCATTGTCCGGACAATCGTGTGACGCAGCGCCTTGTCGCCCGGACCGGTGACCGCCGTGATCTTCGCGCCGCCGTCGAAATTCTCGCGAGCGAGGAGACGCCGTGCATCGCTGAAGGACAGCGAGTCGAGATCGGGGGCCGTCATCGTCAGCTGAGCATCCGAGTCGGGCGCGAAGATGTTCGGATCGACTTGCACCCAGAGGTATCGCAGCGGGTCGGGCGACCTGTTGTGGTAGGTGATCCGTTCCGAGCCGACAAGCCGTTGATTAACGTCGTCGAGCTCGACGTCGATCGCGTAGTCGACTCGCTGCTGCCAGTACGACGAGCCGGGGGCACCCGAAGCGGTTCGATACGCGTTCGGAGTCGGCAGGGACTCTTCCAGCTGACGGAACTTGTCCGTGCGGGCGAGCGTCTCCACGTCGGCGTCCTGCGAGAGGACCGAGATGCAAGCGAGAGCGAGGCTTGCCGTCCACACCGTCATCAACGTGCGCGCGTGCAAGATATCAACAAGCAGCCCGAACACGCCGGGCGGCAGTCCTTCTCCACGTTTCTGGAATGAGACACCCGAAGTCCGACAGCACTCCGGATCGTGAATCAACCGGGAGTATACCACTCTTTCACGGCACGACCGAGAGAGCCCTGGGCGGAGAGGAGCGGGGGGCGGCGCTCGGCTCCGCCTTGAAGAGGTCGAATCGGGGTGGAAACGACCATGTCTCCCGAGGCCCTCCTGACGAGAGCTCGTGGTTTCAGGGCTCGACGACGCACCCCCTTGCCGGTGGTCTGGTATCTCGAGCCCGGACCCGACGATTCGCTATCTCGTCCGTGGCGTGTTCTGGACCGGCGGTCAGTCGTTCAGATCCTCGAGGAACTCGAGCCCTTCGCCGGTGGACATGCCGGCGCCGCTTGTCTCCGGCCGCTTCTTGCGAGCCGCTTCGACCGTGTCCAGAAAGAAGCTCTGCAGCGTGACACCGTTTCTCCCGAGCATGTCGGCCACATCGATCGTGACCAGCTCGCGTCCGCTGTAGAGGATGGCCACGCGATCGCAGACTTGCTCGATGTCGGCCAGCTGGTGGCTCGACAGGAGCACCGTCTTGCCCTTCTCCTTGAGCTGCAGGATCAGCTCCTTGACCTCTGCCGTGCCGATCGGGTCCATGCCGCTCGTGGGCTCGTCGAGGATGACGAGCTCCGGGTCGTTGATCAGCGACTGCGCGATGGCGACGCGGCGCTGCATGCCCTTGGAGTACTCCGCCACCGGGCGCTTGCCTTCGCGCTCGAGGCCCACATAGGCGAGGAGCTGCGCGACGCGGCGTCGGCGCTCGCCGCGTTCGAGGCCGAAGAGCCGGCCGTAGAAGTGCAGCGTCTCCTCGGCGTCGAGGAAGCGATAGAGGCGGCTCTCCTCGGGGAGGTAGCCGAGGCGTCGTTTCACCGGGAGCCGGTGGGGCGACTCGCCGAAGAGACGCACCGACCCGGCGGTCGGCCGGTTGAGTCCGAGAAGCAGGTTGATCGTCGTCGACTTGCCGCTTCCGTTCGGCCCGAGCAGCCCGAAGACCTCGCCGCGGCGGACGTGAAATGACAGATCGTTGAGCGCCTCGACGCGCACACGCCACGGGAAGAGCGGGTGGCGAAAGTGCTTGGTGAGGGATTCGGTCTCGACGGGGTGCGGGTCGGTCACGACGCGGTATTATGCGTGGTCGCCGCCCCGGTCGCAACTTGCCGGCGGCTCCAGCGGCCGCTTATGCGCCGACGAGGTGGTCGACGAGCTCCTGGGTGACGAGGTCCACGGCCCTGGCGTACGCGCGTTGCAGGAACTTCTCCTGACGCGCCGGATGGCTGACCTCTGGCACGCGCGCGTCGTGCTCGGAGATCGTCGCCTGATGGCGCCAGACGACCTTCCCTTCCCGGTCGACGAGCGAGCCGACGGCGGTGACCCACGGCTTCCAGCTGCCGCGCCAGCCGAGCCCGTTGGAGAGTCCGTGCTCGATCTGGAGCTCGAAGGTCCCCTGGCCAGGCTCGGTGTAGATCGAGTCGAAGACCTTCGCGTTCGCGACGTGGCG
>CAYMLL010000533.1:0-2865 GCA_964390645.1 uncultured Planctomycetia bacterium | reverse complement strand
CTAGGGTAGCCGCGGGGGTTCTCCGGTGAATTATCTGATCGGATTAAATAAAGGCACTTGGGTCGAGGCATACCGTGCCGCCGAGGCTGGACCACATAAACGGAGCTAGTCAGAACACTTGACAGGATGGGGTCAGGAGACTATTCTCTGTTGTATTATGGTTCAACACAGGTATCTTTTATGAATAAAATCAATGATTTTGGGAATTCCCTCCGCAAAACCCGCGAAGAAATCGGCGTTGGCCTGCGCGCCATTGCGGCCGACGCCGGGATGGATCCCGCCTATCTCTCCCGGGTCGAGACCGGCACGATTCGCCCCAAGCGGGAGACCGTCGAGCGACTTGCGGGCGCCCTCTGCGCCCAGGAGGGGGTCAGCGAGCACGCTTGCAGCCAAATCCGCCGCGCCCTGCTGGACGCCGCCGGCCATCCACTGCCCCACGACGAGGTACTCGACAGTCTCGAAGACCAGTTCGCTGCCCTGCTGCAGTCAACAGGCCAGCTGGGGGAGGCCGCGATTCGATCGGCTCTCGAGCGAGTGCCCCTCGCAACCATGCGGCGTGTTCTTGCCGGCGAGGAAGACCTCGAGATAGGGAACCCGTGCGACTACACGGCTTCCGAGTTCGAGGTGCGCCGCGGGGCGGGAGAAGATGTCGTCGACCTCTTTGTCCAGAAACCGCAGAGTGCGCCGGCTAGCCGCTCCACAATAAGAGAATCAGCGGCCGACTACCTGACGGAAACCGAGAGCATCTTTCGTTCGAAACCGGCCCGGCCGCCAGGAAAGCCGCCGCGAGCCAGGCGGGGCAAGCCATCACTTTCAGCCCGGCCCATCCGAATCTCCGCGGGTCCCGAAGCCGAGATCGTTCTGTCACGGCGGGTCGGCCCGCGCAAACGCGAGCAACTGAAGACAATCGCCCGATTAGTCGCATCCCTGATGCGCGAAGAAATGGAGTAAGACTATGACTGAAAACACATCCGATTCATCACCGAACACGCCGCAGGGCCCTGAGCGGCATGGGCCGAAACTCGACGTCCACGCCCGCTTCGACGCCAACCTTTTTCCAGCCGAACGCCCAGACCATGTCGGGCTTTTGCTCGAAGTCTCGGCGCCGGAGCCTGACGCAGGCGAACCCGAACGTGCCCGGCGGCGCCCGGGCCTCAACATTGCGCTGGTGATCGATCGTTCGGGATCCATGGGCGGCGGGCGACTCGCAGCGGCCGCAACTGCTGCCCAGGGGATCGCGGAGGCACTTGGCCCGCGCGACCGGCTTTCCCTGGTGTCTTTTGATCACATGGTCGAGAGGCACTTCGCGGCGCTTGCCATGGACGCAGGAGGCCAGGCGCTTGCGCGCCGTGAGATCGCCTCGCTCAGCCCGCGCGGTACCACCGACCTTGGCGCGGGTTGGCACGAAGGCGCGCGCTGCGCAGCCCTGGCGATTGCCGAGGAAACCCACCGCTCGGGCCATGTCATTGTGCTTTCCGATGGCCACGCGAACCGAGGGGTCATGGACCCCGGGGAGCTGGCCCGGCATGCGGGTGAACTGGCGCAGCGGGGCGTCAAGACCTCGACCGTGGGCATAGGCAACGGCTATTCGCCCTTGCAACTCGATGCTCTGGCCGAAGCAGGCCAGGGAAGGCTTCATGATGCGGACACTCCAGACGACATTATTGACGTCGTCCTGGGCGAATTGGGTGAGCTTCGAGGAATCGTGGCCGAATCGCTGGAGTTTACCCTCGAGCATCCTTCGATTTTGCGCGCGCAGGTGTTGACGCGCGCCCAGGTCGAACAGGACGAACAATCCGTCACCGTCCCGATGGGAACTCTTCGCGGCGGCCGCACCCGAACGATCGCCCTGATGTTTGATGTGCCCGCGCTTCCAGCGGGTACGCAACTGGATTTTTCGGCTGCGCTTCGTTGGCGCGATGTCCTGACGGGCGACGAGCAACGCCAGCGTGTGACGCTGCTGTCCCTGAGCATCGTCGATCCGCTCTGGGCCGAGGCGTCATCCAGAAATCTCGAGGTGGTGCGAACGATTTCGGATCTTTGGGAAGCTTCCCTCGCCTACCAGGCCGCTTCAGTCAACGAGCGAGGCGATTTGCAGAGGGCCGGGGCCCTGCTTGCCGAGGCCGAGCTCATCTACGGCGACTGGATTGACGTTCTGGAGGATGCTGAGCACCGGCGGCAGCGATTCGCGCGCATGAAGATGGCGGCCACGCGGGTTTGGAGAGGCCGTTCCAAGCGAGAAGCCATGATCAAAGCCAAGAAGGCCATGCGCGGCGAGCGAGACCTCCGCGACCGCGAAACGGGAAACTGGTATGACTATTTGGGGCGGCGATGAAGCGCACTTGCGCACTGAGCCCTTGATTCGCCGAGGCGAGGTCTGAACCAACAGCGAGGGAGGCAGGCAGATCATGACAGAGATCGGGCCGCGAATTTTGGCAAGCGTCTACGACAAGATGATGATCGATGAAGAGTGGAGCCTCCGACAAGAAGGCGAGTTCACCTGGTGGGGGCGAGAACTCGCCCAACGCGCGTGGTGCAACGGACCGATAGACGACGACGGTATCGTTATCCAGAAATTGAATTTCAGAACCGATCTGTTTCAGGGCTACGAGGGCACCCGTGGTCAAGTCGGTTTACTGAATATCCTCGCGCGAAGGACCAGCACGAGTGCTCTCGTGAGGAACGAAGAAGATCCGGGACTGATTCAGCTCGCCAGTTCGCTCACCGTCCACGAACAAATAGAAGGGTGGGTCACCGATCTCGCCGCCTGGACAACCTCGATCCAGGCCGCCGAGGCATTTATCCTGGCTGCTCATTCGTCTGATCTTATGGCCGAAAAAGTTGGATTGAGCGTTGCAGTGTCTG
>CAYMLL010000532.1:0-2908 GCA_964390645.1 uncultured Planctomycetia bacterium | reverse complement strand
CTCGACGGCGAGGAGTTCCTCGACATCGAGACGCCCTTCCTGACGAAGAGCACGCCGGAGGGCGCGCGGGACTTCCTCGTGCCGGCGCGCGTCCACCCCGGGAAGTTCTTCGCGCTGCCGCAGAGCCCGCAGCTCTTCAAGCAGCTCTTCATGATCTCGGGCTTCGATCGCTACTACCAGATCGTGCGCTGCATGCGCGACGAGGACCTGCGCGCGGACCGTCAGCCGGAGTTCACGCAGCTGGACATCGAGATGTCCTTCGTCCGTGAGGAGGACGTCCAGGATGTCGTCGACCGTCTCCTCGTTCGCCTCTTCAAGGAGCTGCTCGATCACGAGGTTCAGCTGCCGCTACGGCGAATTTCGTGGGCCGAGGCGATGGCGCTTTACGGCACCGATCGACCTGACACGCGCTTCGATCTTCTCATCACCGACGTCTCGGAGCCGGCGAGCCGGACCGACTTCCAGGTCTTCACGAAGGCCGTCGAGTCGGGGGGCGTCGTTCGCGGCATTCGCGTCCCGGGCGGCGCCGCGCTGTCGCGCAAGGACATCGACGGCTGCGAGAAGGTGGTCAAGGAGTTCGGCGCCCGGGGGCTCGCCTGGCTCAAGCTGGAGCCGGACGGAGCCAGGGGGCCGGCCGCGAAGTTTCTCGGTGATGACGGGCTCGCGGCGTTGCGCGAGGCCTTCGGGGGCGTGGACGGAGATCTCCTGGTGATGGTCGCCGACAAGGCGAACACGGCGGCCGCCTGTCTCGGCGAGCTGCGCCTCCATCTGGCGCGCAAGCTCGACCTGGTTCCGCCGGGCCGCTACGACCTTCTCTGGGTCACCGATTTCCCGCTTCTGCAGTGGAGCGAGGAGGACGGCCGCTTCCACGCGTCTCACCACCCGTTCACGAGTCCGCGCCCGGAGGATGTCGAGCGCCTCGAGAGCGAACCGGGCCGTGTGCGAGCCCGGGCCTACGATGTGATCCTCAACGGCGTCGAGCTCGGTGGGGGGAGCATCCGTATTCACCGGCGCGAGGTGCAAGAGAAGGTCTTTCGCGCCATCGACCTCGGCGACGAGGAGGCGCGGCAGAAGTTCGGCTTCCTGCTCGACGCGCTGCAGTACGGCGCCCCGCCTCACGGCGGCATCGCGCTGGGGCTCGACCGCCTCGTGATGTTGCTTCTCGGAAGCGCGTCCATCCGTGACGTGATCGCCTTCCCCAAGACCGCCCGAGGCAATTGCCTGATGACGGACGCTCCGGGTGGAGTCGCCACCGAGCAACTCGATGAGCTCTTCTTGAGAACCGTGTCACCGCAAGCCGTGGCACAGCAGGCCGAGGGGCAGGGGGCGTCGGAGCCCGAGAAGACCGAGGAGGGGGCGTGAGCCGGCGCGCTTTCGAGCCCTTTTTTCCGTTGACGCGTTTTTCGGCGTGGGATTACGATTCTTCTGTCTCCTGCGCGCAGGAGCCTGGTCGATACCCGGGTGCTCCCGGTCTCCTGTTCGGGGGCTTGCCCTCGTTTTTCAACCTCCGGAGGTAACCTCTCATTCCCCCACTATTCAGAGGACGTGGTCGTGATCCGATTCGCGACAAGGGCCCGCGGATTCTCAATGATCGTGATCGTGGCGGCCCCTGCCGCTTGATCGACGACGAGGGCAACCAGCTGGGAGTCATGGAGCTTCCTGACGCTCTGCAGATCGCCCAGGAGCGTGAGCTCGATCTCGTCGAGGTCACGAGTACCTCGACACCGCGCACTTGCAAGCTGATGGACTTCGGCAAGTTCCGCTATCAGCAAACGAAGAAGGCGCGGGGGCAGAAGCACACATCCCACCGCCAGAAGGAGGTCAAGCTCCGTCCGAAGACGGAGGACCACGACTTCATGGTCAAGGTGGAGCGTGCCCGGCGTTTTCTCGGCAAGGGTCACAAGGTTCTCGTGACCATGATGTTCCGCGGTCGCGAGATGGTTCACATGGATATCGGCCGGGACCTGCTGGAGCGCTTTGCCGATGCACTCGAGGAGAGTGCCAAGGTGGAGAAGGCGCCTTCCCGCCAGGGGCGCAACAAGCTCGACATGATCCTCGTGTCGAAGTGACGTGCCGATCGGGGGAGGCTGCTTCCCGCGCCGGGATTTCGCTTCCAAAGGCTGCCCGCTCCGGTACAATCGCCGCCTTCCCGGCGGTTCGGGAGGCTGCGTGGACCGTCCGCTCGCTCCCCAAGTAGAACGGCGAGAGTCCCTTACGAGAGAATCGATAGATGCCGAAGCAGAAGACTCACAAGGGTGCTCGCAAGCGCTTCCGCGTCACCAGCAAGGGCCGGATCAAGCGCTGGAAGAGCGGCAAGCGTCATCTACTTCTTTGCAAGTCGAGCAAGCGCCTGCGCAAGCTGCGTCAGGCGGAGATCTGCTCGAAACCGGACAGCCAGCGCGTCCGGGAATTGCTCTGCTGCGAATAGGTCGAGACTGAAGAGGCCAGACCATGCCACGCGTGAGATCCGGGGTTGCCCGTCTGCGCAAGAAGAAGAGGCTCTTCCGCGGGGGTATGGGATTCGGGGGCGGAGGCGGCATGCTGCTGCGCACCGCGAAGGAGAGCCGCGTCCGAGCCGAGGCCTACGCGACGGCGCACCGGCGCAAGCGCAAGGGCGACTGGCGTCGCCTGTGGATCCTCCGCATCAACGCCGCATGCCGGGCCCGCGGTCTGCGCTACAGCGAGTTCATCCATGGATTGAAGAAGGCCGGGATCGACCTCAACCGCAAGATCCTTGCCGACCTCGCGGTTCGTAGTGAGTCGACGTTCGACCACTTGACGGAACGCGTCAAGAGCGCGTAGAGCGCTCTCTCGAGCCGGCCGGAGCCGCCGGCCCCCCCGCGGGGGGGGGGGGGGGGGGGGGGGTTGGTTGGGGGGGGGGGGGGGGGGGGGGGGCCCCGCCGGGGGG
>CAYMLL010000531.1:0-2908 GCA_964390645.1 uncultured Planctomycetia bacterium | reverse complement strand
ACGAAGGACGAGCCTCGGCCGATCGCCCAGTCTCGCCTGCGAGAGATCGTGGAGCGGGCGAGATCCGAGGAAGGCCTTCCCGGCCCGTTCGCAGCGGGAATGACGGATCCTCAGATCGTGCACCAGAACGGAATCTGCGCCGGAACGCCGGACGAGGTCGCGGCGACGGTTGGGCGCTATCGGGATGCCGGGATCGACCAGCTCGTGATGCTGCCGCGGCTCGCCTCCTGGATGGAGGACGAGGAACAGGTCTGGGAATCGATGAGATTGTTCGGGAGGGAAGTGATACCGAGATTCAGGGCCTGACCGGGCCCCGCCGTGTGCCGAGGCCGCTTCAGCCTTCGATGTTCAGCGCTTGGCGGGGGCAGCGTGTCGCGGCCTGCTCGACGCTCTCGCGCATGCGCTCCGGAACGTCGCTCGTGAGGAGCGTCAGCATGTCGTCTTCCTCGAGACGGAAGATCTCCGGGCAGATTCCCGTGCAGATCGCGTTAGCCTCAAAGAGATCTGGGTCGACGGTGACCTTCATGCTGCTCTTCTCCTCCTCGGTGGTCGATTAGCAACTCGGGCTCTCCGCCCCCGCAGCTCGCTGGATGCGGTAACCACGCTCCGCGTAGCTCGTGGTGTGGGCCAGACGTGGTCCGACTTCGTGCTTTCGTTCGAGTGATCCACGTGCCCCTCCGGCGCGGTGCTCCCCTGCGGTGGCCTTTGCGGTAAATCCCGTACCGAAGTGTCGCGGCGAATTCGTAGCTCGATGTTGGCGGACTGCGTCGCGAGATGTCACAACGCTTCGGCACGCATGTGGCGATCTGCCGCGCCCAGGACGCGGTCGCTGACCACCGGGCCAACGCGCAGCCGCAGGCCCCGGAGAATTCGCACCGAAGCAGTGGCATGAGGGTTGCACCGCTGGTCTCCATGAGAACTGGGGGCGCGAGCACGTGAGCGAGACGACTCCATCCAGTCGGGTAGACGAGATTCACGTCGCGCACGAAATGCTCCGCGAGATGCTCGAGGCGTTCGATCTTCAGCTAGCCCATACGGCCGTGGATGATTGCGCCCGGGCGGAGAGTGCGGCGATCGTCGATGCGAGCCGCGAGCTCGCGAGACGCTTGACCGAGCACTTCGAGCGCGAGGAATCCAGGGGATATCTGCCGGACATCTACGAACTCGCCCCGCGTTATTCGGCGCACGCCGACCGGCTGCTCGCCGAGCACGCGGACCTTCTTACGTATGTGAACGACATAGCGGGGCGCGTGGGGGCGGCGGCCTCCGGCGGTAGCGCGTGGGGCAGCGTACTCGAGGCGTTCCGGAGTTTTGCGAATCGCCTACGCCGTCACGAGCAGGCGGAGAGCTCGCTCGTGCGGCGTGCACTGATGGAGGACATCGGGAACTGATTCGCCGCGTTGGTCCGCTACGGCGCCTGGTACACCAGGGTGGATAGGAGACTTAGACCGCGCATTGATCATCAGCGCTGATCCAATTCCTCACACATTTCCGAGATACTTGGGATCGGTGAGGCAAGGTGACACCTTACCCCCAAGGGAGCGACAGAGCGTTAGCTGGGCTTGGTACGTGGATTGCAGCGATACGAGTCATACAAGCTAGGAGGTGCGA
Organism: uncultured Planctomycetia bacterium; assembly: GCA_964390645.1. Taxonomy (GTDB): domain Bacteria; phylum Planctomycetota; class UBA8108; order UBA8108; family UBA8108; genus CAYMLL01. The sequence continues at coordinate 1,297 of CAYMLL010000531.1, read as the reverse complement.
CAGATGGCGAGATACACCCCGGACGTTCAAGCGGGACTCGATCGCATAAGAGAGATGGCGAAGGGAAACTTTGACCTTGGCTGGATGGATTCGAATCCAGACGGATGGGGCCATAAAGTTGCGCCGGGGCCATCGGGGCTTCGCATGGTGGATATCGAGACGGGCCACTACGCACCCAAGGCCGGGCTCGGATCTTCGGCCGGTACAATGGCGCCCCGCGGCTGCTTTATTCCCGAAGACACGCCGCCGTGCCTGGATATGTATGTGTTGAACGAGATGACCGAAATCTGGTCCGAGAATGCGGCTGCTCTCTACGACGAAGCCGTTGTACGTCAATGGAATTCGGTAACCGACATTCCCTGGGACAAGCTCGAGGAGCTTCCTGAAGATCTCGAGAAAGCGATGTGCCAAATGTGTACCGGGCTCACCGAAGTCGAGTTCGTCGCGGGCGATATGCCGGCTAAGTGGATGAGTCGCATCAATCACGACTTCCACGAAGTGAAGCTCTTCCTTGCGACTCAAATCATGGATGAGGCACGACATCTCGATGTGTTCCGCAAGCGGGCTCTGGCCAACGGCGGAGGCCTGCTATCCGCATCGCCCGGCCAAGAGGAACTCCTGGCTGCAATCCTGACGGCACCCGATTACACAACGTCCAGTGCACTCATGCACATCTTTGGTGAGGGCTTCGTGCTCACTCTCTTTAGACAGGGAGAGTTTCTGGCACCCACCGAAGTAGAAAAGAGGATCTTTCGTCTCTGCATGCAGGACGAGGCACGGCACGTCGCCTACGGGGTGAAACATCTTCAATACCTGATTGAGCGGCATCCCGAGCGAGCCAACGAGATTCACGCGCTGCTGGATGTTGGCGAGCAGGCCATCTTCAAGCTGACCCTGGAACCTCAGACCTCAGAACCCCGTGCGATTCTCGCCGGCGGAGGTCTTGCGAACATCGAGCTTGGCATGGTGCGCATAGCCTTCATTTATCGCAAGCAGGTGAGGGAGTACCTCAACCGAATGAAGGTCGCAGGTCTCGACCGCTCGTCGCGAATCACGATCCCCCTCGAAGTCCCAGTGGAAGAGCTGGTTGCTTAGGAGAAGCGAACGGTCGCGAGGCAAGAGGAGAACACAATGACACTATCGATTCCGTTTCCTTCGGAGCAGTGGTTCGCGGCATTGGCAGGACGGATGGCCGAGAGAGGAGATGAGTTCCGTAGCGTGGGTCCCGTGAATTGCAGGATGGTGGTCAAGGTCGACGTAGTCATCGGATCTCAGCTCATCGAGGTGGAGTTCGAGG
>CAYMLL010000530.1:0-2930 GCA_964390645.1 uncultured Planctomycetia bacterium | reverse complement strand
AGTAGCCGTTGACGGCGCGATAGCGGTGCCACCAGTGAAAGCTCTTGTCGTCGATCTCCTTCTTCAGCACGACATCGATCCGGGTCGCCCCCCCTGCTCCGAAGAGGCCCCGGTCGAGAATCGGTGCGAGAGCTCGATATCCGGCGTCCGTGAGATGGGCGCCATCGAGTGTCAGCCGCTCGCTCGAGCGCGCGAAGAGGGCGGCCGTCGGCCGGAAGAGGTCGACGAAGCCGGCTCCGGTCGAGCGGGCGACGTCCGAGAGCACCTGCGTGTAGGCCGCGAGGCGCCTGTCGTGCGCCTTGCCGTCAGGGAGATTCGGGTCGCCAGTCCTCTCGAACGCGATCGGCGAGACGAGGACGATGCGCGGTGTGTTCTTGCCGTCGAACTTCTTTGTCTTCGTTGTCTCCACGAGCCGCGTCATCTTGCCCGCGAAGTCGTCGACACCTTCCGCGCCGGCGAACGACTCGTTGAAGCCGAAGAAGAAGAGGACGACACTCGCCTCGCTGTGGGTGAGGTGCTGCTCGGGATCGCCGAAGTTCTGCGAGCGGATGCGCTCGGTGGGCTCGTCTCCCGGAAAGCAGAGGTTGCGGACGACGAGCCCCTTGTCGGGGAAGCGCTGGTAGAGAAGCGTCTCCCAGTAGTTGTGGTGCTGCATACGTTCGCCGAGCGCGTTGCCGACGAGACAGATGCGGTCTCCGTCTCGGATCTCGAGAGGCTCTGCGGCAGTGTCGCGGCCGACGAGGAGCCAGATAGCTGTCGTCACGATCGCCGCGGGCAGCCTTCCGCGGAGCTCGTTCAGGACGGTGGGTCGTCGGATCATACAGCTCCATCCTCGCTCGGAGATCATGTCGAGGATTCCTCGGGAGTTCTGTCGAAGCGTCAAGGGTTGTTTCGCGTCCACTGGACGGAATCTCACGATCTGGAGATGGTGTCTCACGTCGGCCCGAGCCTCTCGACGGGTGGTCAGGCAAGCAGCTCGGGGATCACCTCCGCGCCGAACTGGGAGAGCTGCTTGAAGCGGCCACCATGGTAGTAGGTGAGCTTGTTGTCATCGAGGCCGAGCAGGTGCAGCAAGGTCGCGTGGACGTCGCGAATCGGGTGGACGATATCGACGGCGACGGCGCCGATCTCATCCGTCGCGCCGATGATGGCTCCACGCTTGACGCCACCGCCCGCGAAGAACATGTTCATCGCATCCACGTTGTGTCCTCGTCCCAGCGCCGTGACGCCACCCCGGTGGTTGTTGTCCGGTGTGCGTCCGAACTCGCCGGTCCAGATCACCAGCGTCTCGTCGAGGAGCCCGCGCATCTTCAGGTCCTTGATCAGCGCGGCGATCGGTCGGTCGACGCTCGCGATACGGGAGGCGTGGCCACGCTCGAGGTAGTCGTGGCTGTCCCAGCCCCCCGAGAAGATCTGCACGAAGCGCACTCCTCTCTCCACGAGCCGGCGCGCCATCAAGCACCGGCGTCCGAAGGCCGACGTCTCCTGGCGCTCGAGTCCGTACATTTCCCGGATGCTCGTCGGCTCCCGGTTGATATCGACCACGCCGGGAATCGCCGTCTGCATACGAAATGCGAGCTCGTAGCTCTCGATGCGCGCCGTCAGCTCCTCGTGCTGCGGGTGCTTCCGCGCGTGCTCTTGATTGAGGAGCTTGAGCTCGTCGAGAGCGCGTCGCTGATGCTCGCGCGAGCGGTAGGGGCGCGGCGCCAGATCGAGGATGGGCGAGCCCGACGAGCGCAGGCGGGTGGCCTGGTAGTGTGCGGGTAGAAACCCGCTCGACCAGTTCGCCGCGCCCGCTTGCGGCAGCGCCAGCTCGGTCATCACGACGAAGCCGGGGAGATTGCGGTTCTCGGAGCCGAGCCCGTAGCCGGCCCAAGCGCCGAGCGCCGGGTCGCCTCCGAGCCGGCTGCCGGTGTTCATGTGCAGCAGGGCCTCGGGATGGTTCAGGGAGTCCGCCTGACAGCCGCGGTAGACGCAGAGCTCGTCGGCGACTTGCGGCTCTGCGAGGTGGACGAAGCGATCGCACATGTCGATGCCGGCCTCGCCGACCTTGCGGGACCCGAACGGGCTGCCCACATGGAACCGCTTGCCGGTCGCCAGGCCGGCTGTCCTCTTCGACTCGCTCAGGTGGAGCCTGTTGAGCTTCGGCTTGGGATCGAAGGTGTCGACCTGGCTCGGTCCGCCCTCCATGAACAGCAGGATGCAGGCCTTCGCTTTCGGTGGGCGCATCGCGGGCCTGGGAGCGAGGGGGCCTGACGCTCCATCGTCCGCGAGCAGGTCGGTCAGCGCGAGGGAGCCGAGTGACGCTCCGAGGCCGTAGAGGAAGTCGCGACGGGAGTTTCCGATCATCACGCGCCTCAGTACACGTAGAGGAACTCGTTGGAGTTGAAAAGGACAAGGCAGACGTCGGCGAGTGCGCGCGTCGCGGCATCGACGGTCCACGGCTTCGCGTCCGCGACGTAGTCCTCGTAGACGGCCAGCCACTCGACGTACTCGAACGGCTTGCCGGAGAGCTCCTCGACGAGGGACCGTGTGACCCGCTTCGGGTAGGCGCTGGCTTGCGGCCGGTGGGCCGCATGATAGTCTTCCATCTGACGCACGAGCGCGACGAGGCGCTGCTGCTCGTTCGCGGTTGGAGCGCGTCCGTAGGTCAGACGGAAGGCGCGACGGACCTGCTTCGCGGCACCCTGCGTCTGTCTTCGTAGACGGGCGGCCAGCGCGATGGCCCGGTCCATCACGACATCGCTGTTGAGCAGCGTGAACGCTTGTGGTGGGACCGCGGTCGACTCCCGGGCCTCGCAGGAGTCGTTGGGGTTCGGAAGGTTGAGGATCTCGAGGAAGGGATCGGGCTGTCCACGAACCCGGTAGGTGTAGATCGTCCGGCGGTTGCGCTCGCGTGGTGTGCGTGCGGGCTGGTGTGCCGGGGCGGT
>CAYMLL010000529.1:0-2951 GCA_964390645.1 uncultured Planctomycetia bacterium | reverse complement strand
GCGTGCTCTTCGTCAGGAAGGGCGTCTCGATGTCGAGGAACTCCTCGCCGTCGAGAAACTCGCGGATGATGCGCGAGACCCGGGAGCGGAAAACGAACGCCTCCTGCACGCGTCGACGACGCAGGTCCAGGTAGCGGTGCTTCAGACGGATGTCCTCGCCCGGCTCCTCCTTCGACTCGGCGATCTCGAACGGTGGCACCGCGCAGGGATTGAGGATCTCCAGATCGCTCGCCGCGACCTCGATGTCTCCGGTCCCGAGCTTCGAGTTCCTCATGCCGTCCGGCCGCGCCCGCACGGATCCGGTCACCGAGAGCACGAACTCCGCACGCAGCTTCGTCGCCGTCTGCCCGTAGTCGGCTTCGGGATCGAGGACCACCTGGGTGAGCCCGTAGCGGTCGCGCAGGTCGAGGAAACGCAGCCCGCCGTGATCGCGAACACTCTCCACCCAGCCGTTCAGGACGATGGTCGAACCGACGTCGGCGGCGCGCAGAGCGCCGCAGGTGTGTGTTCTACGGGGGTAATCACCACTTGCGGACATGGGCCGTATTCTGTGGATCCCACCACGTATCGCAAGGGAATTACCGGGCCCTTCACGACCGTGGTGGCGAGGACGAACGAGCGCCTCTATTCTCCTTATCGTCCGCCCGCCCGGATCTCCGTCGCGGCCTTTCGGAAAACCGGAAGGCGGCCCGCATGAACGGACCCGATCGTCTCTCCATCCTGCGTCTGCACCTGGCCACGCTCTACGACGGCGGGCTCGCCCCGCGGCTCCTGACGCGCTTCGGCAGCGCCGAGGCGGTGTTCCGTGCCGAACCGGACGAACTCCGCCGGGAGGTCGGTCGCCGCCGCCGCACGCTCGACCGGCTGCTCGAGGCGGGCACGGCACGACGGGCCGAGAGCGAGCTGCGGCGGATCGAGCGCGAGGAGGTCGCGTGTCTGGTCCGGGGCGAGGAGGACTACCCCCCCTGGCTCGCACGGATTCCCGACGCGCCGTTCGTGCTCTTCTGCCGCGGCCGACTGGGGTCCGGCGACGAGCTGGCCGTCGGCGCCGTCGGCTCGCGCCGGCCGAGTGCCTACGCACTGCGCCAGGCCGAGCACTTCACACGCGTGCTCGCGCCGATCGGCGTGACGATCGTCAGCGGGCTCGCTCGCGGAATCGACATCGCCTCGCACCGCGCGGCGCTCGACAGCGGAGGCCGCACCCTGGCGATCCTCGGGTCCGGGCTCGGTGAGATCTACCCGCCCGAGCACCGGAACGTCGCGGACCGCATCGGACGCGACGATGCCGGAGCGGTCCTGACGGAGTTTCCCTTCGAGGCGCCGCCGAAGAGCCACCACTTTCCGCAGCGCAACCGGGTCCTGAGCGGCCTGTCCCGGGCGCTCCTCGTGGTCGAGGCCGGAGAGAGGTCCGGCAGCCTGATCACCGCCGGCTGGGCTCTCGAGCAGGGAAAGAGCGTCCACGTGATCCCCGGACGCGTCGACCACCAGGAGGCGCTCGGCGGCCTCGGATTGCTGCGCGACGGCGCGGCCGTGGCGCTGGGCCCGGAGGACCTGCTCGCCGAGCTCGGCCTGCGCGTCGCGGCCTCCGGCACGACAGCCGCGAACGAGCCAGCCCGGGCCCCTCTGCAAGGAGAGCTCGGAGACGAGCTGACGGAGCTCTTCGACGAGCAGGACGCCTGGTACGCGGACGCGATCGCAGAGCGGATCGAGGGGCCGCCCCACCGAACCCTCGGAGAGCTGTCACGGCTGGAGCTGAACGGGGCCCTGAGGAGGGACGCGGCAGGGGTCTACCGACGGTCCTTCTAGCCTGGAGCTTCGCCGCTCGCGAGGCGTCTGGCCGGTCGGCGTACGGCGACTGCACGGCTCTCGCAGGATTCGACCCACGCCGGTGTCACCAGGACCCTGCCGACCTCCCGGGAGTCGCGAGAATCACCGGGTTCCCTGTCTCCCTCCTCCGTGACGCGCCTTCGGGGTCACGCCGTCGTCGACGCTCGATCTCCGCATGCCTCATGACGAGCGGCGAGTGAAGGATGGAGACGCTCGCGCCAGCAGCCTGAATGCCTCACCTCCAGGAGCTGGGCCCCACTGCCCGGAAGGCGACTTCCGGGCGTGCAATGGACCATGAATGAACGCGAGGAGAGCTCGATACACACGCGATGTGTCCGGAAGACATTCGAGTTCCACCTCCCGGGTCGCGGCGAGATCACGGGTGAATTAGAGCGTATCGTGCCGACGTCGGACGCCGGCGCCCCACCGCGGCACCAGCGAGAGGAGGCATCCGGCAGTTCTCGCGTCATGAACTCTGCCGACGATCCTCCCCGGGGATCGTCTGGGCGACGGCCTCACTCCGCCGAAAAGCGAAATACCTGACGCTCAATCCCGACCGGCATCTTCCGCCTCATCCTCGTCAGGGTCGAGACCGACGCGGCCATCTCCGTCACCGCCCGAGCGCCCGTCGTCGCCGCGACCGCAGTGGCCCCCGGTCTCCCTGGAACCGTCCTCGACCCGATCGTCACCCCGGTCCGTACGCTCGCGATCGGCCCGTCCACGTCGACCGCGTCGATCCCGTTCGCGGCCACGACCACGATGCTCGCCATCGTCTTCGTCACCGCCACCGGAGTCGATCTGATTGTCCCCACCGGTGTCTACAACCCGATCGTCGCCGGGGCCCGTACACACCCGGTCGTCTCCATCGCCGCTGAAGATCGTGTCGTCGCCACGCCCCGAGTCGATCCGGTTGTCGCCGCCGGTATCCTCGATACGGTCGTCGCCAGAGCCCGTACTGACTCGATCGTCTCCGTCGCCGGTCAAAACCGTGTCGTCACCGCAGCCCGTGTTGATTCGATTATCTCCGCCGAGATCCTCGATGTGGTCGTCACCGGGTCCCGTACACACTCGATCATCCCCCTCCCCGCTGATAACCATATCGTAACCGCCGCCAGTAAGGATAC
>CAYMLL010000528.1:0-2974 GCA_964390645.1 uncultured Planctomycetia bacterium | reverse complement strand
TTATTTAAATCGCTCAAAAAAATTTGTTTAGCACCCCCCCGGGGGGGGGTATGACTTTCAGGGCTACGGGGGTGGGTCGACGACCACCGCGATACTCGTCGACCCGCCCGCCCGGTACACCCTTCGGTATCGCTTCGTGGCGACGTCTCGACCCCGCGGATCCTCGCCACCCCGGCCCGCCGCGGGATGGGCAGGACCGCGAGACTCGACCTCAGCTGTCGAGCACCAGAGCGCGAAGCGTCTCCAGATCGAGCCCGCCGAGCCCGTCCTCCTCGCTGCCCTCGATGACGCTCTCGGCCAGTTCCCGCTTGCGGGCCTGCAGCTCCATCATCTTCTCCTCGACCGTACCGGCCACGACGAGCTTGTGAACGTGAACCGGCACGGTCTGCCCCATGCGGTGGGCGCGCGCCGCCGCCTGGTCCTCGACCGCCGGATTCCACCACGGATCGTAGAGGATGACCGTGTCGGCCTGCGTCAGATTGAGGCCGTGCCCGCCCGCCTTGAGGCTGATCAGGAAGACCGGGATCCCGGGGTCGGTGGCAAAGCGACGGACCTCGCCATGGCGGTCGCGGGTGCCGCCGTCGAGCCGACAGTGACGCATACCGATCTCGTCGAGCTGCGCCTCGAGAAGATCCAGCATGCTCGTGAACTGGCTGAAGAGGAGCACGCGGTGCTCGTCCTCGACACACTCCTGGAGAAGCTCGAGCACGAGCTCGAACTTGGCGCTCGGTGTGCTCGAGTCGTCGACGAGCCGCGGGTCGCAGCAGATCTGCCTCAGCCGAGTCAGTGCCGCCAGCACCCGGAAACGCGACTTCTCGCTCGAGTCCGACTCGACCGTGGCGCGAGCGTCGGCGAGATACCGTGCGTACAGCGCGCGCTGCTGCACGCCGAGCGGCACACGCTCGATCTGCTCGATGCGCGGCGGCAGCTCGGTGAGCACCTGCTCCTTCTTGCGGCGCAGGAGAAAGGGCCTCACCCGCGATCGCAGCGCCCCGCGCACGGCGTCGTCACCACGACGGATCGGCTCGGCGAACCGCTTCTGAAACTCCTTCGCATCGCCGAGGAAACCCGGCATGAGAAAGTGGAACAGCGACCACAGCTCGCCGGGGTGGTTCTCCAGTGGCGTCCCGCTGAGGATCCAGCGTTCGGCGGCGCGCACGGCGAACGCAGCCTTCGCGGTCTGGCTCGTCGCGTTCTTGATGTGCTGGCCCTCGTCGAGGACGACGGCGCGGAACTCGCGGCTCTCGAGAGCCTCGCGATCACGCCGAAGGAGCGCAAAGGAGGTCACGAGCAACTGACGACCCTCGAGGATCAGCTCCTCGCGCTCTGTCGGCGGGAGACCGGCAACGCCGACGACGTCGACCTCCGGACAGAACTTCTTGCACTCCTCGACCCAGTTGAAGATCAGGCTCGTCGGACAGACGACGAGGACCGGACCCGACGATCCGGTCTCGTCGGCCGCACGACCGAAGAGATGAGCGAGGGCCATGACGGTCTTGCCGAGCCCCATCTCGTCGGCGAGGATGCCGCTCACGCCCCAGCTCGAGAGCCCCCCGAGCCAGCGCACCGCGTCCTTCTGGTACGGACGCAGGATATCGTCGAAACGCCCCCGGAGCGGGGGCACCTCGAGACCCTCGCCGCTGCGCAGAGCGCTCGACAGACCCAGCAGCTCCTCGTCGAACTCGATCTCGCGCCCCGGCGCCCCGTCGATGAGCTCCGCGAGCATCGGCAAACCGACCGACAGGGACGCGCCGACGGGGTTCGGGTCGGCCCCGCCCCGGCAGGCGAGATCGACTAGCGTGGTGACCGGCTCCTGACCGAGCCCCAGGACGGTGCCGTCACCGAGCTGCAGCACTCCATCGGGCGTCTTCGAAGCCGCCTGACAGAGCGTCGACAAGTCGACGGCCAGGTCGCGGCCGTCGTCGAGCAGCCGGAAGTCGACCTCGAACCAGTCGACTCCGTAGCGTCCGCCGCGCGCTTCGCGCTCGTCCTCCTGCGTCGGATCCCCTCCATCCCCTGGCTCGCCCCGCGAACGCCAGCCCGCCCCGGGCCGCACCGAAAGCCGCAGAACGGGCGGACGATCGACGAGATCGAGCGTGCGCAGCTTCGACGGCAGCTCGAAGGCGACGAACGAGCTCGAGCGTGGCGTCAGAATCCGGGCGAGCGACTGCACCCCCTCGAGGATCCATACTCCGGCCTCGCGGCACAGGCCGATCTCCTCCAGCTCGCGGTGCGCGCGAGTCATCGACTGGCCCGCGGGCGGATAGCGCACGACCTTGCCATCGCGCTCGACCGTCCACGGCTCCGGAGAGCTCGGCGCCTCGACCCACTCCTCGCCGTAGCGAAGCTCGAGCCGGCCCTCGAGTCGCTCGGGCGTGCCTTCCAGTCGTACTCGCGCGGCCTCGACGCCCTCCACCTCGCCGATGAGATTGTCCTCGCACTCGACCTCACCGAAGCAGAGCCGCTCGAGCGCTCCGAGGCCCTCGCAGAGAAAGCGGTCGAGGTCCTCGGGCGCGATCGACGACAGGTCCTCCTCCTGCAGCTCCTCGAGAAGCGCGCCGCCGATTCCCGTCTCCAGAGGCGCCAGCTCGCCGCTGTCGAGCTGGATCCACGGCGCGACTGCCGGCACGACCAGCACCTCGTCGAAGGGACGCTCCTCGCCGGACGGGGAGCGGCAGGCGAGCTCGACGCCGAGCGCGTGCTCGGCTCCTTCGACGACGCGCGCGACCAGACGCCACGGCGTGCGCGTCACGTTCAGCGGCGTCCCGGACCGGTCGACGATGGCCTCGCTGCCGGCGACGACCGCGAACACCGCGCTCAAGGTGTCGGAGTCAATCTCGGTGCGTAGCACGCCGTCGTCGAGAAAGTGGTCGGTGAGCACGCGATCACGCGGATGCGCGCCCCTGGCACCCCGTCCGATCCAGCGGTCGACGTCCCTGGAGCGCACCGCCCTCCATCCCGTTCCCCTGTTGAC
>CAYMLL010000527.1:0-2990 GCA_964390645.1 uncultured Planctomycetia bacterium | reverse complement strand
GGCGATTCGTCGTTTCACCGGGATCGCTTCGCGGCGCTGGAAGGGTTCTGAGGCTCAATCGCCATCTCGAAGTGGGCAGGTATGTGGTTCCAATCCGCTCGTAGGCTCTATTTGCCTCTTGGACTCCAGGTGTTTGCGAAGCGGCGACGGGGAGCACCCACGACAGTAGACTTCTGCCGGCGACAAGGTGAAAACCATCGAATCACGAGCCGTCCTATTCGATCTCGACGACACGCTCACACAGCGACGCGAGACACTCCTGGCCTTCGCGGGAGTCTTTGCATCCGACTTCGCTGAACAGCTCAAGCCAATTGAATTTGAAGAACTGACACGTCGGCTCATCGAGATCGATTGCGGCGGCTACAACCCTCGTCGCCCAGATGATTTGAGAGAACTCCTTGCTTGGCGGGAGGTGCCGACTTCTGATTTTATCGAAAGATATTGGCAGCGGCGTTTCTCTGAACTGGCGGTTCCCCGACTGGGAATGTTCGAAGTCCTGGCAACATTGAAGTCAAACGGCTTCAGGATAGGCGTTGTCACCAACGGCGAAGATTACGGACAGAACCGCAAGGTCGATCACCTCGGCCTCCGAAGCCATGTCGACAGCATCGTGATCTCCGGTGCGGTCGGCTGCAAGAAACCCGATCCGGCCATCTTCGACCACGCCTGCCGCGAACTTGAAGTCGAAGCTTCCCAATGCTGGTTTGTCGGCGACCACCCCATGAAAGACGTAGCGGCTGCGCGGCAAGTCGGTATGCGAGCTGTCTGGATTCGCGACGACCACACCTATCACGAGTGGCCCGAAGGCGAAGCAAAGCCGAGCTACGAAATCAGAACGCTTCTCGAACTGCTCGAAATCATGGAACTCGCGAATTCGCTGCGACGGGGATAGGACATTCAAGCTGGCTTTGGGCACAGCGTCCGAGTATGGGCGTTATTTGGAATTCCCATCGGGAGCCCCGCCGCGGCGGCGTGACCTTAAATCCCTAGGGAGATCCCCGTGGCGGGTTGCCCCATCGCACCACCCACGAAGACTGAGTCAAAAACGCGAGTCGCAGTACCAACACAATGCTCCACCCGAGCCCCTTTTGACCATGTGACGACTCTCTGCCGTCAATGTGGCCCGATTCACCGCTCCCGCACGACTCACCGGGTATCAATCGATGAGATTTGGCCCCTGATGAATAGTGGCTTGAGTAGGCGGTGAGAACTGGACGATGAGTGGCAATCGAAAAGACAGCCTGGACGATCAGGCACAAGATTCCGCCAAGACCCGGCTCCGCCTTCTCGGCGCGGGATTGAGCTCTTCGCAACCGGCTCTCGACGAGGTCCGCAATGGTGCCGGCCCCCTCGGCAATTCTTGTGACCGTCAGACCATCGCCATGGTCGCTCACGATGCGAAAAAAGCGGACCTGATTGCCTGGGCACGCGTCAATGCGGCGAATTTGAGGGACAACCGGATCGTGGCCACGGAGACTACGGGTCTGCTGCTGAAATCAGAACTCGGCCTTAACCCGGAACTGGTCAATAGCGGCCCCCTCGGTGGCGATCAGGAAATCGGTGCGCTGATTGCGTGTGGTGAACTGGATATGCTGCTCTTCTTCATCGATCCCCTTGATATCCACCCTCACGCTTCCGATATCCAGAGCCTGATTCGCCTCGCCACCCTTCGCGATATTCCGGCCGCGTACAGCCCTTCCACAGCCCACTTCCTGGGCGAAAAGCTGGCCCAACCACGCGCCGTAGTCGGCCTTTGAAATTTCTATCCGCACTCGGAAGTTTCGCATGAGGACAGCTTATATGTCCTATCCTCCCTCAGGTGCCGATCCTGTAACACCTCTGATGAAGAGGGGGGGTAGAAATGCTCTTCTTCAATTGCAACGCATTGGGCGTGGGTCCCGGAAGGGTCCTCGGCGCATTCACAGCCCTCGTACTCTTGGCATGCGGGCCTACTAGTAACTCTACGGAGATCGCCAGCCCGTCCCGGCAGGAGGTCAGTTTCGGCGCTCTTGAGTCCAAAGCGTCTGAACCGCCGCCGAACGTCCAAGTCGTTCTGCTTGGAACCGGAACGCCCATCCCGCAACCAGGACGTAGCGGCCCGGCTACAGCGATCATTGCGTGGGACCGTGCTTACCTTGTCGACGTCGGCCGCGGAGCGCTGCTTCAATCACGAATCGGGAGCTTGAACGGAACACCGGCGCTTGATCCGACAAACATTCGGATCGCATTTCTCACCCACCTCCACAGCGATCACGTTATAGGTTTGCCGGATTTCATCGCGACACCCCCGACGCTTGGCCGCAAGAAGCCGCTTCTCGTGCTCGGGCCGCCAGGGACTCGCTCGATGACGAGTCACTTCGTAGCTGCCCTCAAGGAGGATTTCGAGCATCGCCCTGCGCTAGCCGAGAAGGTGGATAAGAAGTTGGTGTCAGTGCGGGAGATTACACCGGGAACTGTCTATCAGGACGAATATGTGAGTGTAACTGCATTTGCCGTCGAGCATGCCAATTGGGAGCATGCCTATGGCTTTCGCTTCGACACGTCCGAACGCTCAATCGTCATCTCAGGAGATACCGCGCCGACTCGTGCTGTGGTCGACGCCTGTCGGGGATGCGATGTACTGGTTCATGAGGTCTACTGCGCGGTTGGCATGCAGGAAACGCAAAAGCCTCAGAGCTTATGGGATTACAACGCACGGGCGCACACATCGGCCCGGGAACTGGGTGAGATTGCCGCGCAAGCACAGCCGAAGCTTCTTGTGCTTACTCACCGTATTGACTATGGCTGCTCCCAGGAAGAACTTGTGAACCTTGTTGCAGAGAGCTTCAGCGGCGAAATCGTCGCGGGAGCCGACCTCGAGGCTTATTGATACAGATCTTCTTCGCTACCGGAATGATCAGGGTCTGCGGATCCGGAACGCCCATATTCGGAGGTATTCCCGAACCCAGCTTGAATGCCCTATCGCCACCTACCGGGAGCGGCTTATTCAG
>CAYMLL010000526.1:0-3003 GCA_964390645.1 uncultured Planctomycetia bacterium | reverse complement strand
CGAAGAAGGGGGCCGGGAAGGACGCGAACGCGAGGACGGGCGCGAGGCAGAGGGGCTCGAAGCCCGCCGCCGTCGATCAGCCATGATCCGCGCACAGGCGACGCCTTCGGGAACATCTCGACGGACGTGCCCACCCTGCCGGAGCCGGTGGTGATCCCGTTCGACCCGACGCCCGCGCGCGCGCTTCGCGGGGCGCGCCACGACCGACGCACGGTGGTCGATCCTCGACACCGCCGAGCCCGGGCCGGCGTGCCTGCTTCAGGGGGCTCCGGCCCTGCGCCCGGGGCCGTCGCGAGGGACGACCGGCGCGGGAACGGCAGCTCACGGCTCCCGTCCCGATCCCTCGACCACCTCGATGACACGGTCGATCCCGTCAACTTCGAAGGCCTCACGACGCCCCGACGGCCAGCGCACCTCGAGCTTGCGGACCGATGCGCTCGCGCCGAGCCCGAACCTCGCGGCCATCTCCGATTGCGACGCGTAGCTCGATCCGCTGCGGACGCGACGACGCTGTACACCTGCCGTCGTCACCAGCTCGACGACGGCGCCGATCCCGTCGCGGTTTGACCGCGTCCCCCGGGTACGGACCGCGAGCCAACGTGCCGGAGGCTCGAGCAAATTCTCGAGCACGGTGGCGCGGCCGTCGAGCTCGTTGACGACGACGTCGAGGTCACCGTCGCCGTCGAGGTCGCCGTACGCCGCGCCACGCGAGCTGCGCTCCGCATCGAGCGCCGTTCCCCCCTGTGGTCGCGCCTCGCGGAAGCGTCCCGCATCGTTGACGAAGAGCTGATTGCGCTGGCGGTAACCGGGCTTCTTCCCGCTCTCGTCGACCTGCGGCGCGACGTGACCGTTGGCGATGAAGAGATCCTGGTCGCCGTCGAGGTCACCGTCGAAGAAGAACGTCGCCCAGCCGAGGAACGGAAAGCTCGGCGCTCCGAGGCCCATGGCTCCGGTCTGCTCGGAAAAGAGCCCGTCGCCGACGCCGCGGTAGTACGTGTTCGTGTCGTCGGCGAAGTTGACGACGAAGAGGTCCTCGCGCTCACGCCCCGCGAGAAACACAGCGTCGACACCCATGCCGGACTGGGCGTTGCCGTCGTCGTTGAACGCGGCGCCGCTGATACAGCCGATCTCCTCGAAGCGTCCGTCGCCGCGGTTGCGGAAGAGCAGGTTGCCGCGCGTGTCGTTCGCCACGTAGATGTCGATGCGACCGTCGACATCCGCGTCGAGGATCGCCACCCCGAGCCCGAAGCCGGCGTATTCGAGATCGACGTCACCGATCCCGGAGCGCTCGCTGACGTCCTCGAAGGTGCCGTCGCCACGATTGCGATAGAGCGTCGAGGGGGCCGGTGGAAGCCCGTTCGGCCCGCACGCGACCGGACGGCCGTGTAGATGACAGGATGGATCCGAGCCCCGACGCCGCACCGACACGGGATCGAAGTCGAGGTAGCGGGCGACGAAGAGATCGACGTGGCCGTCGGCGTCGAAGTCGAGGAAGGCCGCGCTGGAGCCCCAGAGCGCGTCAGCCACACCTGCCGACTCGCTGACGTCCGTGAACCGCTCGCCGCCGTCGTTGCGCCACAGCCGATCCGGGCCCCAGTTGGTGACGAAGATGTCCGGGTCGCCGTCACGGTCGTAGTCCGCAAACGCGACGCCGCACCCCCACGACGACTCGCGCAACCCGACCCTCTCGGTGACGTCCTCGAACCTCATGCCGCCGAGATTACGGTAGAGCCGATCGGTCGGCGAGGGATCGCCCGGACCCTCTCCGTGAGGTGGAGGAAGGCGAGCACCGTTGACGAGGTAGATGTCGAGCCGACCGTCACCGTCGTGGTCCAGGAGCGCGACGCCCCCGCCGTTGATGCCGAGGATGTAGTCCTTCTCGGCGCTGCCGGCGACGTGGACGAAGTCGACGCCACTCTCCGCGGTAACATCGCGAAAGCCGGCCCATGGCGAGGATGATTCGCCCACCGGGCGGAGCTCCACGACGTCGGGAACGGACGGCTCGACAGGGGACGGCTCGACGTCGACTTCGCGCAGGGCGTTCACAACCCCGGCGGCCTCGAGCACGGCGGCGACGCGATCCGCGCTGTCCTGCCCCGATCGCGATGCGGCTGCATGGCGCAGGAAGACCTCCTCCTGCCGATCGAGGACCGTCGCCAGATACGCCCAGGGACGGCTGTCCTCGGCGGAGACCGCCGTGGCGATGCGCGCGAGGCGAATGGCCTCTTGGCGATCGCCCATCTGCCGACGGACCATCGCCGCCTCCAGGAGCTTTCCCACCGCCGCCACTCCGCGCAGCCGACTCGCGGCCTCGAGAGTCCTCCGCGACTGCCGGTCGAGGGCGGCCGCGCGGCGCGAGCGCTCGAGCTCCTGCCGCAGCTCGGGGGCGCGCGCGCCGCTCTCCTCGAGTCGCTCGACGATCGCCTTGCAGAACTCGGGGCGGAAGCCGAAGCGGCCTCGCAAGCTCTCGAGCGTCCGCCCGATCGTCTCGACGTCGCCGGCGACACGCAGCCGGCTGCGCGCGAGCCAGACCTCGTCGATGCCACGCTCCCCCGGTGAGATCGATGCCAGCACCCGCGTCGCCTCGGCGCAGCGGTCGAGCTGGTAGAGCGACCTGCCGAGCAGCGCACGCGCCCGGGTGTCGCCACGCCGCGCGAGGGCATCGAGCCACGGGAGAGCATGCTCGGGGCGCTCGAGGTCCTCGATGAGGATCTCGGCCAGCCGCGTGCCCCAGACCGTCACCAGCGCGGGGTCACGCTCCAGCAGACCGACGAGTCGCCGCGCGGCCTCCTGCGGCTCGCCTTCGCCTCGCAGCCGCATCGCGTCCCAGCCGACGACGTCCGGGTGCGCCGCTCCGATGCGCGCAGAGAGCTCCGACAGCGCCTCGCGCGCCGACCGACACCGCCACACACCCACCAGATGCTCGACGAGGTACACCGACGCGCCGTCCGAGCTGCGCGCCGCGCGACGCAGCGTCCGCTCGGCCTCGCCGAACTGGCCGCG
>CAYMLL010000525.1:0-3015 GCA_964390645.1 uncultured Planctomycetia bacterium | reverse complement strand
CGGCTTCTGGTTCACCTGCGCCCTGATGGCGATCCTCGCGACCCTGGGCGCCCATAGAGCGACCTCCGGGAGAAGGATCTCTCGCGGCTAAGCGGTGGGGATAGGACATACAAGCTGGGTTCTGGGACAACGTCCGAGTATGCGCGTTATGTTAAATCCCTAGGGGAGCCCGTGACGGGAGCGCCTGCTTGCGGCGACTCATCGCAAGAAGATCAGAGAATTCATCGACGAGGCCCCCTAGGCGGGGTGCCACGAGAAGGGGCCGGGGCGGTCATCAGCCGGCCTTTACCGCCGGGAGGCCGAGTTCGGCCGGGGACTTGCCATCAGGGCGACCACGAAGCCGTAGACGAGATGCACGACGAGACTCGGATAGACGGTCGAGAAGCCGAGTTCCCAGGGTGTCGGATCGCCGAAGGCGAGCGGCAGCGCCAGGGAGTTCGCGGCAAGGTAGAAGACGCCACCGTAGAGCGTGCCGATGGCGAACCCGGTGCGGCGCTCCGGAATCCTTCGTAGGACAAGAAGTAGCGGAACCGCAGCTATCCAACTGATCACCATGTGCTGGATAAAGTTCAGGCCGAAGTGGAGCGGCCCGGATACATCGCCCACGAGAAGTTCGAGGGTCTTTCTCCCGTATTCGTTGATGCGCAGGTCGAAGGAGCGGAAGACTGCTCCAAAGGGCATCATGGCGAGCCCCGCGACCGTGCCCGCGCGCAAGGTCTCGTGGCTCAGGGTCCTGGGGGGCTGACTCTCTTTCAAGGCTTCGGTCATCGGTTGTGTCCTTCTTTGGCTTCGCAGGCTTGGCAGACCCGAAAGTCCGCTTTGGCCCGGGATCGTTGCCCAGGATCGCGCGAGACGCACCCGGGGATCGGCTCGGTCGGTCGGGAATGAAGCGACATCCACCCGGGATGGGGCAGGGCGAGGATCGAAACGATGCTCATGCGCCCGGGCCGAACGCTTCAGCGTCTTGGGAGTGCCGCTGGGCGAGGCCTCCGCAGGCGATGTCGCAGAGGCGCTCGATGTCCGGATCCGTGATCCGGTAGAGCGCCAGATTTCCCCGGCGACTCCGCCCGACGAGCCCGTCCCGGCGCAGCAGCCCCAAGTGCCGGGAGACATTCGCTTGGCTGAGCCCCGAAGCGCCCACCAAGTTCCGGACGGAACTCTCCCCCTGCATCAAGAGGTTGAGGAGGCGCAGCCGCGAGGGGTCGCCGAGGAGGCGGAACCGCGTGCCACGAGCTCGAGCGCCTCCGGGCGCGGATAGGAAGTATAAGCCGCGTTTTCGCAACACGTCTGAGTAAGGATGTTATGACAAGTCCCCGTGGGTGCCCCGCCGCGGGAGAGATTGTACATCGGCATTTCGGATCACCACAGGACTTCCATTTGCGTCCTCTGGAGCCTCAGCCGAAGCTCAGCTTTGAGGGTCCAGTTTTCGGCGCGATGTTCCGATGCAGCCGGGTCGACTGTCTCGTTTCGCAGTCGCATCTCGAGGCCCCATGACCATCCGTTTCAACCCCTTCGTCGACCTCAAAGCTGCGGACACAAGCGAGCGCTACCGCGAGCTGCGGGATCATGCGCCGGTTCATTGGTCCGACGAAGGCAGCATCTACACAGTTTCGCGTCACGATGACGTTCGGACCGCACTGAAAGATCCAGGCACCTTCTCTTCTGAAGCGATGAAGACAGTCCTGAACAGCGCACTGACCGTGCCGATCAGTCCGCGCTACGCCCTCAAACTGCTGAGTTTTCTCTTTCATACTCGGGTCAACCCTCTGCGCTTGCTCAAGGTGGGAAGCCTGATCTCCCTCGACGGGGAGCGTCACAACGTGCTGCGCAAGATTGTCGGCAAGAGCTTCACCCCCCGGCAAATCGGAGATTGGCAGGCGCGAACACATGTAATCGTCGAAGAACACGTGGCCAAGATGCGCAAGCAAGATGAAATCGATGTCGTCGCGGACCTCGCTGTCCCGCTCCCGACAATCATCATCGCCGAGATTCTGGGCGTTGAACCGGAACGGCGTGAGGACTTCAAAAACTGGAGTTCGAAGATCATTGACCTTGCGTCGGGCGCTGCCAAAGAGAACCTCCTGGACAGCGGTGTTCTCGACGACGTCGGTGATATGTTTCTCTATCTACAAGACGCGATAAAGAAGCGCCGTAGCGAGCCCCAGGAAGACCTGATCAGTCAGCTCGTAGACCCGAAGCAAGGCGGTGTTCTCGACGAACTCGACGCCATCAACTTCGTGATTCTGCTTCTCGTTGCGGGCAACGAAACCACCACCAACTTGATCGGCAACGCAGCCAGCGCGTTGATCGATCACCCGAAACAACTCGCTCAGGTTGCAGCCGATCCCAGCCTGATTGACAACGTCGTCGAAGAAACCCTGCGTTACGAACCACCCCTGACCGTCGCATTTCGCAACACTACGCGAGCAACAACGTTAAGGGGCGTCTCAATCCCCAAAGGCAAGCTCGTCGCCCTGCTCCTGAGCTCGGCCAATCGCGACGAGCGACAGTTCGAAAGGCCGGATGTGTTCAACATCCACCGCGACGCGTCGAACCATTTGAGTTTCGGGTTCGGCGTTCACTTCTGCCTGGGATCTTCCCTTGCCCGCCTTCAGGCACGTACCGCATTGGCCGCCCTCGTGCCCGAGCTAGTCGAATTCCGCAGACGCGGCGCTCCGAGTCCGCTCATCGATTCGTTTTTGGTGCGCGGTCGGCAACATTTGGCGCTTCAGCGATCCTAATCAAAAGCAACATCGCCCCGCGTACCCAAAACTCCCGCTTCTCATGGAGTGCGAAAGTTCGGGGGGATTCGCATTATGCGGAGGCACGCCAATCTAGACGCCCCGGCGTCCCGCCACCGGGCTTCTCTCTCCGGCCCGTGATTTGACATCGTGTCCCTTGTCAGCACGTTTGGCGAAAAGGGGGCTCGTTTGTCCTATGCGCCGCCAGCGTGCGCTTCTTGTACGTCGTCGAAACATTTTGGACCAGAGATGCTTTCGGCTAAGAGACGGTTTT
>CAYMLL010000524.1:0-3026 GCA_964390645.1 uncultured Planctomycetia bacterium | reverse complement strand
GCCTGTACCGGTAGAAGGAGTTCTCGACTCGTGCTTGTTGATAATATCCCCTCCGCTTCTTCCATTCCCGTCGACCGAGTTCACGGACCGACTCGACGGTCGCGTTTCGTGCACGCGTTTCAGCCGCGCTGCTTCTTGACAGCCGAGCGTTCTTCGTCGGTGGAACGACGACGTCTGCTCCTCTCGCAGTGACGAGGTCGTGGACCGCCGTCTTGTCGTAGGCCCCGTCAGCCGTGAACCGCTCGACCTGGTCGCTGAACCGGCCTGGCAGCTCTCCCACAGCGCTGGCATCATCGGCTCGGCTCTCGGTCAAGCGGTGCGCTACGATGAGACCGCGCCCATCGATTCCGATGTGCAGTTTCCGCCAATCTCGCGTCCATTGCGTCCCGTGCTTCGCCGCGGCCTACGGACCTTCGCCAACGATCTGCAAGCCGGTGCTGTCGACGATCAGATGGATCGATCCACGATGTTGAGTCGCTTTCGGGGCGATGTCGAGCAACTGAGATCGCCTTGACAGGGTGCTGTGATCCGGAACGGGCAAGTGATCGAAGCCCAGGATACTGAGCAGCGATCCGACGAGGCCTTCGGTCTGTCGGAGGGCGATCCGGAACACGGTTCGCAGTGTCAGCGACGTCTTGATCGCGAGGTCCGAATACAGCCGTGGTCCGCCTCGCGCTCCGGTTGATCTCGCGCTCCAGTTCGAGGTCACCTCGTCACTGAAGCAGATCGTCACGTCGCCTCGCGAGCGTAGACCTTTCTCGTACTCACGCCAGTTTCGGACGCGGTACTCAGTCCTGTATCGCGGATGGACGAGACTCGATTTCACTGCAGGTATGCACTCAGCTCCTCGGAGATGGACTGCAGAGCTCGGGGGATACTGGATTTCCGCCCGGAGCGAATCAGGCACCAACGCCTTGCAGACGTGGGGCTCGATGATCGCGCCATCCTCCTTGTTCCCGTTTTGCTGTTATCAATCCCGCGTCTGGCATACAGGTCTATGACGGGTCAGCGATGACATGACCTGCACTCCGGTGCCCCTGATGGAGAATCGAGGAATGATCTGCAAGTGTCGCGGTGGTGCTCTGGCGCTCATCCTGGCTCTGATGGTGACGGTGACGGTCGCTCAGCCCGTGAGCGCCAACTCCTTCATACGCGGTGACAGCGACGCCAACGGGGCTCCGGAGGTCACCGGTCCCGTGTGCGTCTTCGGCTTCCTCTTCCTCGGCAATCCCGTGGATCTCGACTGTCACGATGCCGCGGACGCGGACGACTTCGGCTTCCTCGATATCTCCGACGGCATCTACGCGCTCGACTTTCTGTTCACCGGCGGAGCGCAGCCATCCGCTCCCTGTCCGGACGGCGGCGAGGACCCCACCGTCGACGACCTGGACTGCGCCGTGCGGTGCTCGGGTGCGAACGGGAAGCCACTCGCCGGCTTCTCTCATTGCGACTCTCTTTTCGAGGCCTTTGCTTGTGCTTGATTTCGTGGCCGTCCCGACCCATTTACTTTCACGGAGCGCGGAAGCTCATGTTCACTGTCTCACGATCACCTCGTCACCTCTTGCTCCTCGGCGCGGCTGTGGGCCTCCTTGCGCTCCCGTCGCTCCGCGCCGACCAGGTCGCCCGCTGGACCTTTGACGGTCACCTGCGTGACAGTGTTGGTAACCACGACGGCCCGCTGGTCTCGCTGAATAACCCCTCCTTCACGCAGGGCGTAGACGGCGGCGCCGGGGGCGCCGCTCACTTCGACGGGAGCTCCCAGGTCGTTCGCTTCGCCTCCGGAGAATACTTGCCGATCTTCCGGCACAACGGTGGCTACAGCATCTCCCTCTGGGTGCGCGGCGAGCCGCAGCTGAAGGGAGGCGACGCCGGCGCTGTCGTCTTCGCCGAGACCAGCAGCGTGCATCCTCAGGCGCTGTTCAGCATCGGATGCGACTCGAGCGGGCGCAGCGCTCGGGTCGAGGTGTCGCTACGCGACGAGCAGGGCAACGCCCTGCTCGACCGATCGTTGTCGACAAACGGCGCCTTCGATGGCGACTGGCACCATCTCGCGTGGGTGCAAAGGGGGGGCATCGGTCGGCTCTATATCGACGGCGTCGTCGACCAAACGACGTTCGTCTTGAGCGCGGTCGTGGCGGATCCGTCATTCTCGTTCGACACGACGACGATCGGCGCCGAGCTGCACGGCGCGTCGGTGCGACGCGTCTTCCGGGGTGAGGTGGACGATGCTTCCGTGTTCACGCACTTGCTGTCACAGCAGGAGATCCACGGGCTCCTCTCGCAGTTCTTCCCCCTGCCGCCCGGCTCGATCCGCATCGGTGGATTCGTGCTCGAGCTCGTCGAGCTCGACAGCTACACGTACAGCTTGTCCCAGCGAAGCTTCACGAACGCCTCGGGAACCGGACGCGTGTCGCTGTCCTGCGGGGACACCGACGAACCCGAATCGCCCCGATTCCAGATCCCGATGGAGTTCGTTGGACTCACGATTTCCATGGAAGAGGCGCCGGGGCCGGGGATTCCCCGGGTGACGCACGGGGAGGCGTCGTTCCGGGTCGCGGACGCCGGAGGGCCGGCGCCGAGCTTCTGGGTCGACGGCTTGACGCTTCACTACGACTCCGTGGTCCTGGCTTCGGTCGGCTCGCCCGACGGATCGAGGGCGTCGATTCGCGTCGAGCTTCCGGACACCATCACGGATCCGCGCAGCGGCCGGCCGGTCGTCATCGACGTGGGTGAGAAGCCCATCCTTAGCCACAGAGTCTGCGAGTTCATCCACTTCGAAGACAGCTACGGCCCCTGGGTCATCGGCGAGACCGGCCTCGTCGTGTCGGGGACGGGACTCTGGGTCGACCTCGACTTGCGTGAGAGCCCGCCGGTCTCTGTGGATAGCCTTTTTCCCGCAGAGGCGTGGGTTGAAGGGGGTGCGTCACCACCGGAGGATAGTCTCCTCGCACCGGGTTTCCGCGGTGTCGTGGTCGGTGATAGGAACTCTCGCCCCAGCCCCCTCCGGAACCCGAGCTCTCTCGGCC
>CAYMLL010000523.1:0-3048 GCA_964390645.1 uncultured Planctomycetia bacterium | reverse complement strand
CGCTCGGCGTCGGCGGCGGTGAGGGGGTCGCCGGTGAGGAGGTAGCGCTTGGCGAGCATGGGGCCCAGTGCCAGGGGCCAGGCGATGGTGCCGCCGTCGCCGGCGACGATGCCGACGCGCACGTGGGGGTCGCCGAGGCGTAGCCGTGAAGCTCGATGAAGCCGCCGTATCCCTTGACCCTGGTGTCTGCGGCAGCTGCCCGGTCCCAGAGAATCTTGCCGGAGTTCTTGTCGAGGCATACGACGTGCAACTCGAGGTCCTCGGCCGCGCCCTCGTCCTCACCCTGGCCGTAGCCGCTGTAGCAGGTGACGAAGGCGCGATCGCCGACGATGATCGCGCTGCCTGCGCCGAAGCCGGGGAGCGCGGTCTTCCACACGACGCTGTCGGTGTCGCTCCAGGAGATGGGTAGCCCCCTGGCGTCGGAGACGCCCGAGCCGTCCGGGCCGCGAAAGCGGGGCCAGTTATCGGCGCGGAGGTCGAAGCAGCAGGCGGCAACGACCAGAGAGCTCAGGAGAACGTGACGAGGAACCATGAGCATTTCTCGATAGTATTCCGTTGTGTGTGCCATCTGTCCGGGTGCGAGTGAGGGGCATTGTAACCGCTTCGCCTGGCACTCCAAAGGCGTACGGGCGTCACCTGAGCGATGGCCACTCGGATTGAAGAACAGGCGCCGAGTCGTGTGCGGTCTAACGAAGATCATCCGGCAGCGTCAGAATCCGCAGGTTCGTGAACCACACCTTGCCGTGGTCTCCCTGGAGCTTGAAAGGCTTCCGGTCGAAGACCCCGGTCGGGACGCCGTGGTTGTCGGTGCGCGTTTTCAGCACGCGGTTGTCGTGGATCAGGACGCCATTCTGCCACACGGTGATCTTGTTGCCGATGAGACGGACGCACATCGTGTTCCAGTGATCGTCGCCGTTATGCGAGATGCGATCGGGTGAGTGTTTGGAGTATAGCGAGCCGTCTCCGTGCTTCTTCTGCGCACGCTTCTCGCCGCCGGGCGAGTGGATCTGGATCTCCCACTGGTCGCGCAGGTAGAGCCCGGAGTTACCACTCCTGTCCCTGAGCGTGAGCTTGTCCGGTCGGCCGGTGTCTCCCTTGTACTGGTAGAACGCGAGGAAATTCCCGAAGGCTTCCCTGGTCCAGATGTCCCGGCCGGATCCTCCCTGGGCGGTGTTCGTGAACGCATTGTTCTTCACCTCCCACCCCAGCTTTCTCTTCGGCGCGCGACCCTTCGGGTTGTCCGTGAACGGGCCGAGATCCTCGTCTCCATCACCCCAGATCGAGAGCCAGCCTTCACCGACGGTGAGCGGGCGGATACGGATATTGCGGTACCAGACCTTCGTGTGGTCGCCCTGGAGCATCAGCGGACCCTTGCGTCCGGTGAGCTTGTGCTTGTCACCGGTCGGATAATGGCCCATGGCTCCGCCGGTGCGGCTGCTCTGGTAGACGTTGTCCTGGATCAGCACGTCGTTGTGGTAGACCGTGATGTGGTCGCCCACGTGGAGCACGCGGTACCGGTTCCACTCGCCCGGCTTCTTCTGCACGTTTGTCAGGGCGACGAAGTTCTTGCCGTAGATTGCGCCGCAGTCCGCCGGGGCGAGGTCTTCGTCCGCCTTGCCGTAGCTATCGAATATCTGCACCTCGCAGGTGCCGCGCAGGTAGACACCACTGTTGCCGTGTGCCTTTCTCGGATTCTTTCGCGGTGGCAGGCGATACTCGATGACGAGCTCGTAGTCGGTGAACTCCTCGAGCGTGCAGATGTCGTTCATGCCGCCGGAGATGTTCGTCAGCGTGCCGTCCTCGACGCGCCAGCGGTTCTTGCCGCCCTGCTGCCTCGTCTTGGCCGTCTGCCAGCCGCTGAGGTCCTTGCCGTTGAAGAGGCTCTTCCACTTGCCAAAACGTTCGTCGAGATCCCAGGGGTTGATGTCGTCGTCGGCCGTGATCGTTCCGAACGATGTCGTGAGCATGACGGTGAGCGCCACGAGCGGGCGAATATTCATTGCGGTCTCTCTCCTGTAAGGTGAGTCATGAGCCGGCGGCTCGTCGCCGGTCCGTGCCCGGCGAAGTGGTTGTTGGCGAAGACCCATGCAGCTCCGATTCCTTGCCTTTCTGCGATGACCCTGAGGACTTCGGCCCACTGGGCAAGCTGCCGGTCCTTGTCCACGACGATCTTGTCCCACTCCCTGGTCGTCTCTTCGATCTTGTAGCGGTCTCCGAGGAGTCGCAAGTACGTGAAGTCGGTCGTCGCCATGCCGAGATCGAGCTGCCGGCGTGGCGGGGGCATGTAAGGATGATCGATCATCACCGCCGCGACTCGATATCGCGAGAGAAGCTCGATGTATTCCGGCGTGATCCACCCCTTGTTGCGGATCTCCACGGCGAAGCGCGGACCCGGAGGCAGTCGATCGAGGGTCGCCTCGAGACGGCCGAGGAAGTCAGCCGCCTGCATCTCCCGGACACGAAAATAGGGGAACTGGAACACGATCGGGCCGAGCTTCTCGCCGAGCGGCGTCAGCGACTCGAGAAACGTGTCGAGGCTGCCCTCCTCGTCACGCAGGACCTTGTCGAGGTCCGGCTGCCGGCCCTGCGCGCCGTGTGTGACCAGACTCGGAACTTTCGGCGCGAAGCGGAAGTCCTTCGGCGTGCGCTGTGCCCACCCTTCGACCACCTTGACGGCCGGTATTTGGTAGAACGTCGAGTCCACCTCGACGCAGCGGAACTCTCCGGCGTAGCGGGTGAGGTAGTCACCCTGAGCCGTACCTTCCTCGTAGAAGGAGCCGACCCAGTCCTTGTAGGACCATCCGGAGGTTCCGATGTGGAGCTTGTCGGCGATGGGATCTTCCATCGATGGAGCGGCCTTGCCTCGTCACCTTGAACGGTTGTTGACACCGACGGGAACACTCTATACTGCACTCCCATGGCTCTCGACTTCAACAGTAGCCCTCGCCCGACCCTCGGCGTCGAGGTCGAGATGCAGCTCGTCGATCGCGAGACCCGCGCGTTGACGCAGGCGGGGCCTCGAGTGCTCGAGGCTTTTCCTGAGTCGAC
>CAYMLL010000522.1:0-3049 GCA_964390645.1 uncultured Planctomycetia bacterium | reverse complement strand
CGTCGATGCGCTCTGGCCCAAGTCATCGAACGCTTCATCCAACCACGCAGGCCGGTCGTTCCAATCCTGCGCCTGCATGTCGGTCGCGATATAGATCTCCTTCTGTTGGGCATCCATCGCCTCGGCCAACGCTTTCAAGGTGCGCGGAACACTGTCGAGATCGAGGCGTTCAGGAGTGACCTGTTGCGCCTGAAGCAAGTCGTCGAAACGGGCGGGATCGAACGCCATGTTGCGCGCCATCACTCGGTGCTCGGCGCCGAGAAGAACCAAGCTGACCGGGTCGCCCGGGTGGAGCCCCTCCGCGATCACACCGATCTTCTCGATCGCTTTTTCGAAGCGCGTAGAGACTCCGTCGCTATGGCCCATGCTGTAGGACGCGTCCAGGGCGATGATCACGCCAGAGCGACGCTCGCCGATGCCCGAGGGGACACGCTCCGCTTCGTTCATGAACGGCTTCGCAAGGGCGAAGACCAACAACACGATCGCGACGCAACGAAGGCACAAGAGCAGGATGTCCCGGAGACGGATCTGCCGCGAGCGAACCCGCACGCTGCGGTTGAGAAACTGCATCGCCGCCCAGTCGGTGCGTTTCACCTTGTAGCGACTGAGCAGGTGGGCCAGGATCGGCAGCGCGACCCCGAGCGCGGCGAACAGGATGAGTGGGTTGAGGAAACTCACGATCGGGCGGCGGACGGGCCGTTGAGCGACGATTGGCGCAGGTGGAAGAACTCGCCCAGCACTGCGTCGAGCGGCCG
Organism: uncultured Planctomycetia bacterium; assembly: GCA_964390645.1. Taxonomy (GTDB): domain Bacteria; phylum Planctomycetota; class UBA8108; order UBA8108; family UBA8108; genus CAYMLL01. Next base: position 2,294 of record CAYMLL010000522.1, on the reverse strand, counting down.
GGACGTGTCGACCGTGGTGTAGTCGACGTGGCTGGCCACGCACCCCGCCTTGAGCGCCTCCATGTATTTGTTGAAGCTGGCGAGATAATCGTAGCGAATCCGTTCGGGCTGCGTGGTCAACGGCTCCTCGCCTTCCAGTCCCTCGAAGAGCCAGGTGCCCTTGAACGGGAACTCGATCTCGTACGGATCGAGCGTGTGCAGCACGACCACGTTGTGTCCGTCATACCGCAGGTGATCTATCCCGGCTATAATGTCATCAACGTCGGAGAACAGGTCCGAAATCAGAATCACGAACGAGCGCCGTTTCATCATCAGGGCTACGTCGTGAAGCTGCTTGGCGATGCTCGTCCTCGGCACGGGCTTGATCTCGCGAAGCAGCCGATCGATCTCGAGGATAACGCCCATCGCCGAACGCGGCGGCAGGTAGGCGCGCACCTCCGAGTCGAAGACGGACAGTCCCACCGAGTCGCGCTGCTTGAGCACGACGTAAGCGAACGAGGCGGCGAGGAGCTTGGCGTACTCGAGCTTGCTGACCTTCGCCGAAGCGTAGTTCATCGAGGAGCTAGCGTCGATCAGGATCGTGCAATCGAAGTTCGTCTCCGCCTCGTAGAGCTTGGTGTAGAAGCGGTCCGTGCGACCGTACACCCTCCAGTCAAGATCCCGCATCGCGTCGCCGGGAGCATACTGCCGGTGGTGCGCGAACTCCGTGCTGAAGCCCCGCAGTGGGCTACGATGGCTCCCCACTCGCAAGCCTTCCACGACCTCGCGCGCGACCAGCTCGAGGTCGCCCAGCTTTTGTAGCACCTCGGGGTCGAGGTAGTTGGCATCGGGCAAATGATCAGACATGAAGGAGGATCCGTGCTGCTCTGACGCGCACTATCAAGCTCTCTTCTTGAGCAGCTTCTCGTCCGACGGAACTTCTTCCACGAGCTTCGCGATCAGTGTATCGGCCGTCATCCCCTCCGAGCGCGCCGCGAAGTTGGGGATGATGCGATGCCGCAGCACAGGCAGACACAGCTCCCGGATGTCGTCTATGGAAACGTGGCAACGCCCGCGCAAGGCCGCACGCGCCTTGCCTGCGAGAACGAGGTTCAGTGAGGCGCGCGGTCCCGCACCCCAGGCCATCAGTTTCTTGACGAACTCCGGCGCGTCCGGATCGTCGGGGCGGGTCGCCCGAGCCATTGTCACCGCGTAGTTGTGCACATGATCGGAGACAGGAATGCGCCGGACGACGTGCTGGAACTCGAGGATGGAAGACGCGTCGACGACCTTTTCGAGCGCAGGCTCGTCATCGCCGGTCACGTTGCGCACGATGTCGATCTCCTCGGAATAGCTCGGATACTTGACCGAGATATTAAAGAGGAATCGGTCCAGCTGCGCTTCCGGCAGCGGGTAGGTTCCTTCCTGCTCGATCGGGTTCTGGGTCGCCAGAACGAAGAACGGTTCATCGAGTTTGTGATCTTCGCCACCGGAAGAGACCCGCTTCTCCTGCATCGCCTCCAGCAGCGCGGCCTGCGTCTTGGGCGGCGTCCGGTTGATCTCGTCGGCGAGCAGCAAGTTGGTGAACACGGGCCCCTTCTGAAACTGGAACTGGCGCTGATGCGTCTCGGGATCCTCCTGCAACAGCTCGGTCCCGGTGATGTCGGACGGCATGAGATCCGGCGTGAACTGGATGCGCTTGAACGAAAGCGACATCGTCTCCGCCAGCGAGCTGACCAGCAGCGTCTTCGCCAATCCTGGCACCCCCACCAGCAGGCAGTGGCCGCGGGCGAAGATCGCGATCATCAGCTCGTCGATGACATCGTCCATGCCCACGATCGTCTTGCGCAGCTCGGCGACAATCGCGTCCCTCGCCTTGCCGAGTTCCTCCACGACCTGAATTTCTTCGGATTCTTCTGTCATCTTCTAGTCAACTCTGAGGGGTTGGGTGACGGCGCGGCCGAGAGAGGCGCCCGACGGCGCTTCCGCCATACGCGGAGTGCAATGCCGAACATGGTACGCTCAAGGGGACCTGACACCTTGAACAAAACCTCTCGCACGATCTTCTGAACAACGCGCGGCGTTGTTGCATGGCTCCTCACGACACGACTGCCGTACCCGCTGCCCAGTCAATTCCGAATCGGCTCGGATCGCGATGCTCCGAGAGCGAGCATTCGGTTCAGCACGTTGATGGCGACTCAGGTCTCCGTATCCTGCGCCGCAACGTTTCGGCTTCTCAATCGCCCACCGGTGAGTCGCCTGTACCGGTAGAAGGAGTTCTCGACTCGTGCTTGTCGATAATATCCCCTCCGCTT
>CAYMLL010000521.1:0-3050 GCA_964390645.1 uncultured Planctomycetia bacterium | reverse complement strand
TCGACCGTTTGATCGTGTTTCACGCTCCCGCCAACGAGGGAGCCGCCTGGTCTCTGATCGACGGCTCTCTGGACTTCACGACCGGCGGCCTCATCAGCGGTACGACGATGAATATCGGGAGCATGGAAGTCGTCCACCTGGGTTTCCAAGGTGGTGGACCGATGGTTCTGACCGGAATCGTTGACGTCGACAATAGCGGTGACATCTCCGCGGGCGACGTTATCGGTGACGCGAACGATCCGCTCCTGATCGGCGGATTGACGAGCACCAACGTCTCCTTCATGGACATGTTCGGTGCGGCGAGCGTCTCGTCCTTCTGGGACACGTCGAACGATGATCTCGAAGCGTTGGTCGGTATCGGCAACGACACGCAGTGGCAAGGTCTGTTCAACATCAGCTTCCAGAGCGGCACCGTGCCCGTGGCGAGTGAAGGATACGCCTTCGAGTCGACCACGACCCTCAGCGGCAACGTCGTCAACACCGTTCCCGAGCCTGTGACAGCGCTTCTTCTCGGAGCCGGTTCGCTCGGCCTCGGTCTGATCCAGCGCCGACGGAAGCACCGACGGGGTCAGGTCACCTGATCGGGGATAGCTCCAGCAAGAACACTCGGAGACGAGGCAGCCGCCTGGCTGCCTTGTCTTGATTGTGGGCTCGAGTTCAGCGCGATGGCTCGCAGCGAGCCATACCGGGGGCCCGAGGGCGCACGAGCTTCGCGGGGTTTCCCGCGAGGACGCTGTAGGGCTCCGAGGACCGGGTCACCACCGATCCTGCGCCGATTACCGAACCTTCGGCGACGTCCGCCATGACAACCGACTTGTTGCCGATCCACGAGTCGCGACCGATGCGGATCTTTCGCAACTCGCCACCTTGCAAACGGATCGGAACATCGGTGCGGTCGAACTCGTGTACATGGCGGCCGCTGACCAGGTCCACACCAGATCCGAGTAGCACGTCGTCCTCGATCACACAGAGGCCAATATTGCAGAAAGGGCCGACATAGACGTTGTCACCCATCTCTATGCCGCGCTGATTGAGCAACGCGCCGAACTCGATGACGAAGCCCCTCGACCGCAGCCCGAGCGTCACCTTGTAGTACTCTCTTCGCAGATAGACACCTGGCAGCCCGGGAATCCGGCTCATCATCTGCGAGCCCCACTGGAACACGAGATGCCGGCGGTCTACGCGCGCCAGCCAACGGACCGGGTACGCGATCGGCGCGATGAGCATCTTGCAGAGAATCGCAGCAGTGATCTTGAGCACGTCCTTCATGATGTTGGCGACTTCAAGGGGACGAGGCGACGGTGGTCGCCGTGCGGAGGAAGTCCTTGCTGTCGATATACGTGCGGTGCCAGAGCTCGAGCATGAGCAGGATCCAGAAGTGCGTTCCGAGGTCGACCACCCGGCTGCCACCTTCTTGCTGTGCCTTCCAGAGCGACTCCACATACTCTCGCCGGAAGTAGCCGCGATCGAGCAGGGAACCACTGAAGAGCACGTCGTGGAGCCACTCCTTGAGCTCTCCGCGGAACCAGCGGTGGAGCGGAACGGCGAACCCGCGCTTGGGCCGTTGTAACACCGACGCTGGTAGATGGCGTTCGAGCATCTTCTTGAAGATGTGCTTCGAGCGTCCGTTGTGGAGCTTCACGTCTGACGGATAGGTCGCGAGGAGGTCGATGAGCCGGTGATCGAGCAGCGGAGACCGAACCTCGAGCGAGTGCGCCATGCTCATGCGATCGACCTTCACGAGGATGTCGTCGACGAGGTACGACTTGTAGTCGACGTACTGTGCGCGCGAGATCGGGTCATCGCTTTCGCAGGCCTGCCACAGCGACCCGAAGAGTCGATCGGTCTGCAGATCGTCTGCGAGGAAGCAGGCCATGTCCGGGCTGTACAGCGATGCTTTGTCCCGGCCGGCAAAGTAGAAGAACGTGTTCGCGGCGGCCTCGCCGGGAGGTAAATTCAGGTTCTCGAGCACCGTTTTGCCACGGGCATGCCTCGGAAATACATGAGCGATCGGCAGCAGCAACTTGCGGAGAATGCCGGGAATCCGCCGCCGCATCGTCTCTTCTCGTGCGATTTGTGCGTAGCGCGAGTAGCCGGCGAAGAGCTCGTCTCCACCGTCGCCCGAGAGGGCGACGGTCAGCGACTCGCGAGCCGCCTTGCAGAGAAAGTAAGTCGGTAGAGCCGATGGATCCGCGAAGGGCTCGTCGAAATGCCAGAGAATCTGCTCGACGACGTCCATGGAGCCTGGGCCGACGTCGAGCACGTGGTGCTCCGTTCCGAGCAGCGCCGCAAGCTCTTCCGCCTGGTCGCTCTCGTCGAATCGCGGATCCTCGAAGCGGATCGTTGTCGAGATCAGCCGCTGCGTCATGTTCCGGGACATGCGTTCCGCGACCGCGCTGGAGTCGACGCCTCCCGAGAGGAAAACTCCCAGGGGCACCTCGCTCTCGAGGCGAATGCGAACGGCCTCATCGAAGGCGCTGTCGAGCTCGTCCTCGAGCTCCTCAACGGGACGAGGCTCCGGTTCGAACGAGAGATCCCAGTACTTACGGACTTGGATGTTCCCGCCGGAGGCCTCGAACACGTGACCGGCGGGTAGAGAGGAGATCCCCTCGAACGCGGTCAGCGGTGCTGGAACGTATGCCAGCGACAGGTAGTGGTGGATCGCCTTGAGCCGTGGTTCGCGTGGTACTCCGGGATACGCGAGGATCGCCTTGATCTCGGACGCGAACACGACACCGTTTCCGTCCGAGTACCAGTAGAGCGGCTTCTTCCCGAGCCGATCTCGCGCGAGCACCAGCTTGCGCTGATCGCGATCCCAGATGGCGATCGCGAACATGCCGCGCAGGTCGTCAACGAAGTCCACGCCCTTGTCTTCGTAGAGGTGGACGAGCACCTCGGTATCCGTCTGGGTGCGAAAACGGTGTCCTCGCGACAGCAGGCGGTCACGCAGCTCCCGATAGTTGTAGATTTCGCCGTTGAACGAGACCCAGACCCTGCCGTCCTCGTTCGAGAGCGGCTGCTTTCCGGTCGACAGACCGATGATGCTGAGG
>CAYMLL010000520.1:0-3052 GCA_964390645.1 uncultured Planctomycetia bacterium | reverse complement strand
GGGGCCACGGCGCCACGTGGCGGTCGGGGGAGCGTAGCCGTCCCCCCGCGCGGGGTCGACCTGACCCCTGTCGTGATGGAACTGGCCCCCCAGCACGTAGATCTTGCCTCCGAGAACGGCCGTCCCGAACTGCTTGCGGGGTGCCGGCATCGCTGCCGCGCTCTTCCACCCGGCAGCGCACTCCGAGAGCACGGTCAGGTCGAGCACCGAGTGATCGGACGAGTCGGTATCGCGGTCCGGCAAGAGTCCGCCGATGTAGTGCAGGCTGCGACCGACGAGCGCGAGCCCTCCTCCGGCTCGCGGCCGGCGGAGGGGGGGAGCCGCGGTGTAGCTGTTCTCGTCGACGTCGTACCGCCACACCGCGGTGGTCGCCTCGCCAGGACAGCCCGGCTCGAAACCACCGGCGATCCAGACCGATCGACCATCGAGCACCGCCTTCATGTGGCTGATCGCGCCCGGCAGATCGGCGAGCTTCCTCCAGCTGCCGTCCTCCGGGTCGAAGACGTCGACGCGCCGGCTCGACCTCGTGCCCCGGGTGTAACCGCCGAAGACGTAGAGCCTGTCGTCGAGCACCACGGTCCCCGCTTCCCACCTCGGCACCGGCATGTCGGCGAGCTCTCTCCAGGAGCCCGCGGACGGTGCCTGGGCCAGGGCACACCGCGGCCCGACCGCCGTGACCGTCAAGGTCAACGCGAGGACGATCAGCTTCGGGACGATTTGTCGCGGCCCGTCGTGGTCAAACTCGGTGGTCTTCATGAGAATCATGTCTCCGGAGGTACATTTCTCGCCGCCTGGTACAGATAACAGCCTTGTCGATCCGGTGAATCTCGTCAACGTCGGTGTCGGCGCGGTCCCCGGCCGCGAACCGACTCTACGCGCGAGCCGCCCCGGGTCGGACCCGCGCCGAGATTCTCTCCCACCGACGCAGGAGCAGCCGACGAAGCCGACGCCCACTCCGAGCCCCTGAACGTCCGGACAATCCGGTTGTGGGTGCTGCCGGCACCGGGCGCTCGTGTTCGGCGCCCCGGTGCGCCGCGACGCGGCGACATCCCCTGGCAGGTCGCGCAAGCACGTTTCGGTGACATCCTGACGTCCTGACCGCTCAGGACGGCGATCGCCGCGACCCTGGAACCACCGCCCTGGCCGTCATCTTCAAGACCCTCCACGCGCTTCGGACGTACCATCCCTGACCGAACGGCGTGGACGGCTCCCGCAAGGGACCCTCCGCGCGAGAAGCACGAGTAGCCGGGGGCACGAGACGTGCCACGAGTTCCGGGAGGCCGCACCACGTACCGCAGCGGACAGCCCACGAAGTGGCCCGCAGCGGATCTGGACGGTCCTCCGTGGTCGGATCGGGTAGAGTGCCGGATCACCCTCGATCCTGGAGGCGACATGAGGAGAATCCCGTTCGTCCTGCTGACTCTGCCGTCGACTCTCGTGCTGTCGTCGTGCGCCGCCACCGGAAGCTCCGGGGAAGGGGCGAGCACCTGGTCACCTCCCACGTCCCTGCGGTCCTTGCCCGTCATCGAGGGTCTTCCCGACCTCTTCACCTTCGCCGACGGCCGCAAGGTCAAGACTCCAGACGACTGGGGCCGCCGTCGGAAGGAGCTCGAGGCCGTGCTCCTCTACTATCAATATGGAAGCATGCCCCCTCGCCCCGACCGGGTCATCGTGGTCGAGTCCAGCCGGCACCCGCACGACAGCGGTCTCGGAACCGTGGAGCTCCTGACTCTCGAGATCGACAGCGTCAAGAAGCTCCGCTTTCGCGCGGCTCTCTACTTGCCGAAGCACCAGGGACGACGGCCGGCGATCATCCGCGAAGAAGGAAACCTCGGCCGCCGCGAGGAAGCCGCGATGTTCCTCGAGAAGGGCTACGTGTTCATCGAGTACGCCCGGCACGATCTCGACCCCGACCGCGACCGGGTGATCGGCTCCGCGCAGGCCGCGTACCCTGACCACGAATGGGCGACGCTGGCGGTCTGGGCATGGTGCGGCATGCGCCTGGTCGACTATCTCGAGACCCGCGACGACATCGACCTCTCCCGGATCGGCATCACCGGCCACTCACGCGGCGGCAAGATGGCTCTCCTCGCTGCGGCGCTCGATGAGAGATTCAGCTTCGTCGTTCCCCACCAATCGGGCGCAGGTGGGGCCGGGTGCTACCGCCTGCTGGGCCCCGGGGCGGAGACGCTCGCCCAGAATGACAAGCCTCACTGGTACCACGGACGCGTCCGCTGGTTCAGCGAGATGGAGGAGCGGCTTCCTCTCGACCAGCACTACCTCAAAGCGCTCGTCGCCCCGCGCGCCCTGCTCTGCACCGAGTCCCTCGACGACGAGTTCGCCAATCCGCTCGGCAGCCTGGCGACGAGCGTCGCCGCCCAGCAGGTCTTCGAGCTACTCGGCGCGCCGCAGAGGAACGGCATCCACTTTCGCCGCGGCAACCACAGCACCCGGACCGAGGACTGGGCACGGCTGATCGAGTTCGCCGAGTGGCACTTCTTCGGAAGAGCGCCCGCCGATCGGGGCAAGTACTGGCAAGCGACCTTGCCGTTGCCACCGGGATTCGCCGACGGGAAGCTCGACCGCCCGCTGCTGCCGGCAAGTGGCAAAGCGCAGACCGGAAAGCTCGTGCCGCCTCCGATCCCCGCGAAGGAAGCGGAGTTCACCCGGATCGGTTCACCCGGCAATCCGCCCGACCGCAACCACCATGGCCAGGGGCGCCACGGCGCCGTCGATGAGACCTTCGAGATCGCCGTACGGCAGGTGACGCACACCGCCTACGCGAGGTTCCTGAACGCGGTGGCGACCCGGGATCCGGTCGAGCTCTACCACCCCGCGATGGCCACCGGTCCCGGCGCCATCCATCGCTTCGAGACGAAGGCCGGATACCGGTACCGGGTGCGAGACGGCGAGACGGGCACCCCGGTGACCCACGTGTCCTGGTTCGACGCCGTTCGCTACTGCAACTGGCTCCACAACGAACGCCCCGTGGGCCCCCAGGGTCCGGCGACCACCGAGGACGGAGCGTACACCCTCGGGGGTCCTCGCCAGG
>CAYMLL010000519.1:0-3052 GCA_964390645.1 uncultured Planctomycetia bacterium | reverse complement strand
GGAAGAGGGAGTCAAGCGCCGGCGCCGTTCTCGCAGCCGCGATCGACTCCACGAGCGAGGCGAAAAGCCGCTGACATCTGACGGCGCCTCGGCACCGAAGGTCGCGCCAACCGTCCTCGATGGCATAGAATCGGGAGGGCTTGAAGAGCCGCCCGCGTCGGGTCGATCGCGGGTCCGTACTTCTTCGATTACGACACGCATCCGGGAGATTCCATCCTCGTGTCACGATTCGCCGCCTCGCTCATCGGGACCTGGGTCATCGCCTCCGTTTCCGCCCAGGCGCAGGTGATCACCGAGATCCACTACAATCCGCCCGCCGGGCGCGAGTTCCTCGAGTTCATCGAGGTCACAAACGAGGCATCGACTCCGAAGGACCTCTCGGGATTCGAGTTCACTCGCGGCATCCAGTTCGTCTTTCCACCGGCCACGATCGTCGACGGCCGCGCGTCGATCGTCGTTTGCGCCGACGTCGACGCGCTTCGCGCCGAGTACGGCATCGAGAACGCCATCGGCAACTACGAGGGCCGGCTGGACGCGAGCGGCGAGCCCCTGACACTCGTCAACCATGCGGGCATCGTGATCGAGAACCTGCGCTACCGTGATCGCGGCAAGTGGCCCGTCGGCGCCGACGGAACCGGACACACCCTCGTCTTGCTCAGCGACCGCCATGACTCGAAGGAGCCAGAGAGCTGGACGCTGAGCCCGGAGCTCGGAGGCACCCCGGGACTGCGCAACTTCCCCGATCCCAACCAGCCGGTATTCGAAGAGACGGTGATCATCGACGCCGCGGAGCCGTGGAGCTACGCGAAGGGAACCGAGCCCTTCTCCGAACCGCGCGACGCCTGGATCGCCCCCGACTTCGACGACAGCGCCTGGCTCTCCGGACCCTCCGGTTTCGGATACGGGGACGACGACGACAACACCGTGCTCGACGACATGGACGACGGCTACCTGTCCGTGGCGATCCGCAAGCGCTTCGAGATCGACGGAGAGCTCCTCTCCGGCCCGGGACACGTCCTCCTCGGCATGACGTTCGACGACGGGTTCTGCGCCTTTCTCAACGGTGAGGAGCTCGTGAGCGTCGGGTGCCCCGACGAGATCGCCTTCGATCAGCGCGCATCGCGATCGCACGAGGCACGATCCGAAGATATCTTCTCCATCGACGCAGCGCTCCTCGCTCCCGGCGAGAACGTCCTGGCGATCGTCGGCTTCAACCGGACCGTCGGAAGCAACGACTTCAGCCTCCTGCCACGTGTCCTGCACCGTCGTCCGCCGGTCGACGAGACGTCCGCCGCACGCTCGATCACGTTCAACGAGCTACACCGCGGAGGTGATCGCGGCGACGCCTGGGTGGAGCTACACAACGCCGCGGCCGTCCCCGCCGACCTTTCCGGGCTCACCTTGACCGACGCCCCGGACCGCGACGACCCCCACGTGTTCGCGGAAGGCACCCGCCTGGCGCCGGGCGCCTTCCTCGTCCTGACCGCGGCGGAGTCCTCTCTCGCCCTCGACGCCGCGCTGGTGCAGCTGTTTCTCTCCACGCCTTCCGGACTCGTCCTGTCAGCGGCATCCTTCGACCTCGCTCTCACCCGACCGCAGCAGCTCGGCGCGGGCTCGGAAGCCCGCTATCCGGACGGTGGTTCGCGAGTGTGGCTCAGCGCCACCCCCACTCCCGGCGCACCCAACGAGGTGCCGCGCACCACCGACCTGGTGATCAACGAGATCTTCTACAATCCGCCGGCAGACCGCGGCGGCGAGTTCCTCGAGCTCTTGCACCGCGGCAACGAGCCGCTCGACGCGTCCGGATTCCGCTTCAGCAAGGGGATCGAGTACATCTTCCCCCCGGGCAGCGTCATCGCACCGGGCGACCACGTCGTGCTCGCTGCCGACCCGGAGCTGGTCGAGGAGACCTACGGACTCGACGGCGTGCTCGGACCGTACGTCGGCGAGCTCGCGAACGGAGGAGAGAACATCCGTCTCGTCGACACGAACGATAATCTCGTCGACGAGGTGCGGTACTTCGACGGCGGCGAGTGGCCTCGCTGGGCCGACGGAGGTGGCGCCAGCCTCGAGGTCGTCGACCCCTACCAGGACAACGACTTCGCCGCCGCCTGGAAGGACAGCATCGAGGACGACAAGACACGCTGGGAGGAGCTGTCGTGGACCGTACCGGAGTACGCCCCGGCGCCGGAGTCCGAGCTCCATATCCTGCTCGCCGAAGCCGGAATCTGCCGCATCGACGACGTTCGAGTGCGCACTCCGGGTGCCGACGAGAACTTCGTGCCGAACCCCGACTTCGAGCAAGACACGCGCCCGTGGCGCATCGAGGGCACACATGTCCGCAGCCGTCGAATCACGGAGGACGCGCACTCCGGCGACGCATGTCTCGAGATCATCGCGTCCGGACGCGGCGACAGCACCTGCAACCGCATCGAGACCGACACCACGCGGCTCTCCCGCGGCGCTCTGGAGGTATCGCTCTGGGCCCGGTGGCAGCGAGGAGCGAGCTTGATGATCCTCCACGGCGAGTTCGCGGCGGGACCGTGGCCCGGAACGCGCGACGTCAACCTCTCAAACAACAGCCTCGGAGCGCGCATGCGCCTCACCATTCCCCGTAACCTCGGAACTCCGGGCGCCGAGAACAGCGTTCGACAGCGACTGCGGGAGCAGACCGGCGACGGCAACCAGGGGCCGGTGATCGCCGACGTCCATCACCTCCCGGCGTCTCCGACGGCGACCGTCGTGCCGCGCGTCGTCGCCCGGGTCTCCGACTCCGACGGCCTGGCGAGCGTTCGCGTGCTCCACAAGCTCGATGACGGCCAGCCGGGAGGCTTCGAGCCGCTCGATCTCTTCGACGACGGCGCGCATCAGGACGGCGCGGCCGGCGACGGGATCTTCGGCGCGAGCCTTCCCTTGCAGCAAGCTCGTTCACGCGTGATCTACTACCTGGAGGCCCGCGACGAGCTGGGCGCTGTCGGCCTTTTTCCCGCAGGCGCGCCCGACCGCACGCTCGTCTACATGGTCGAAGGACCCTTCAACGAGACCAACCAGA
>CAYMLL010000518.1:0-3084 GCA_964390645.1 uncultured Planctomycetia bacterium | reverse complement strand
GTCGTCGTTCCACCGACGAAGAACGCTCGGCTGTCAAGAAGCAGCGCGGCTGGAGTGCGTGCACGAAACGCGACCGTCGAGTCGGTCCGTGAATTCGTCCTGAGGGCATGGAAGAAGCAAGCCGGCTACCACCGGCAAGCGCGAGTCGAGAACGCCTTCTACCGATACAAGCAACTCAGCGGCGGCAGGCTGAGAGGTCGGAACTACGCGGTGCAGGCCACGGAGGTCGGGCTCGCCATCAACGTACTGAACCGAAGGCTCGAACTGGGAGCCCCACGGTCAGAACCCATCCACAACTGACCGAGTATTGGGTAGGGGCGTTAGGTCCTGAGGAATCATGCAACAACGCCGATCTGTTCCGGCTGTTTCTTTGATTCAAGTGAAACAGCGAAACTGTGAGAAAAGAAGAAGTCAGTTCGTGCGAAAGTTTGTCACCGTTCTGGTTGTTGCTTCTTTCTTTGTGTTGCGATCTATGCCCGGTTGCGAAAGAGGTGCGTCGCTGGCCGGTGACCAACGAATCGAAGACGGTGGAATCGAAGACGGTAAGCCGAAGGGTCCGGTGAATTCAGCGAACGCCCGTCCCGCGGCGCCCCCCGCCGACGGATGGAAACCCGGGAGAGATCCGGCTTTCATCCCGCCAGAAATGTTCGAGATGGACCCATCGCTGGAAGTGACCGTCTGGGCCAGCACGCCGCTGCTTTACAACCCGACCAACATGGACATCGACCACGCCGGCCGGATCTGGGTCGCGGAGGGCGTGAACTATCGCGGTAGGCAGGGGACGCGACCCGCTGGCGACCGGATCGCGGTGCTGCAGGACACCGACGGCGATGGCAAGTGCGACAGTTCCCACACCTTCGTACAGGAGACGGGTCTGATCGCGCCCATGGGAGTGGCGGTCATCGACAATGTCGTCTACGTGTCGCAGCCGCCGGATCTGCTCGCCTTCACCGACGTCAATCGGGACCTGACGTTCGATCCGGCGGTGGACAAGCGCGAGGTCATCCTCACCGGCTTCAACGCGATCAACCACGATCATGGCTTGCATTCCGTCACCGCCGGCCCCGACGGGAAGTTCTACTTCAACAACGGCAACTGCGGAGCGGTCTTCACAGACAAGTCCGGCAAGACTTTCTACATGGGCGGCACCTACGGCGGTAGCGGTCCCAACTGGCCGGCCGACCACATGAGCGTGTCGGGAAAGGTTTCCGACGATGGCCATGTCTGGACTTCCGGGTTCGCCGTGCGCATGGATCCCGACGGCTCCAATGCCGAGATCGTCAGCCACGGCTTGCGCAATTCTTACGAGCAGACCCTTACCTCGTTCGGCGACATGTTCCAGAACGACAACGACGACCCGCCGGGTTGCCGCACCTCCTTCGCTCTCGAGTTTGGATGCGCCGGCTACTTCACGCGCGATGCCAAGCAGCGCAACAAGGCCGTCAAACGTCCCGGGCAGCCGTACGCGCGCGTCCACTGGCGGCAAGATGATCCGGGCACCATGGACGCCGGGGACGTCTACGGCGGTGGCGCCCCGACAGGCATCGCCTTCTACGAAAACGGCGCTCTCGACCCGAGGTGGAACGGAGTGCTGCTCAGCTGCGATGCGACTCTCAACACCATCCTTGGCTACAAGCCCAAACCGAAGGCCGCGACGTTCCATCTTGAGCGTTTTGATTTCGTCACCACGAACCCGCGAAGACGACTCGAAGGGTCTGACTTCGCCGGAGCCGCTCCGCCCGGGAATAGGGCTGTCGACAAAGTCGCCCCCACGTTCTTTCGGCCCAGTGACGTGGCCGTGGGGCCGGACGGCGCGATCTATTTCTGCGATTGGTTCGACCCGCGGATTGGCGCGTCCGCCCACCTTGACGAATCGTACTCGGGCACGATCTACCGGATCGCTCCGCGGAATTTCAAACCGCTCATCCCCAAGCTCGACCTCGCCACCATCGAAGGCCAGATCGCGGCCCTGCGCAGCCCGGCGATCCACACCCGCTATCTCGGATTCCGTGCCCTCAAGGCCCAAGGTGCCAGAGCTCTCCCCGCAGTGGCGGCCCTCATGAGAGACGAGAACCAGTGGATCGCGGCCCGGGCCGTTTGGCTGCTGCCGCATCTCGGTGATGAGGGCGTAAAAGCCTGTGTTGCAATGTTAGAACACGAGCGATCTGAGATGCGCGTCGTCGCCTACCGCGCCTTGCGCCGAGCAGGGCACGATATCGTCCCCCACGCGCGCCGCCTGGCTGCCGACCCGTCCTCACAGGTCCGATGCGAAATCGCCTTGTCGTTGCGCGACATTCCCGCAGCGAGAACCGCCGACATCTTTGTGGAACTCGCCAGACGCTGCGACACCAACGATAAGAATTCCGTGGAGGCCATCGGCCTCGGTGCCGCCAAGCAGGAGAGCGTCATCTGGACCGCCATCAAAGACGGCCTGAAGCCCGGCACGCCCGCGCAGTGGCCCGACAGCTTTGCGCGCCTTACCTGGCGCCTGTGGGGGGCCGCCTCGATCGAGGACCTCAAAGCGCGCTCCGCAGATCCGGCGCTGTCGCTCGAGCAAAAGAAGCTGGCGGTCGAGTCGATCGCCTTCATCGATGATGCCCACGCTGCCAGAGTGATGCTCGAGCTGGCGTCCGATAGATCTCCGGTCAAGGGAGACGCAATCGCCTGGCTGCTGCGTAATTTTTCCGGCGAATGGGCCAAGCACGACATCGGCAAGGCCCTCAAGGAGAAGGGAATCTACGACCCCGAGACGATCACGGTCAACCCGTCCCCCGTGCCCGCTGCCCCCGCCGACGCAAAGCTGCCTCCGATTGCCGACATCCTGGAACTCGATGGTGATGCGACCCGCGGAAAAAAAGTTGCCGCAGAGCGCTGCATCCTGTGTCACCAGATCGACGGCATCGGAGCCGACTACGGACCGAACCTGAACGGCTGGGGCCCGAACCAGACGCGGGAAGTCATCGTGCGCGCCATCGCGGAACCCTCCGCCGAGATCTCGCTCGGCTACGAAGGCACCGAGGTTCTGCTCAAGGACGGCGGCGTCATCCACGGCATCGCGTTCAACAACAGCGATCTCTGGTTGAA
>CAYMLL010000517.1:0-3100 GCA_964390645.1 uncultured Planctomycetia bacterium | reverse complement strand
CGCGCGAGCGGGTTGACCTCGGCGAGGAGAACGGCCTCGGCGGCCCAGTCGCCGCGCGGAGCTGCCGTTGGTCGACGGCTGGTTCCACGAGCCGCCGCGAACGACGCCCTGAGCCCCGGTGGCGCCGTGAGCCGTGCGCAGGCCGTCGTCGGCTCGCGGCTCCGAATCGCCGTACCTCACGAAGTCACCCCGACACCACTCCCAGACGTTGCCGACGACGTCGTGAAGACCGAACGGATTGGCGTCGAAGGAGCCGATCGGCGCGTGGCGGGCGTGACCGTCCACCCACGGATCGTACTGACGGAGATTCCCGTTCTCGGGGAGACCATGCCACGAGCAGTCCGCGAGGTTCGCGTGGCCCCGGAGCCCCCGGGCTCGATCGCCGGTGTACCACTGCGTCCGCGTGCCGGCGCGAGCCGCGTACTCCCACTGGGCTTCCGTGGGAAGTACGAGACCCGCGTGGCGCAGAGCTCGTTCGCAATCTCCACGGCTGACGGACTCGACCGGATGGAGCAGAGACGGCTGCTCCTCCTCGAAGGTCGACCAGGGTCGATACTCGCTCGGGTCGTCGCCGGCAAGGCGGGCCCACTGGCTCTGGGTCACCTCGAGCTTCGACAGAAAGAAGGCGGCGAGCTTCACGTCGTGAGCCGGTTGCTCGTTGCTGGTGAGATCGTCGCCGTTCACACCCATGCGAAAGTCCCCCCCCGGCAAGAGGACGAGCACGATCGAGGACGCCTCGGTGATGATGAGCTTGCCGCCCGGATCGCGCCGCGGGATCTCTCCGCTGGGCAGATGAGCGAACTCCCGCAGTCCGGTGACCGGATCCGCGCCGATGGGCACGAGCCCGATCTGAGGAGAAATCCGCAGCCCTCCGTAATGTGGACATCGCCGCTCGTCGGCGAGGGCGGAGATCGTACGCTCCCAGTCCCGGCGGCGGTCGTCGACGGAGAGACGCTGGATGTTCCTGGCGTACTCGACTCGGTGGCGAATCGACGCGATCGTTCCGAGGGAGCCGGAGCCCGCGAAGGCGCTCGGATCAGCGCTTCCGGGCGCCGCGAAGGACGACAGAGCGGTGACGAGCTTCGCGCGGTGGCGGTGCTCCCGATCGTCATCATCCCGCTCGAAGGCCCAGGTACGTCGGCCGTGGACCTTCGATTCCAGCCCGGCGATCGTCTCCGCGAGCGCGGCACGGACCCCCTCGAGCCCGGCGCGCCTCGTCGACATCCTGCTTCCTGTCTCGATCTCCTCCTTCAGCACCGCGATCTGACGGTCCATACGGCCGAGGTCTCGTCGCCTCTCCTCGGCCCGAAGAGGGCCGTCCGGGAAGCCGTAGCCCAGCGGCGCGCTACCCTCCTTCCAGTCCGAGTCGTCGAAGTCGAGCCCGTGCCAGCTGTCCGCGATGCGGACCTCGTCGTCACGGTAGCGCCACCGTGCGTGCCGCGAGATCAGCTCTCGCGCGCCGGCGTTCAGATCGAGACTCAGGAGCAGGTCTCGGCTGCTCCGATCACTCTGATGGACCTCGACCGCGACCAGGTTCCGCCCTTCCCGGAGCAGCGCGGGATCGATCCTCGTCTGCCGCCGCTCGGCGATCCGGATCCCGCCCTCGGCCAGGGTGTAGCGGTGGACCGGGCCCGCGGAGCGCGAGAGGTTGTCTCGATAGACCTCCGTGCCGTTGAGGTAGACGATGACGCCGTCATCCGCTCGCACGCCGAGGCCGAGCTCCCGGAGGTCCGCATCGCCGCTGCCGCTCTCGAAAGCGGCTCGAAAATAGCAGGTGATCGGCTTGAAGCGCGCGTCCTCACCGTACGAGAGCAGCGTTCCCGGCGTCGCGGAAGCCGCCTGCTCGGAGACGTCGTCGCGGACGCCATCGCCGGCCGCCCGTGGAGACTTCTCGAGAGTCTGCAGCTCCCTGTCGCGATTCCGGCGCTCCTTCTCGAGAGTCACGAGCTCTGCCTCGAGCGTCGAGGAGCCGGCCAGCTCGATCTGCGCCGCGAACTCTCGCTCCTTCTCGCGGAGCTTCCGGAGCTCGACGGCTCGGGGATGTGTCTGCCGGTCGAGCCGGTGAGCCTGCTCGTCGTAGGGCCGAGCGCGACGGCGAATCTCCTCGAGCTTCCGGCGGTGCATCGGCAAGCGATCCGCGAGCGGCTCCGCGCGGGCGAGCCAGCTCTCGAAGGCCGGTACCCGCTCGGGGACGGCCGGCGAGAGCCCGTCGGACTCCTCCTCGAGGATCTCGAGAAGCTGAATGTCGCCCAGAAGGAGCGCGTCCTCGTAGTTCCTCGAGGCGTGCCAGTACTGGACGAGAGTCGACACGAGGCCGACGACGAGGACCAGGAAGACCGCGCCGGCGGCCATCACCGGGCCTCGGTTTCTGCGCACGAACTTCTGCACCCGGTAGACGGCGCTCGGACGACGCGCCGAGATCGGCTGGCTCTCGAGGTGACGGCCGATGTCCTCCTCGAGCTCGAGGACCGACCGGTAGCGCCGCCATCGATCCTTCTCGATGGCCTTCATCGTGATCCAGTCGAGATCGCCTCGAAGTCCCCCCTGATGATGCTGGGCGCTCGAGCGATAACGTCCGGCGATCGTCTTCGCCATCGCGGAACCGAGTCGTCGCCAGCGAACGCTCGGAGGCGGCGGGTCGTCCTCGCGAATGCGCCGCAAGACCTCCTCGATCGACTCCTTCGAGAGCGATTGCCATTCGAGAGGCAGCTCACCGACGAGCAGGTGATAGAGCAGGACCCCGAGGGAGTAGACGTCGGTGCGCTCGTCGGCGTCCTCGGCCGACGCGGAGGCCTGCTCGGGGCTCATGTACTGCGGGGTACCGACGATCTGGCCGACCTGCGTGTAGATCGTCCGTTCGGTGAGGTGGCGGCGCGTCGCCTTGGCGATGCCGAAGTCGATGATCTTCGCCACCGCCCTTCCGTCGTGGCTGGCGACAAGGACATTGCTCGGCTTCAGATCGCGGTGGATGATCCCGTTCTCGTGGGCGTGCCGAACGCCTCGACAGATCTGCAGGAATATGCGCAGGCGGTCGGCGAGCGGCGTGCAACGTCGATCGCAGTAGTCGAGAAGCCCGGTGCCGTCGATGTACTCCATGACG
>CAYMLL010000516.1:0-3106 GCA_964390645.1 uncultured Planctomycetia bacterium | reverse complement strand
CTACACGACTGCGGGCACCTACACGGTGACGCTGACGGTGACCGGTCCCGGCGGCAGCGACACGGCGACGTGCTCGAACTGCGTCACCGTGACCGATCCCGTGGCCGCTCCGGTCGCGAACTTCACGCTGTCGCCGTCGGGAGGGGAGGCTCCGGTGCTGGTGTCGTTCACCGACACGTCGACGGGCGCCATCACCGGCTGGATGTGGGACTTCGGCGACGGCTTCACGGACTCGTCGCCGAACCCGACGCACACCTACGAAATGGGCGGCACCTACTCGGTGACGTTGATGGTGAGCGGCCCCGGCGGCACCGACATGGCGACCTGCTCGAACTGCGTCACCGTGACCGATCCCGTGCCTGCTCCGATCGCCGGCTTCTCTCCGTCGTCGTCGGGGGGCGAGGCGCCGGTGACGGTGTCGTTCCTCGACATGTCGATGGGCGACATCACCGCCAGGTCGTGGACCTTCGGCGACGGCGCCACATCGACGTCGCAGAACCCTTCGCACACCTACACGACTGCGGGCACCTACACGGTGACGCTGACGGTGACCGGTCCCGGCGGCGGCGACACGGCGACGTGCGGGGCCTGCATCACGGTGACCGATCCGCCCCCGCCTCCCCCGCCTCCCCCGCCGCCCCCGCCTCCCCCGCCGTCAGGCAACCCGAAGATCTACATCTCCTTCAAGGGGACCGCCAGCGTTCCCGGCGTGGGGACGGTGCGGGATGAGGACATCGTCGCCTACGATCCCGACGCGGGCACTTGGGCGATGTACTTCGACGGCTCCGACGTCGGCCTCGGGGGCACGGACATCGACGCCTTCAGCGTCCGTGCCGACGGCTCGATCGTGCTGTCGTTCAACTCCTCCAGCTTCAGCGTCCCCGGGCTCGTGGGTGGGCCAAACGGCACGACGGTCGACGACAGCGACCTCATCGAGTTCACTCCGGTCTCGACCGGCAACACGACCTCGGGCAGCCTCACCTTCCTCTTCGATGGCTCCGACGTCGGCCTGACGACCAACGGCGAGGACATCGATGGCGTCTGCTGGCTCGAGGACGGCACGTTCCTCTTCTCGACGCAGGGCACTGCCAGAGGCAACGGGCCGGTTGCGCGAGACGAGGACATCATGACGTTCGTTCCGACCGCGCTCGGCAGCACGACGGCCGGCACCTGGGAGTGGTTCTTCGACGGCAGCGATGTCGGCTACTCCAACAGCTCTCAGGAAGACGTCGACGGCTTCGGTCTGACCCCGGATCAGAGCCTGCTGCTGTCGACGGTCGGTCCGGCGTCCGCCGGCGGAGCGTCGGGTGACGACGAGGATCTCTTCCTGTTCAGCGGCACCTTCGGCTCGACGACGTCGGGCTCCTCGACCATCGCGGTCTTTCTCTCCAGTCTCGGCATCGATCCGAGCGAGGACGTCGACGGCATCTCGAACCGCTGATCGGGAGTCCTTCGCGACGTCGACAGGCAGGCCCCGTTCAGCCGCGCGGGTGAGCGGGGCCTGCCTTTGCGCGCTCCGGTGAGCTCAGGCGAGGATGTCGTCGACGACGTCGACCGGCTCGACCCCGGTGAGCCGCTCGTCGAGGCCGTGGTGGCTGTACACCAGCCGCTCGTGGTCGAGCCCCATGAGGCGGAGGATCGTCGCGTGGAGCATCGGTATGCTGCAGCGGTTCTCGACCGCGTGATAGCCGAAGTCATCCGTCGCTCCGTGGACCGTGCCTCCCTTCACCCCGGCGCCGGCGAGCCACACCGAGAAGCCGTTGGCGCCGTGATCGCGCCCCGGCTTCCCGGCGCTCTGCGCCAGCGGCAGGCGGCCGAACTCGCCGCCCCAGACGACCAGCGTCGAGTCGAGAAGTCCGCGCTGCTCGAGGTCGACGAGAAGCGCGCCGATCGGCCTGTCGGTCTGGGCGCAGGAGCGCGCGAGGCTCGTGCGGATGTCGCCGTGGTGGTCCCAGGGATTGTCGCTCGAGCTGCAGTTCATGAAGATCTGCACCACCCGCACGCCGCGCTCCACGAGGCGACGTGCCATCAGGCAGCGACGGCCGTACGACGCCGTCACCGTGTCGTCGAGGCCGTACAACGCACGCGTCCGGGCGCCCTCCCTGTCGATGTCGAGCGCGTCGGTCGCGGCGATCTGCATGCGCGCGGCGAGCTCGTAGCTCTCGATCCGCGCGTCGAGCTGCGGGTGTCCGGGACGCAGCCGGCGGTGGCGCTCCGCCATGCGGGACAGCAGGTTCCGTGACGCCTCGAGGACCGGTGATGGAAGCTCCTGCCGCGGGCGCAGGTTGATGATCGGCGAGCCGACCGTGCGCAGCCGCGTGCCCTGGCAGATCGGCGGCAGCCACCCGGCTTGCCAGTTCTGCTTGCCGCAGAGGATCTGGCGGTGCGGGTCGTCGAGCGCGACGTACGCGGGCAGGTTCTCGTTCTCGCTGCCGAGCCCGTAGACGATCCAGGCGCCCATCGTCGGCGCCTCCAGCAGCTGGCGTCCGGTGTGCATCAGGAAGACGCCCGGCTCGTGGTTGAAGCTCGGCGACCACATCGACCGGATCACGGCGAGGCGGTCGGCGCTCGCGGCGAGATGAGGCAGGAGCTCGGAGATCTCCAGGCCGGACTCGCCGTGCCTGTGGAAGTCCCAGTACGACGGCAGCAGCCCGTGCGCCGCGCCGACCGACTCGACGCTGTCGAGGAAGGCCCGCGGCAGCTCTCCGGCGTGCTCGCGCAGCGCCGGCTTCGGGTCGAGAAGATCGACCTGGCTCGGCCCGCCCGTCATGAAGAGCTGGATGATCGACCGCGCACGGCACTGCAGGTGCGGCGGACGCGATCGCGTGCCCGGCGCCGGATCCGACCCGGCGTGCGCGACGCGCGAGGGTGACGCCCGTGAGGCCCCGGCGGTGGCGAGACCGGCGAGCGCGGCGCCGAGAAAGCCGTCGGCGACGCGACCGAAGAGGGCGCGGCGGCTCGTCGCGGGCGCCGGAGCTTCGGGAGCGTGGTGGGTCGTCATGGGAATACGGTCGCTTCAGTCGATGTAGAGGAGCTCGGGCGAGTTCAGGACCGCGAGGCAGAACGACTGCAGGGCGCGTCGGCGAACGTCCGCCTCCCGCGTCTC
>CAYMLL010000515.1:0-3110 GCA_964390645.1 uncultured Planctomycetia bacterium | reverse complement strand
TGCTACCTCCTGCCGAGATCGTGACGCTCAGGCCGGCGGGACGGAAGGGGGCATCAGCTTGCGAGTCGGACGGTTACTCCTCTCAGTCCCCGGCGTATTCAGGCGTGGGGTCTGGCGGTCGTGCTGCGTCCTGAACGCGCCGGGGCCGGGTGAGGTGTGGACGTCGTCTACACAGCGGCGCACGCTGCGGGTGCTCGGGTTCTCGTGCGTGCGTCGTTCGAGCGGTTCGGACGCTGAGAGCGGCCTGCGCGGGCCCGGATTATAGAGGGGCCTGGGTCGAGACTTCCTGTCTGTTGAAGTCGGTGAAGCGAGTCCCTTCGCCGGCCAGCCGATCCATGCGCGGCGTCTTGTTGGTCCTGGAGCCGAAACAAGAAGAGTCCGCGTAGCCTTGGTCGTCGGTGAAGACGATCAGAATGTTCGGCCTTCCGAGATTCGCGGGCGAAGCGGCGCTCTGCTGGGCGAGCAGAGTCTCGGCGCTCAGCAAGGTCAACACGATGGCGCTCAGCCATCCGGTTCTCTGCAAACAACACAGGACCAGCTGGAAACGAGGCCGAACCGGAACGATGCAACGACGACTTCGAGTCATGGATCTCAATCTCTGAGCTTCCCTTGACTGCTTGCCGGTTGGTGCCGACCGTGGCGCTTCAGTCGGATCGTCTTCTGCGGGGCCGAAGCTCGTCCGAGCTGATCTTGCCGTCACCGTTCTTGTCGAGCTTTTCGATGGCACGGGCCGAAACCGCGATCTCTTCGCGACTGAGCTCTCCGTCGCCGTTCGCGTCGATCGCGCGCAAGAGTGGATGAAGTAGTCGTGATGACTCTCGCGACGGACTCGTTTCGCCGCCTTGTTCGCCGCGACGGGACGAACCGGGATCTTCGCTCGGAGAAGAACCGCTTCGACGATCACTACTTCGACGATCACCGCGTCGACGATCACCGCGTCTCCGATCATCGCCGCGTCTACGATCACCGCGTCTCCGATCAGCGCTACGTCGTCTTGCGTCCCGTCCGCCCGGATCGGTGACCTCCAGTTTACTTTCCCAGCGAATCCCCTTTCGACCGCCGTCTCTCACGTGGTCAAAGCGTTCTTTGACGTCGGGGATATGTTGCTCACCGGCTCGTCGCAGCTCGTCGAGGAGCTGCGAAGTGCCAACGTCGGACGGAAGCTGACTCAGAACCTTGCCGAAGCGTCCGAAAGTCTCCGGATCGAGAATCACGATGTCCGAGTCGGGACGCAAGCCTTCGACCTTGTCTTTCAGCTCTTCCCTCTTGGCCGATACGTAGAGGAAGTTTCCTTGCAGCGATCGACTCCAGGCGAGCGGGAGCAGTTTCTGTTCCATGCTCTCGAGCTCTTTTGCCGAATCCGCGAGTGTGACGACCAGTGGCAAGTTGTCACAGGCGGCGACGTTGAGCGCCAAGCGCAAGCTCTCCAGGTAGGGCAAGGCCGGGACATTCGCGGGAGCCCTGGCCTTCAGATTTTCCGCGATGATCCGCATGCGATCGGCCATCGCCGCGGGGTCGGAAAACGTCCTTTTGGGCGATCGACCGGGACGCACCAAATCTTCCGTGCCGCTCGGATCCATGATCGAAAAAGTCGTGTTCTCGAGATCGCCCGACCTTCCGATGAAGATCGACTTCAGGAGATCTCTCTCGTCGCGGTTCTCGTAGGTCTGAAGGCGAACGCAGACGAACTTGCGCGATTCGGCGATGACACCGGCATGGGACAGGAAACTCCTGTCCATCTCTTGCTTGCCCGGTCACCAGATTCCGGGCACGCTGTGGCAAAACGGCGCGGCCGCGATGAGCAGAATGGGGCGTTGGCTGCGTCGCGCTTCGCGTTGCGCGCTCTGCCAAGTGCCGAACCACGCGATACGCTCTCGCAGGTCGGGAGATTCCGAAGAGTCCGAAGCCGGATCGTTGACGGTGGTCGCCGGTTTTCGGTCCGACTCTTCGGCCGCGGACTCTTGCGCGGCCCATGCGGGCGCGCCAAAGAGCGCGAGCCATGTCGCGATTCTCAATGTCGATTTCATAGAGTCTCCTTTCGAGATCTATCCATGAAACCGCAAGTTGTCGTGAGAGTTGCGACGAATCTCTGACATTTTCGCGGCGGGACGAGAATCGCGCACAGACCGCGGGCCAGAGCCTGCAGCAAGCGTCGCCGAGCCGGATCGCTTCGACCGGAGCGTGCGTTGAACTGTCAGAGTCGTCCCGTTCCCGACGACGTGGAATTCTCGGCTCTCGAGGAGATCTTTCGTGATGAGGTCTTCCGGGCCTTCCTGAAGTGCGAAGCCATCATCGAAGAGCGCGTCGAGCTGCTACGCTCCTGGAGGCACTCCGGCTTCGGTGTCGATGGGAGTCGCCGCGTGGCGCAAGGTGACCGCCTCGAGCTCGAGTCAGTGCTTCAATACATCGATCGCCCTCCGGTCTCGCTGAAACGCCTGGAGTACCGCGACGACGGATTGCAGGGGGTGCGAGGTCGCATGATCGGCAACATCGGACGTCGTCGCAGATCCGGAGCCGCCTGATATGTTGACTTTGTCTACACATCGGCGCACGCTGCGGTTGCTCGGGTTCTCTTGTCGTGCGGCGTTCGAGAGATTCGGACGTTGAGAATCGCCGAGAACGGCCTTCGCGGGCCCGGGTACCCAAGGGACCCGGGGCGAGATCACCTCTCTGTCAGCGACACGGTAAAGCACGGGCGTGAACGCAGTCGTTCGCAAGAAGAAGGAAATGGACAGAACAGCGGCAATTATCGTTGGTGTGTGCATTCTACTTTCGGCCGTTGTGCTGGCGGCGCCGGGTAAATTTTCGTCAACGGACGGACGGACGTCAGGCAACGTGGAGTCAACGAGCGCACGCTACCAGATGGTTGCCACTAGTGGCGTCAACGTCTTCGTGATCGACACACGGACCGGTCGCGTCTGGCGCAAGTTCGTGGCCAGCACCGAAGGGCCCACCAGTTGGTCAGAGGAATCGACTCCATGGGCCACGGAATAGGGGAGTCGCGAACAATAGCCTGCAGTTGATCGAGTACAGCCGACCGCTTCGCGTCCATCTGCGGCGTTGGTGCATGAATCGCTCGGGGACGGAAGTGCAGTACCATTTGGGCTTTG
>CAYMLL010000514.1:0-3113 GCA_964390645.1 uncultured Planctomycetia bacterium | reverse complement strand
CGGGGTTTCGTGCGCCCCCTGGATTGCGAGGAGCTCCGGGACCGGGACGCGATGACGACGCGAGACCGGAGGTTTATCGAGGAGGAGCGACGGAGATCTCGGCAATTCTCGGGATCTTCCGAGGATCGGGCATGGTTGTCGTGACGCCGCGCCACGTCTCGGGGGGCGATGCCGGTGCGTTCGATATCGGCCTCACGGCCCGCCGCTGTGTGGCCAGGCTTGCGGAAGATCTCCGGCTTCAGCTTCCAGGCCGGCAGTCGTCCCGGGAGGTCGACTCGGCGCCAAGGCGGTCGTCGTTCCGGAGCTCTCCGGTGCCGGAACCCGGCGCTTCAGTCGTTGCCCTCGAGCTGGCGCGTCGATCTCGGTCCGAAGGGCTCGCTCTCGCGACTCGAACCCGTTCTCGACGGGCCGCTAAGGGGCGCTGTCTCCGTGGCGCCGGCGCAGGCGGGCGATGCGCTCGGCGATCGGCGGGTGTCCCTGGAAGTAGTCGAGCCTCGCCCATAACGGGCCCTGACCGTCGGGTGAGGGTCGCTCCAGCAGCGTGAGCAGGCGTTCCAGGCCGCGAGGGTCGTAACCGGAGCGTGCGGCGAGTTCCGCGCCCTCGAGATCGGCCTCGGTCTCCTGATCCTGACGGTAGCCCTCCACCAGCAGCTTCTCGAGCGCCTGGGTCACGGTGCTACCGAGGAGGCCGCCGCCGAGGCGCAGGAACCGTGACGATGTGCGCGCGGCCGTCGAGGCCGCGAGCTGGTTGAGGCAGTGTCTGCGATCGATGTGCTGGACCTCGTGCGCCAGGACGCCCGCGACGAGGTCGAGGTCGCCTCCGCAGAGATGGACGAGTCCTCGAGTGATCAGGATGGTGCCGCCGGGAACCGCGTAGGCGTTCGGCTCGTCGGACTCCACCGCGATGAACCTGTAGTCGATCTCGCGGCGCACGACATGCTCGCAGAGGCGGCGGCCGAGCTCCGTTACCGCGGCCTGCAGATCCGGGTCGTCACAGGGGGGGCGCTTCGAGAGCATGCGTGCGAGCACGACCTCACCGGCCTGCGCCTCGGCCTTCGCCAGCGGGCTGTTCGCCTCCTCGACCCCGGTGGCGAACTCCCGGCCGAGTCGACCCGTGCGTCCGACGCCTAGCCCGAGGGACCGCAGGAGCTGCGGTACTCGCCTGGGGAAGAGGACGAGGAAGAGCACGACCAGAACGATCGCGGTGACGAGGAGCTTCTGGATCATGGGTGCACCGAACACGATTGTAGCATGAGCGTCTGCTCAGGCGGTCGGTCGGTGGCAGCGAAGGATCGCGGCGGCAAATCCGCGGAGGGTAGGACCGAGGCTGGATCCCGCGGAGCTTCCAGGTTGCGGAGGCGAGGGCATGAAGGGTCGTATGACCGAGCCACCGCGAGCTCACGGGCCGGAATCCAGCCTCGGAGACGAGTCCGGCGTTTCAGGGGTCTGGAGGGGAGAATCGTTTCATCGTTCAGGGAGGGTTTGTGATGAGGGTCGTGGGGAAACGCCTCGACTCTTAGTGGGTCGTACTTTGCTCGGGGGCTCGCTTTCGGGAGGCGAGCGTCTCGTCGGACCTGTCCCTCGCTCAGGACTACGGCCACCGACCGACGACCGTCCCGGCAATGTTGCGCGGGCGCCACGGGAGGATTGGGCCAACGCCGATTCCCGACCCTCGCTCTTAATATAAAGCTCTCGGATCCAAGGACTTGGGAAAAACGTTGGGTAAACAGAGGGGGGAAACTTTTTTCGCGAGGGCGATGGCTGAAGGGACACCTACAATGGTTATGGTCAGGTGGAACCCGCTCGTAGGATGACGACGTCAACCACCTGCCCAGGAACTGGAAGCGGGGAGTCGGGTCGGCCGCGGTTCGTGCCGCGGGGTTCGGACACCCCCGGGTGTGACGCGCTTCCGTCCGCGTCGGACGGGAGGCGCTCGGACGGCGGGCGCTCCGGCTCGGCAGCCGGGATTCGCGGGGTCGGAACGAAGGGAGGGCGGCATGCAGGTCAGCAATCGGGCTCCTTCGAACGGTGTGGTCAAGCCGGTTTGCTCCGATCCCGACGACTACGCAGGACTTCTGATCGATCGTCTGGCGGCGACCATCATCGACGACTCCCTCCCGCTGAAGGAGGTCGAGCGAGACCTCCGGGGCTCGGTAGCCGACGTGGCGATCCGCAGACGGGGGCTCGACAAGCGCGAGACCGCCAGCCGCTGCGGCGTTACCGACAAGAGCATCGAGAACTACCTCAAGGAGACGCGCAACAACCCGAAGTCGCCCGAACGCGAGGTCGCGCGGACGCTTCAGGATCAGATGCTCAGTCTCGAGGAGATCTACGAGAGCGTCTCGCCGATCCTCTCACCGACGCGCAACTTCACCCTCGACGACGCCAAGCGCGCCCTCGAGAAGCTGATACGCACCGGTGAGGTGCAGGAGTATCCCGGACACAAGTACCGCGCCGTCGAGCGACCCGCGGTTCGATACCCGGCGACGGTTGAGGGCCACCGCGAGCTGGTCGACCAGAAGGCGCGGGATCTCGACTACATCGTGCTGCGTCAGAAGGAGGCACGGGAAGAGGATCTCGAGCGTCGCGACCAGCGTTTCTCGCGCGTCGTCGGCGACTCCAACCTCGTGCGCATCGACTTCACGGTCGATGTCGCTGAAGGGGATCTGGACGGGTTTTACGAGAAGCTCTCCGGGGCCATCGCCAAGCTGACGATGAAGGAGGAGAGGAAGAAGGGGCAGTCGCGCGTGCGGCTTCTTCTGGGGATGCGGTCGGTCACGACGGCCGTGCGCGGGGTCACCGCGCTCGCCCTGCTCGTAGGGCTCACCCTGTTGCCGTCGGGCCTGATGAGCGATCTCAACGCCGGCGATCGTGGAGAGGGCGACGTCGGTCGCAGCTGGGAGCTGGACAACCGACCGGAGGCCGAAGACGAGGACGCCCCGGCCGCCGATGAGGAGGAGGTCGCCGGTGCGGGGGGCAGCCTCGAGGACCCCGGGGAGGTTGACGGTGTCGGCATGGCCCCGGACGGGGATGAAGAGCAGCCCGCGGCCGCCGCCGCCGCCCCCGCCCCCCCGCCGGCCGACCCCCCCCCCCCCCCCCCGGGCCCCACCCAC
>CAYMLL010000513.1:0-3138 GCA_964390645.1 uncultured Planctomycetia bacterium | reverse complement strand
GGATCTCGCTCTCGTCACGCTCGAGGAGTACCTCGAAGAGCTCTTCGACGACCCCGGATTCCAGACCGACCCCGAAGTACGCTTCGAGGCTCTCGAGCGTCTTCGTGCGCGCATGAGAGCCGACGAGATGGTGGTCAGCCCCGAGCTCGTCTCCCGCCTCGCCGGACGCATCGAGGAGGTCTTCGGATCGACCACCGATCGCGTGCGGTTCCGGTCGTCGTCCAACGCGGAGGACCTCCTCGAGTTCAGCGGCGCCGGCCTCTACCGGTCGCTCTCCGCGTGCGCTGCCGACAAACTCGACGAGGACGACTCGGGTCCTTCCCTGTGTGAGCTCGCCGAGACCGATGAACGGGGCATCGTGCGCGCGCTCCGTGGGGTCTGGGCGAGCCTCTGGAACTCTCGGGCCTTCGAGGAGCGGGAGTTTGCCGGGATCCCGCAGGATCGGGTCGCCATGGCGCTCCTGGTGACGAGGACATTCGTCGCGGAGCAGGCCAACGGGGTCGCCTTCACCGGTAACCCGGTGAATCCTTTCGACGACCGCTACGTGATCGCGGTGCAGACGGGAGAGACGAGCGTGGTGAATCCTGACCCGGCGATTCTGGCCGAGAAGAATCTCCTCGAGGTCGTCGACGGCGAGGTCGTCCGGATCACGCGCGCCCGGAACTCGTCGATCCTCCCTCCGGGGCGGGTCGTGCTCTCCGACGAGCGGCTACGGGAGCTCGGCCGTCTGCTCTGGCACATCGACCACGAGTTTCCCCTCGAGCTCGGGGATCGCGACCGCGATGACGTGCTGATGGATGTCGAGTTCAAGATCGACGCAGACGATCAGCTGGCTGTCAAGCAGGTCCGACCGTTCGTGCGAAACGTCACGACGGGGCCGGCGCCGACCTTCGTTCTGGAGATTCCAGAGGAGACGTTCGCCTGCGGGCAGTTCGCCCGCGTCGATCGGGATCCGCGCCGGGAGCTCGAGCTCAAGAGCCGGCTGCGGCTCGTCGCGGGGAGCCTGACCTTGCCGACGACCGCCGGGGAGTTCTCCGCAGACCTCATCGCCGAGCTCGTGATCGGAACGGAGCAGAACGTCGCCAGACCGCTGGGACCGGGGGTGTTTCGCGTCGACGACCTTCCTTCGGGAGGCGGCGAGACAACCTACCGCTTCTCCTTCGAGCAGCGGTTCTCGCTCGCTGACGGCGCGACGGTCGTGATCTCCATGTCTCTGCTCGACTTCCGCGCCGTGGAGGCGGAGCCCGTCGAGCGGACGCGAACGTTCGAGAGCCGACTTCTCGTCGACGAAATCGTGCTGCTCGGCACTCTGCGCGAGTCCGGAGCAGCGGGAGAGGACCAGCGGGAGTCACTGCTCGTGTACGCGTCGTGCGGCTACGAGGAGCTTCCGCTCTGGGATGTCCAGGTGGAGCTCGAGGGCGGCGATACGCTACATCTCCTGGAGCGGTTCCGGCCGACCGAGAACGCGCGCGGCACCGGGCCGGCGGCGCTGGTGAGCGCGGGTCTGCTCCTCGCCGGCGCGGCGCGCGAGGTGAACGACTACTGGAGTCTTGTCTACGCCGCCGCTCCTCACAACGAGAACGTGCGCTACCTCGTCGTGGTCGACCCGCCGCTGCAGGGGAAGGGAGTCGCCGCCCCGGTTCATGCGGTCGGGCTCGTGGCTCCGGATCCGCACGCGGAGATCGCGGCGGAGGCGACCTACTTCGGAAGTGACTTCGAGGTGCTGGCACGGCCGGAGGTCGTGTCGTTCGACCGGGAGCTCATCCGGAGCTCGGTGGTGAGGCGGTTCCTGCGAGGTGACGTCCACCCGGACGGTGTGGTCAACGTGACCGACGGCATCGCGCTGCTCGAGTTCTTCTTCCGCCAGGGAGGGCCACTCGTGTGCCCGAAGTCGGCGGACGTTGACGACAACGGTCGGCTCAACGTCAGCGACGTGGTGGCCGTCCTTGGCTACCTGTGCGCGGGGCGCGGCCCGCTTCCGCAGCCCGGCCCCGGCTGCGGGGTGGATCGTACGGCGGACGAGCTCCTCTGCGAGGAGTACGCTCCCTGCGACTGACCGGGCGCTCTGCGGAGCCCTCTGCCGGGCCGGCTTCCGGGACCTTGCGCGGCGCCGTCCGCCGGCGCGGGACGCATCGAACGGGGTGGGGAGTCGAGTCAACGCGCCCGAGGTCATCTCGAGGCGGGCTCCGATCGGGGCCGACCCGTCCGTCCCGGGCGCGACCCGGATGCTGCCCCCGGCGGGCGCTACGGCTCGTTGTGCTGACGGCGAAGTACAGTAGGATGGACGTTTCAACCGGCGGCTGTTCAGCGCGCTCTCGCCAGGACGAAAAGAGGAACCGGTGCTCCGCTACTCGCCGACGCCCCTGCTGTTTGTCGCGTCTCTCTGGCTGTGCGACGTCTCGTTCGGAGGTGACGCTTGGGCTCTTCGCCCGCTGCGTCGCCCGGAAGTCCCGAACACGGGCGAGGCCGCCACGCGCAACCCGATCGACGCGTTTCTCCTCGAGGAGCTGCGAAGGAAGAATCTCGCCTACTCCCCGTCCGCCGGCCCTCGTCTTCTCGTGCGCCGGCTCTTCTTCGACCTCACCGGTCTGCCGCCGACGCCGGCCGAAGTCGACGCCTTCATGGCCGACCCGTCGGACAGGGAGTTTCGCGCGCTCGTCGACCGGCTGCTCGACTCGCCGCACTACGGAGAGCGATGGGGACGTCACTGGCTGGACATAGTGCGCTTCGGCGAGAGCGACGGCTTCGAGCGCAACAGGCCGCGCGACAACTTCTGGCACTTCCGTGACTGGGTCATCCGCGCGTTCAACGAGGACATGCCGTTCGACCGCTTCGCGCGTCTGCAGATTGCCGGGGACATCCTCGAGAACGGTAGCCACGAGGGCCTCTCCGCCACCGGCTTCCTGGTAGCGGGCGTGCACAACACGGTGGTCGGATCGAGCCCGATGATGCGGAAGCTCGCCCGCGAAGATGAGCTGGAGGAGATCGTGGGCGCGCTCGGCCAGACCTTCCTCGGGCTCACCGTCAACTGCGCGCGCTGTCACGACCACAAGTTCGATCCGATCACCCAGGTCGAGTACTACCGGATGACCGCGGCGATCGACGGTGTCTACCACGGTGATCGAGACTACAGGGAGA
>CAYMLL010000512.1:0-3141 GCA_964390645.1 uncultured Planctomycetia bacterium | reverse complement strand
GGGACGTCGGGGGCGGTTCTGCGCGTTGAGATCGGCGCTTGTCGCTCTCTATCTCCGTTAGCTCGGGACGAGTCCCGAGCTAACCCGATGCAGGGGGCGCGACACCGCAACGAGTTACGGAGCGCGAATCCCACGGGGCTCGACGCCCGCCCGGAGTAGCGGGCGATGCTGGCGGCGAACTCGGTGGCGGACGTCCCGATCGACGCGAGATGCGGCAACGACTTGCGGCGATGGATATGGATAAAGAGGAGCGCGGAGTGGAGTTCCGCACAGGAAAGTCCCGGGGGTTCTGGTGGGCAGTCGTGCTGAAATACTACTATCGAGGGACGGGATGAGTTTCTTGGCCCTACGGGCTGCCTTCTGGCAGTCGCTTCAAGGCGCCGGCTCGGCGACGACATCTCGTCACGCCGGCGACATGTCGTCCCCACCCGCCCCCGATCGCTGTATGCCTGATCACCGCCGGGCGCCGAAATATCTTGCCGGTAGGCGCTTACGAGCTTCGCTCGTACGTGCGGGGGGGGCATGCCAGTTGCGGCAAGAACGTCCGCCTACGGGTCGCGATGCTCGCGGTGCCGAATCAGGAGGCAGGAGGATGCGCAGCAGCAGGGGGAACTGTCGCCGCGCGCTTCGTCACCACTTGCTCGGGACCATTTTCGAAACGAGAGCCTCTCATGCCTGAGCCCTTGGCGTGTCCGCAATGCGGCGATGAGCTCCCCAGAGGAGGGCCGCACCGGCTCTGCCTACAGTGTCTTCTCAAGGCAGGGAACACCGGGTCAGGGATCGTGGGCGACTCCGACGCGCCGCTCCCCGCCACGTTGCCGGTGCCCGCCGACGCCGCTGCGGACGGCAGCCTGGACGGCCAGGCGCGATGCGGTGACGAAAGCGAACAGACGGATCCGCTCGAACCCGGGACCCGGTTTCGCTACGTCGGTGACCACGAGCTCCTTCAGGAGATCGCGCGCGGCGGGATGGGGGTGGTTTACAAGGCTCGCCAGGTCAGTCTCGATCGTGTCGTCGCGGTGACGCTCATCCTGTCGGGGATGCTCGCCCGCGACGACGACGTGCGCCGATTTCGCCGAGAGGCGGCGACGGAGAACGCGGAACACGGGAGACCGTGATCCATCGTCACGTCGCTTCGTCCGCGCATGATCTACAACATCGGGCGTGGCCGCAGGTCATGCGCCTGAGGCCGCGGCGTTGCGGCCCCGGGTGACGAGCGATTCGCCCGGTGATCGTGAACCCGTAGGCGCCGCGAAGGTGGTGACTGCGAGCGGGCCGGCGCTCCTTCATAGCGGCCCTCCGATCCAGTAGGATGCCGACGCATCAGGGTCGCCCCTGAGCGATGCAAAGACATCAACCCGCCTCGGAGGACCCATGGACACGAACAAGAAAGCCCTGCGCGTCTTTGTCTTTCTTACCGTCGTCGGAGTCTTGCCCCTGCTCTCGTGCCGAGAATACGTTACGCCCGTTACGCCTGATTTCACACCGCTGGGGAAGAACGCCCAGGGCTACGAGGAGTTTCGCGAAGAGAGAACCGGCATCGTCTTCGTCAAGCTGCCGGGGGGGAAGTTCCAGATGGGGAGCCCGGCCTCGGAGGCTGAGCGCCACGACGACGAAGGTCCGGTCCACGAGGTGACGCTGAGTCCTTTCCTGATCGCCAAGTACGAGGTGACGCAGGCTCAGTGGAAGCGGGTGATGGGGACGAGCCCCTCACACTTCAAGGGCAAAGACCTGCCGGTCGAGCAGGTCTCGTGGGGAGAGTGCCAGGAGTTCTGCAAGAAGACCGGGCTATCACTGCCGACGGAAGCGCAGTGGGAGTACGCCTGCCGGGCGGGGACGAACACCCCGTTCAGCTTCGGGGCGACGATCACGTCCGAACAGGTGAACTATAACGGAAAGTACCCCTACGGCGGCGCTCCGAAGGGGCTCGATCGACGGAAGACCGTGGCCGTGGGGAGCCTGCCGGCGAACGGCTTCGGGCTTCACGACATGCACGGCAATGTCTGGGAGTGGTGTGAGGATGTCTATGACGCGAACTTCTATGGCACTCCCGCGGCCGCCGGGCCGGATCCGGTCTCCACTTCGGGCTCCGGGGACCGCGTCGACCGCGGCGGCAGCTGGAGCAACAGCACCGGGTACTGTCGTTCGGCGAACCGCTTCGGGGCCCACCCGGGCATCCGCAGCGACATCCACGGTTTTCGCTCTGCCAGGCCGTTACCCTAGGTCTTTCTTACCCTCTTACCCTCTTACCCTCTTACCCTCTTACCCTCTTACCCTCTTACCCTCGGCCCCGGCCGCCTCCCGCGTGCGTCGGTGCTTCCGCCATCCGGTGTTGCTATGCCGCAACGAAATGCTTGATCCGACGAGCGTCGAACGCCGCACAACGGATGACGTCGCGCCGAGCGGACACTCCGTCAGCTGAACCCGATGATGGTGGAGCGACCCGGCAAGTGAAGACCTCTCGAAAGGAAAGTCTTTGATTCGTCAGCCCAGCCTGCATCGCCGGCGTTCTCGTTTCACTCCCGAACTTGAGCGCTCTGTGAGGGCGCCCGAAGTTGTAGTGAAAGCGAAAGAGCTCAATCTGGTCTTCGAGCCTCTGGCGTGAACGTGCATGACAGGCGGAGCGTCGGGTTAGGTACGCGGTGCCCTGGCGGATTGTGAGATTCAACCGTTCAATGAACGACGTGTTGAGAGTGGAGGAGTCCTCGGACTCAAGAAGCGCCTCTTCCAGTCTCCAACGAGCGCCGATCGCGTGACGACGCTCGACTCGAACCACCCGATCGTTGCGCCGGGTCTTCAGCACCTGGGCGTAGATGCAACAGATTCCAAAGAGTCGCTGAACAACCTTCTCGTAGTACTCGAATCCGTCGGTGACGATCAGTGGGAAACTTAACTCGCGCATCCGCGCCAGTAAGTCTTTGAAGAGTGCCTGGGTGTTTCGATAGCTTCGCCTGCCAACCACGGCCGAGGGCCAGAGTCGGGTGGCAACGTCGATTGCGGCAAAGATCCAGACCGCGTCGCCTTTGCCTCCTGCGATCGTTCGTGGTTCGTCGGCCTGGATCTCTGGGATATCGAGCTGTGTGATCGTCGTGTCGTTGAATTCTCGGCAGTAGGACGCGGCTCTCTCGAGCCAGCGGTCCA
>CAYMLL010000511.1:0-3143 GCA_964390645.1 uncultured Planctomycetia bacterium | reverse complement strand
GCGTTCTTCGTCGCGCCCTTGCCGTCCGGGCGTCTTGCGGACTTCTTCCTGGCCGCCTTGGCGCTCCTGGTCTGGCGCGGGTAGATCGGCAGCACGTCGGCGCGCTCCGCGTAGGCCTGCCACATGGCGGCGAGCTTCTCGACGCGCCGCGGATGCTCATCGGCGAGGTTCCTGGTCTCGGTGCGATCGGTCTTCAGGTCGTAGAGCTCCCAGGCGCCCTTGCGTCCCCTGGCGACCAGCTTCCAGTCACCGACGAGGATGGCGCGGTTCGCCTCGTGCTCCCAGTAGATCGCCCGGCGCTCCAGGGGCTTGCCCGCGAAGGCCGGCACCAGGCTGCGACCCTCCATCGGCTTGATCTTGACGCCGAGGTGGACGCCCGGATAGTCGGCGCCCGACACGTCGACGCACGTCGCCATGATGTCGATCAGGTGGCCGGGCTGGTGGCGCAGCTCGTCGCGTGCCTCGAATCCCTTCGGCCAGTGCGCGATGAGCGGCGTCGAGATGCCGCCCTCGTGCACCCAGTGCTTGTACTCGCGGAACGGTGTGTTCGAGGCGTTCGCCCACGAGCGGCCGTAGCTGGCGAAGGAGCTGTTCTCGCCGAGCTTGCCGTTCTTGTGGCGCTCGAAGCCCCAGACGCCGCCCTCGGCGCAGCCGCCGTTGTCCGCGAGGAAGAGGATCAGCGTGTCGTCGAGCTTCCCGGTCCTCTCCAGAGCGGCGACGATGCGTCCGACGCCCTGATCGACGCGATCGATCTGCGCCGCGTAGATCGCCATGCGCAGCGCCATCTCCTCCTTGCGCCTGTCGTCGACGTCCTTCCACGCCAGGACGCCCGGATCACGGGCCGACAGCTTCCAGCTCCTGTCGATGATCCCGAGCTCGACCATGCGCGCGAGACGGCGCTCGCGGATCCTGTCCCAGCCGACGCGGTAGACGTCGCGGTACCGGTTGATGTCCTCCGCCAGCGCGTGCAGCGGCCAGTGCGGCGCCGTGTGCGCGACGTAGCAGAAGAAGGGCCTGTCGGCCCGCTTTGTCGCGTGCTCCTCGATGTAGGCGACCGTCGTGTCGTTGATCGCGTCGGTGTAGAAGAAGCCCTCGGGGTACTCGGTCAGCTGGGTGTTCTCACGCGTCAGGCTGGCGGGGGTGTAGAAGCTGCCCGCTCCGGTGATGGTGCCGAAGAAGCGCTCGAAGCCGCGCTGGCGCGGCCAGTTGTCCTTCGGCCCCTCCGGCCCCTTGTGCTTCGTCAAATGCCATTTGCCCGCCATGTAGGTGGAGTAGCCGGCCGCCCTCAGCACCTCGGCGATCGTGACACAGCGCCGGTTGATGTCGCCGCGGTAGCCGTCGTGTCCGAGGTCCGTGGTCATCCATCCCATGCCGGCCTGGTGCGGATAGAGGCCGCTCATCAGGCTCGCGCGGGTGGGGCAGCAGCGCGCGGTGTTGTAGAAGCGCGTGAAGCGCAGTCCCCCCCTCGCCAGCCGATCGATGTTGGGTGTGCGGACCTCGCCGCCGTAGCACCCGATGTCCGAGTAGCCCATGTCGTCGACGAGGATGAGGACCACGTTCGGCGGCGCCCCGCGGAGCGGGCCGCAGATCGAGGCACACGCGAGAAGGACGGATGTCAGCAGCCGGGTTCTCATGGTCGGCTCCAGCAGGGTGGACGCAGGGTGGACGCAGGGTGGACGCAGGACCGTCGCAGTGAGAACGAGCGCCCCGCTGTCACCGTAACCGCCGCGTGCGGGCGACTCAAGCGGCGTCGATCGACGGGCCGGTGCTCGATCCGGACGGATTCGGCGAAGATCCGTGGCGCTCGGCCGTCTCACCAGGAAGGTGCCGGGACGGTGTCCCTGCGAGACGGTACAATACCGCCGAGTCACGCCGCAGCGGGCGCGAATCGTCTCCCGCGAAGGTCGCGCCATGAACACCGCGAAAACCGCGAAGACCGCGAAGACCGCGAAGACCGCGAGCCGACCTCCGGATGCGTCCCGCGGGTTCGCCCGGCGAGGTCGCGCCGCTCTGCGATGGGCGGCCGGCGTCCTCCTGGTCCTTGTCGTCCTGCTGATACTCGGCCTCTTCGTCGCCCTGCCGTGGCTGGGACAGAGCGGCAACCTCAACCACGTCGTCGAGGACATCCTCTCGTCAGTGCTCGACGTGCCGGTGCGCATCGACTCCGTCGGCTCCGAGCCGCTCGGGCGACTGACGCTGACACGTCTGCGCTCCGTCTCGGCGGACGCCGGCGACCGGCTGGGCTTCACGGCGGCGGAGATCTCGCTGCGCTACGACCCCGTCGACCTTCTACGTGGTGAGATCGACGAGCTTCGCTTCGTGCGACCGAGGCTCTTCCTCAACCTGGACGAGAACCTCGGCGGGCTGGCCTTCCTGCCGCGCTTCCCGCGGGCGCAGGACCGCGACCACGACTCACCCCTGACGCTGCCCTTCACCCTCGGGAGCATGGTGATCGAGGGCGGCGAGGCGACCGTCCGGTTCGAGGGGCGCGACCTGCCGGTCGACGAGGTCGAGATCGTCATCGACGATCTCGGCAGCGACGTCGGCGTGGCCTACGATCTGCGCGCGCGAGCTCTCGACTCGGTGATCTCGGTAAAGGGTCGCGTCGACATCGAGCACGGCACCGACGGCGAGGTGAGACATCGTCTCGCGGGGAGCGAGATCGTGGTCGACGGGGTGCGCGCCTCGACGGTGCTCCCGTGGCTGCGTACCAGAGAGCGTGGCGTGGGCGACCTGGGGGAGGACCGTCTCGTCGAGCGCGTCGATGATCTCGTCCACTCGGCGTCGCTCCGCCTCTCGGGATCGCTCGAGGGAGTCTGGCTCGAGGACATGAGCCTGACCCTCTCGAGCACGGTCGACGATGTCGCGGCCGGAGACCCGGAGTCGCTGGACGTCCTGGCGGGCCGCGTCGACGTCGAGGTCGAGGCACGGATGCACGGCCTTCTCGAGCGGCTGACTCTCCGGCTCGAGGCGCTCGCCAGAGCGACGGTCGCGTCGGGCTCGCGCACCACCGAGGAGTCCGCTTCGCTCGCGGTCCGGGGCGTCCTGACCCGCTCCGGGGACGAGGCCGGCGAGCTGACGATCGAGTCGGCGAGCGCGACACTCCCCGGCGGCGGCGGCGTGGCGGTGTCGGGACCGCTCGC
>CAYMLL010000510.1:0-3174 GCA_964390645.1 uncultured Planctomycetia bacterium | reverse complement strand
GATCAGCGTGAAGTCGCTCGACGAGAGCTCCGCCTCGGTCAGGTCGACGCTCTCGATGTCACCGTCGTAGGAACGCGAGGGCTTGAGCGTCGGCACGTGCGGGTCGTGATAGCGCAGATCGGCACCGTGCTCCTCGAGGAGCCGGATGATCCGGAAGGCCGGCGACTCGCGCACGTCCTCCGTGTTCGGCTTGTACGCCAGGCCAACGACGAGCCCACGGCTGCCGTTGATCGTCTTGCGAGCCCGGTTCAGCGCACCAGCGACCTTGTGGACGACGAACTCCGGCATCGCCGAGTTGATCTCGCCGGCGAGCTCGATGAAGCGCGTCGACAGGTCGTACTGTCGCGCCTTCCACGTCAGGTAGAACGGGTCGATCGGGATGCAGTGCCCGCCGAGCCCCGGCCCGGGATAGAACGCCTGGAAGCCGAAGGGCTTCGTCCTGGCGGCGTCGATCACCTCCCAGATGTCGATCCCCATGCGGTCGAAGAGGACCTTGAGCTCGTTGACGAGGGCGATGTTGACCGCCCGGTAGATGTTCTCCAGGATCTTCGCCGCCTCGGCGACGTTGGCATCGCTCACCTCCACCACGCTCTCGACCGCCGCGGCGTAGAGCCGAGCGGCGAGCCGGCCGCTCACCTCGTCGGAGCCGCCCACCAGCTTGGGAATCGTCCGCGTGTCGAAGGTCTTGTTCCCGGGGTCCTCCCGCTCCGGCGAGTAGGCAAGGAAGAAGTCCCTCCCGACCGCCAGGCCGCCCTCCTCGAGGATCGGTTTCAGCACGTCCCCGGTCGTCCCCGGATAGGTGGTGCTCTCGAGCACGAACAGCTGCCCGCGCGTCAGGTGCCGGCCCGCCTCGCGCGTCGTGTCGACGACGTGGGAGAGGTCCGGCTCCCGCGCCTTCGTGAGGGGCGTCGGCACGCAGATGATCACAGCGTCCATACGCGAGAGACGCGCGAACTCTCCGGTCGCCTCGAAGCGCTCCGACTCGCTGAGCTCGGCGATCACATCCGGGCCGACCGTCTTCAGGTACGACTCGCCGCGGTTGAGCGAGTCGACCTTGCCGGGATCGACATCGAAGCCGGTGACGGGAAATCCCGCGCGGTGAAACGCGCAGAGAAGCGGCAGACCGACGTAGCCGAGTCCGATGACGCCCACCCGCGCCGACCGCTCGTCGATTCGCTTCTCGAGGTCGCCAGGATTGCCGGGAGCACCGAAGTCGTCGTGCATGCGAGAGAGCCTCTGGGGGCCGGAACCGGACCGCCGGCATCCAGGATACGGCGCAGAGAAGCGTTCGTCTGCATCCGGATCGCGCCTCTGCGTCCGGGACGACGGGATCGACCCGATGTCACGGAGACCTCGCCCGGAGCTCCGCCGATCAGAAGAGCTCCTCGATCGATCGGCCGCCCTCGGTGACGATCGGCACCGGCCGACCCTGCGGATTCGTCCAGTGGGCGCCGGGGTCGATGCCGAGGTGACGGAAGACCGTCGCGGCGAGATCCGATGGCGAGACCCGGCGCGTGGCGACGTCGTATCCCCTGCGGTCCGTGCTGCCGATGACCTGCCCGTGGCGCAGACCGCCACCGGCCATCACCATCGACATGACGTTCTGCCAGTGCCCGCGGCCGGCGGTCTTCGTCATCACCGGTGATCGCCCGAACTCGCCCATCATCAGCACCAGGGTCGAGTCCAGCAGCCCGCGCGCCTCGAGATCGTTGACGAGGGCGAAGAGCGTGCGGTCGACCCGCGGCAGCAGCGGCTTCAGCCCCTTGACGATGCCGCCCCAGCGCACCTCGTCGCCGTGGTGATCGAAGTAGCCCCACGCACCGCTTACGAGCGTGAAGGTGACGCCGTGCTCGACGAGGCGACGCGCCAGGAGCGCCT
This sequence comes from uncultured Planctomycetia bacterium, assembly GCA_964390645.1. Taxonomy (GTDB): domain Bacteria; phylum Planctomycetota; class UBA8108; order UBA8108; family UBA8108; genus CAYMLL01. The sequence continues at coordinate 1,296 of CAYMLL010000510.1, read as the reverse complement.
TCTCCCCGAGGCTGTGACGCCCGTAGGCGTCGCGCGTCCTCGGAGACTCCCGCTCGAGGTCGAAGGCCCTCTCGACCTTGCCCGAGACGACGAGGTCGAGCGCCTGCTCGCTGAAGCGGTCGACGCGCTCCATGTTGTCGCCGGCGTCGATCTCGCGACGCAGCCGGTCGAGCCCGCGACGGAGCTCCCCGCGATCCCCGAGACGATCGATGGTGATGCCGCGCGGCCGCGCGAACTTGCCGGCGAGCTCGAGCCCCTTCACGGGCTCGTACGCGCTCCCCATGTGCCCGGCGCCCCAGACGTCCGAGCTCCAGCTCTTCGCGAGCCCGACGAAGCCCGGCAGCCCCGGCTCGTTCGGCCCCCGGAACCTCGAGACGACGGAGCCCATCGACGGATACCCGCCCCCGTCCTTGCCGTCGTTGGTGCGCCGCGCCAGCGGGTTCCCCGCCTGCAGCGTGATCGGCGTGTGGTCGCTCGCGCGGCAATCGACGGAGCGGACGACCGTGAGCCTGTCGAGGATGCTCGCCTGCAGCGGCAGATGCTCGCAGAAGCGCACCCCCGGCAGCTTCGTCGCGATCGTCCCGAAGGGTCCGCGAATCTCGCGCGGCGCGTCGGGCTTCGGGTCCCACATGTCGATGTGGCTCGGGCCGCCCGACAGCCAGAACAGGATGACGCTCGTCTTGCGGGTGGCGGCGGTGGAGAGGTCGACCGCGGCGCCCGCGGAACCGACGCGCGGAGCCGCCAGCGCGGCGAGCCCCGCACCACCGGTCTCGAGAAACCACCGTCGTGACCGTGTCCGCATCGCGCTCTCCCTGCGATGAAAGCTGAGCCGAGCACCCGGCGCCAGGAAGATGATACTTCACCGGCAGCCGGATGGGAAAGCCGCTTGTCGACCGCGGCCGTCCGCGACCCGGGCGCCGCTTCCGGGGCCGATTCCCCGAAAAATCCGCACCCCCTTCCCAAGAACCCCGCCACCCAGCACCATGGCCCTCCTCCAAGGAGACTCTCCCCGTGTCGACCCTCGACTGGATCATCGTCCTCGTCCTCAACTCGGGCGTGATCGTCCTCGGCGTCTGGCTCGCTCGCGGCACGAGGTCGAGCCGGCAGTGGTTCCTCGGCGGCCGCTCCCTTCCGTGGTGGGCCGTCGGGCTGTCGATGTTCGCGACCAACCTCGACAACGGCGACCTCGTCTCCATCAGCGGGAAGACCTTTCGCGAGGGGCTCCACATCCTGTCGGTGCACACGATCGGCGGGGTGATCGCCGGCATCCTCGTGGCGTTCTGGATCGTGCCGGTC
>CAYMLL010000509.1:0-3189 GCA_964390645.1 uncultured Planctomycetia bacterium | reverse complement strand
AGGAGCAGATCGAGGAGGAGGTCTACCTCGGCGAGATCCCGATCATGATCGGCGGCGGCGAGTTCATCGTCAACGGTGCGGAGCGGGTGATCGTCAGCCAGCTGCACCGTTCGCCCGGCGTTGACTTTTCGGAGGAGCTGCACACGAGTGAGAAGCGCCTTCACTCGTGCCGTATCATCCCCGAACGAGGTAGCTGGATCGAGCTCAACGTGACGAAGAAAGATGCGCTGTCCGTGCGCATCGACCAGAGCGGCAAGTTCGCCGCGACGTGTCTCCTGCGTGCCATGGCCGAGGAGTTCTCGTCGAACCGCTCGATTCTCGAGCTCTTCTACCGCGTGGTGGAGGTCAAGCTCGCCGGCGAGAAATGGCTCACGAAGGTGAAGGGCAAGGTCTGCGCCGAGGATATCGTCGAGGAGGCGACCGGCGCTGTTATCGTCGAGTGTGGGGAGGTCATCACGGAGACCGTCGCCGACGCGCTTTTCACCGACAAGGAGAAGCGCCAGGTCGGCGGCAAGGACCGCGTCATTCGCGTCATCCCCGACGTTCGCGATCCGTTGATCCTCAATACGCTCAAGGAGGATCTCTCCAAGAGCCATGAGGACGCGCTGATTCGCATCTACCAGAGATTGCGTCCGGGAAACCCGGCTCAGCTGGCGAAGGCGAAGGAGCTCTTCCACGACAAGTTCTTCAACCCCGCGAAGTATCGCCTCGGTCGTGTTGGTCGTTTTCGGATCAACCGGAAGTTCAAGCAGGCGATCTCCGAGACCGGGCTGACGCTTTACAAGGATGACCTGATCAACTCGGTCCAGTACATCATGGGCCTGCGTGCGAACGAGGGGGAGATCGACGATATCGATCACCTCGGGAATCGCCGGGTGCGCACCATCGAAGAGCTTGCGGGCGAGGAGCTCCGCAAGGGATTCCTCAAGCTCAAGCGCACCGTGCAGGAGCGCATGAGCCTGATGGAGAAGGACGCGCTGACCCCGCGTAGCCTGATCAACTCCAAGACGATCTCGAGCGCGATCGATTTCTTCTTCGGTCGCGGCGAGCTGTCGCAGGTCGTTGATCAGACCAATCCGCTGTCGCAGCTGACACACGAGCGTCGTCTTTCGGCGCTTGGGCCGGGCGGACTCAACCGGAAGCGCGCTGGCTTCGAGGTGCGAGACGTCCACATCTCCCACTACGGGCGCATCTGTCCGATCGAGACTCCGGAAGGGACGAACATCGGGCTGATTTCGTCGCTCAGCGTCTACTCGAGCATCGACGACTACGGCTTTCTGATCACGCCGTACATCAAGGCTTCCAAGGGAAAGGTCGACAGAAGCACCAAGGGGGTCCGTCGCCTGCGTGCCGACGAGGAGGAGAACCGTTGGCTGGCGCCGGCAGACGTTGAGCTCGACAAGAACGGCAAGATGGTCGGGGACTACGTGCTCGCGCGTCGTAACGGCGAGTTCAAGCTCGTCGTTCCGAAGGATATCGAGTACGTCGACGTCTCGCCGCGACAGATGGTCGGCGTCTCCGCGGCGCTCATTCCATTCCTGGAGCACGATGACGCAAACCGTGCGCTCATGGGATCGAACATGCAGCGTCAGGCGGTGCCGCTACTGAAGACACAGGTCCCGCTCGTCGGAACCGGCATGGAGCGAGAGGTCGCGAAGTACTCGGGTATGGTCGTCCGTTCGCGCCAGGCCGGGACGGTAACCAGCGTCGACGCGACTCAGATTACGGTTGGCGACGAGGTTCACGAGCTTCGCAAGTTCCAGGGGCTCAACGAGCGCACCTGCTTGAACCAGAAGCCGATCGTCGAGCTCGGATCGCGGGTCGAGGAGGGGCAGGTCATCGCGGACGGCGCGGCGACTCGCAACGGAGAGCTTGCCCTCGGGGCCAACGTGCTCGTCGCCTTCATGAGCTGGGACGGGTACAACTTCGAGGACGCGATCCTCGTCAGCGAGCGGCTCGTCAAGGACGATGTCTACACGTCGATCCACCTCGACGAGTTCGAGGTCGAGATTCGTGAGACGAAGCTCGGTCGCGAGGAGTTTACCCGGGAAATCCCGAACGTCTCCGAGCGCGTGCTGAAGAACCTCGACGAGACCGGAGTCGTTCGTATCGGGACGCGCGTCCGTCAAGGCGACATCCTGGCAGGCAAGGTCGTTCCGAAGTCGAAGAGCGAACTCTCACCCGAGGAGAAGCTGCTCCACGCGATCTTCGGTCGCGCCGGGGAGGACGTGAAGAACGACTCCCTCGAGGTCCCCTCCGGAGTGGAGGGCGTTGTCATCGGTGCCTGCCGTTTCTCGCGCAAGTCGCTCGGAGGGGATGAGGGCAAGAAACAGGACAAGGAGAAGATCAAGCAGACCGAGGACGAGTACCGCGAGCTGCTCTTCGAGCAGGTCGAGGCGGTGCTTGTGGCGCTTGGCGGGATCCTTGGCTCGAAGCCCAAGGGCGACGACAAGAAGGCGATGACGGCGACGGGATTGATCGAGCTCGAGAGCGTGGCATCGATCAAGATGGCGCTGCGCCTCGAGAACTTTGTCGCGGGTCGCAGTTCGGCGAAGGTCGCGGCGATCAAGGAAACGCTGCGAGAGCACTTCCAGCGCATGGAGGAGATCGAAGACCAGAAGAGTCGGGTCATCAACCGGCTGACTCGCGGCGACGAGCTGCCGCCGGGTGTCCTCGAGATGGTCAAGGTCTACGTCGCGACGAAGCGCAACATGTCGGTCGGTGACAAGGTAGCGGGTCGCCACGGCAACAAGGGTGTCATCGCGAAGATCCTGCCCGAGGAGGATATGCCGTTCCTCGAAGATGGCACGGCGGTCGACATGCTGCTCAACCCGCTCGGCGTTCCGTCGCGAATGAACCTCGGCCAGATCCTCGAGACGCACCTGGGGCTCGCTGCGCGGAAGCTCGGTTACAACGCCAAGACGCCGGTTTTCGACGGCTGCACGGAGAAAGACATTCGCCGTGCTCTGAAGGATGCCGGGTATCCCGAGCACGGCAAGCTGAGTCTCTACGACGGTCGCACCGGCGACGCCTTCGAGCAGGAGGTAACGGTCGGCTATCTCTACATGCTGAAGCTCCACCACCTCGTCGACGACAAGATTCATGCCCGGGCGACCGGTCCGTACTCGCTGATTACCCAGCAGCCGCTGGGTGGTAAGGCGCGGTTCGGCGGGCAGCGGTTCGGAGAGA
>CAYMLL010000508.1:0-3203 GCA_964390645.1 uncultured Planctomycetia bacterium | reverse complement strand
GGGAGCATCCGCCTTGGGAGCGTCCGCCTTGGGAGCGCCCGACTTGGGAGCGCCCGACTTGGGAGCGCCCGACTTGGGAGCGTCCGACTTGGGGGCGCCCGCCTTGGGAGCGTCCGCCTTGGGAGCGCCCGACTTGGGAGCGTCCGCCTTGGGAGCGCCCGACTTGGGAGCGTCCGCCTTGGGAGCATCCGCCTTCGCCGCCGGGGGGGCTTCCTCGGCGGCCTTGCGCTTGAAGGTCGGAATACCGACGGTGACCTTCTCCTTCCTGGTCTTGCGGCGTTTGGCCTTGGCGGCCTGCTGGATCGTCTCCTTGGCGGAGGCGTCCCAGTTGTACTTCTTGCCGAACTTCTCCACGCGGCCGGCGGAATCCACGAACTTCTGCTTGCCGGTGTAGAACGGGTGGCAATTGGAGCAGATATCGACCTTCAGCGTGGCGTTGGTGGAACGCGTCTGGAAAGTGTGCCCGCAGACGCACTTGACCTCGCAGTCGAGGTACTCTGGGTGGATTCCGGCTTTCATGGCGCTCCTGTGGGATTCACGGTCGGACGTCGGAACGCGCTACTATACGCATCGCCTCGGAGGATTGCAAAGACCTCCGCCAGGGGAGGTCTGGAGCGCTTCTGGCTAGGCCGTTTCGCGGCGTTCACCGTCCTTGCGGTAGACCCTCTTGCCTTTCGTAAAAGACTTGTGGCGGACGACTTCCGGATTCACGACGTATTCCGACAGGCGGCCTTCGTGTTCCGGCAGCTCGTAGAGCACATCGAGCATGACCTCCTCGAGGACCGCCCGCAGCCCCCGGGCCCCGGTGCCGCGTTCGGCCGCCAGGGAGGCGATATCGCGCAGCGCCTTGTCGGTGAAGCGCAGGTGGGTACCGTTGAGCCGGAAGAGTTCACGGTACTGCTTGACGAGGGCGTCCTTGGGCTCCGTCAGCACGCGCACGAGGTCGGCTTCGTCGAGCGGGTCGAGCGTTGCGACAACCGGCACGCGTCCGAGAAGCTCGGGGATCATTCCGAACTGGATCAGGTCCTCGACCTCGACGTTCTTGAGGATCTCGCGGCGGGCCTCGACAGTCTCCGTCGAGACGTTGTCCCACAGGGGCTTGAAGCCCATCTGTCGGCGGCCGATCCGACCGGCGATGATGTCCTCGATCCCGGTGAAGGTGCCGCCGCAAATGAAGAGGATGTTCGAAGTGTCGACCTGGATGTACTGCTGCTCCGGATGCTTGCGCCCGCCCTGGGGCGGTACGTTCGCGATCGTCCCCTCGATGAGCTTGAGCAAGCTCTGCTGCACTCCTTCGCCGGAGACGTCCCGGGTGATCGACACGTTCTGTGTGGCCCGTGACACCTTGTCGATCTCGTCGATGAAGACGATGCCTTGCTCGGCTCGCTCGACGTTGAAGTCGGCGGCCTGCAGCAGCTTGAGAACCAGGTTCTCGACATCTTCGCCAACGTAGCCGGCTTCGGTGAGCGTTGTCGCGTCACCGATGGCGAAGGGCACGCTGAGATACTGTGCCATCGTTCGAGCCAGCGCGGTCTTGCCGCAGCCGGTCGGCCCGATCAGCAGAATGTTGCTCTTCTCGACCGGCGTGTCGGAGGAACCCTTCTCCTCGAGAAACAGACGCTTGTAGTGATTGTGGACGGCGACCGACAGGACCTTCTTGGCGCGGCTCTGACCGATGATGTGCTCGTCGAGCTCTGCGGAGACCTGACGGGGCGTGGGAAACTCCTCGAGGAAGAGTGGTGGCGCGTTTCCTTGACGTTCGCTCTCACGCAGGATCGAGTGGCAGATCTCCACACAGGTGTTGCAGATGTAGATGTTCGGCCGCCCGCCCTGGATGAGCTTGTCGACTTCGAGCTTCGTCTTGTCGCAGAACGAGCAACGTTCGGCGGCGGTCCGGCTTCGACCCGTGCCTCTCGTCATGAATTCCCTCTCTGAGCCGCCGCGGTCAGCGGGCCGGTTCGGCGGCCTTCAACGTCGAGATGACCTCGTCGACCAGGCCGTACTCTCGTGCTTGATCGGCGGTCATGAAGAAATCGCGGTCCGTGTCCTCCTCGATTTGCGCGAGCTCTTGACCGGTGTGCTTCACCAGGATCTGGTTGAGGAGCTCCTTGTTGCGCTTCATCTCCTTGGCCTGGATGACGATGTCGGAGGCCGTTCCTCCGGCGCCGCCCCACGGCTGGTGAATCATGATACGAGAGCTTGGCAGCACATGCCGCTTTCCAGCGGTTCCTGCGGCGAGCAGGACTGCTCCCATGCTCGCAGCCTGGCCCATGCAGTAGGTGGCGATGTCACATGTCAGGAACTGCATGGTGTCATAGATCGCCAGCCCGGCGGTGACGGAGCCGCCACGGCAGTTGATGTAGATGTTGATGTCCTGATTCTTGTTCTCGCTCATCAGGAAGAGAAGCTGCGCGACGATGTCGTCCGCGTAGTCATCGTAGATCTGACTGCCGATGAACACGATGCGGTCCTTGAGGAGCCGGGTGTAGATGTCGACACCGAACTCCTGGTTACCACGCTTGTCGAAGACGCCGGGGACCCTGGAAGGCATGAGAGAGGCTCCTGCTTCACCTCGGTGAGATAGACAGGCACGGGTCCGCTTCGGACCTGGCCGACGAGATTATAGCGTGCCGCGCTCCACTGCGCCCGTCCCGGCCTTCCTCGATCGTACTGCACCCGGACGATCCGGAGGCCAGGCCTACGAGTGGCTGGTCTCCTCTTCGAACTCGGTGCTCTCCGGACCGTCCTCGCTCGCGGAGGTCGGTTGTTCCGTCGAGCCGTTCGAATCGGCGTCCTGCGGAGACGAGATCCTGGCCTTCTTGCGCAGATACGTCTTTACCTTCTCGTTGCGGAGGTTCACACGTATCTCGCCGATTCGACCGCTTTCCTTGAACTCACGGATCATCGTCGCTGCCGGTACTCCGTAGACGAGAGCCATCAACTGGACACGCTGCTTGACCTCATCTTCGGTAGCGACGATCTTCTCCTTCTCACCGATTCTCTCGAGAAGGAAGAATTCCTTGAGTTCGCGGCTGAGCTCTTCCTCAGCCTTCTCGGCAGCCTGCTCCCGAAGGGTCGCGACCTCGCTTTCAGGCTTACCGGCAGTCCCGTCCGAGCCCCCGTCCGAGCCCCCGTCCGAGCCCCCCGGGCCACCGTCCGCGCCCCCCGCGCCACCGTCCGCGCCCCCCGGGCCACCCTCCGCC
>CAYMLL010000507.1:0-3231 GCA_964390645.1 uncultured Planctomycetia bacterium | reverse complement strand
GACTCCTCGTCGCCGCGAGCCACCGCGCCCGCGAGCACGAGCACGAGCACGAGCAGCCAGCATGCGCAGGTCGTCAGCCTTCGCGTCATCTCCAGATCTCCATATCTCCAGGAGTCCCTCCAGGGCACCTCGAGCCGCTCCGCACGGAGGCTCGCCGGCGTGCCGGGAGCCGGAGTGCTGCGGGGCCTGGAGCCCGGGCACCATCGTCACTCATCCCGGCGACGCGGGCCACCACGAACTCGGGGAGCCGCGGGTACGCGCGGTCCGAGCCGTCGGGTCGCACGCGCCCTCCGAGCCCGGTCCTGCCCGTCCCGAGCACCGCGGGGTCGCATCTGCACGCTCCTCCCATTCTCGGCCACACCGCCGTCAAGACGACGAGGATCCACACGCACGGGCTGAAGCCCGAGGCGAAAGCGGTGCGAAGCGCCAGGGCCGACGATCGCGAGTCGTCCATGTCGTCACGATGCCGGGGGAGCCAGAAGTGCGTCAACGAAGCGGAGATCGTGTAGTCTGTTAGAGTGCGCGACCCGACGCTCCCGTCGTCGGTAGACGAGAGCAAAGCCGTGGCCAGACCACCCGACGACGACCGTGTCGTTGAAGTCGGCGGACCGCTGGCACCGCGATCGACGGAGCGCAGGATCACGAACTGCGAACGGGCGAGATTTCCCCCGGTCACCCGCAGCCCATCGACAGCAGCCATGGGGAGGAAACGCCATGCGCGCAGGAAAAAACGTGAACATCCCGGGTGTCGCACTGGCCCTGGCGCTGGGTTGCGGAAGCGTGGAGGCTGCTTCGCAATCACGCTCCGAGCCCGGGACGGACCCGAAGAGGACGCAGCCGCTCGACCTCGAGCCTCTCGGCCTGAAGTACCACCTCCGGAAGCTGACGGATCCGCTCCCGAACCGCGTGCACATCCTGCGCGTCGACCTCGCGAACGAGGCGATACGACCCGCCGTCGTCATCGCCGCCGATCCGGACGGCGACGGGCCGGCCGAGGCGGCCCTCACCGATCCGCGAAAGCTGGCCTCGGACCCGTCGGTTGTCGCCTTCATGAACACGAACCCGTGGGACGGTCTTCCCGGCGCGGACGGCAAGCCAGACCGCAGCTGGTTCCAGGGACAGCCGGTCGACATCCACGGGATCGCAGTCTCCGGCGGCAAGGCGAGAGGTCCTTTGAAGCCGGACGCCGCGTCCGTGTGGGTCGACGCGGCCGGTCGTGTGCTCCTGGGCAACAATGCGAAGGACAGGCCCGTCGAGGCCATGACCGGATTCCAGCCGATCGTCAAGGAGGGAGCCCTCGTCGTGCCTCGAGGCGGGGCCCGCCATCCACGCTCGGCCATCGGCGTCGATCGGACCGGGAAGATCCTCTGGCTGGTCGTGGTCGACGGTCGACAGAAGCGATTCAGTGAGGGCATGAACCTCCACGAGCTGGGAAGCGTCCTGCTCGATCTGGGCTGCTGGAACGCGACCAACATGGACGGCGGCGGCAGCAGCGTCCTGGGCCTGGCGGGAGCCGACGGCCGACTTCGCATCGTCAACAGCCCCTCCGATCGGTCCGCGGGAAAAGCCAGGGTGCGGCCGCTTCCGATGGTCTTGACGATCACGAAGAGGTCGAAGTCCGGGCCGTCCGCCGCCGGAGAGGGAGAGTCCCCGAGCCAGCCATCGACCCGCGGCGACGAACGCCTCACCCATGAGGCCGTCGTGAACGGCTCGCGGGCCGAGGTCTGGGCAGCCTGGACGACGCCGAAGGAGCTGGAGGCATGGATGGTCGCCCATGCGGAAGTCGACCTGCGGATCGGTGGAACGATGAGGACCCACTACGACCCGCAGGGCCGGCTCGGCGACCCGAGAACGATCGAGAACACGATCATCTGCTATGACCCTGGACGCATGCTGTCGTACAAGGTCAGCAAGACTCCCCTGGGATTCCCGTTCCCGGATGCCATCAAGCGCATGTGGACGGTGGTCTACCTCGAGGCCGAGAGCCCCACGAGAACGCGTGTCAGGACGGTCGGGCTCGGGTTCGGAGACGACCAGGAGTCCAGGCAGATGCGCGCGTTCTTCGAACGAGGCAACGCCTACACGCTGCAGCAGCTCCAGCGACATCTCGACAAGAAAAACGCGTCGGATGCGAAGTGACCGTTTCCACGTCGCCACGGGATTCGATACGGTGGATATCCGGCTCGAGAATCGCCGCGGGTACGAAGTCGAGCCCGGTGAGCCGATCGAGTCGCCGACCGCCGGCACGTCGACAGCTGCGAGCTCCGGCTGACGGGCCCGACGTCAAAGAAGAGCCGCGAGGCACCGAGAAAGGACGGACCGTCGTCAAGAAGCGGGCTGACTACGGATCGAAGGCCGACACCTGGTTCGACTCCCTCGACGACGACCTCGCGCCGCTGGCCGCGGAGCTCCGCGCCCTGATTCTCCAGGCCGTGCCAGGAGCCACGGAGGTCATCAAGTGGGGCGCGCCGGTCTACGAGAAGGAGAACGTGTCGATCTGCGGACTTCGCGCCGCCAGGGCTCACGTCTCGCTGCAGTTCGGCTCGATCGGCACCAGCCTCGACGATCCCGACGGACTCCTCGAAGGAACGGGCAAGAGCATGCGGCACGTCAAGGTGCGGATGCGTGGCGAGATCAAGAAGAGACGGTTCTCCTCCTGGATCCGACGGGCCGCGAAGGCGTGTTCGTCCGCGTGAAGGAAGCTCACCGGGCGGCCGGACTGCCCCGCAGACAGGCATCGCTCGAGCTCGCGACCGGACAGGGGCGGATATCGCTCAGGCCGGCCGGGAAAGGCGTTGACGGACAGCGGCCCCCGCCCAGGGCGCTGCACATCGCCGCCGTTACCGAAGGCGTCAGGAGCCTTCCCCCCCGCGCTTCGCGAGCGTGCGGAAGTAGCGGCGCACGAGCGCACGGTACTCCTGCGGCGCGCGCTCGTCCGCCGACTCGAGAATCTCGTTGCGCAGCCGCCGCGGCAGTCGCGCCCAGTCGTCGCTCGAGATGCCCAGCCGGCGCAGCTTCGCGGCGACGCGGCTCGCCCCGGCACGCAGCTTCGCGCCCGGCCCTCCGCCCCTCGACGGCTTCCCGGACCTCCCCGGCTCGCCGGGCTTCATCCCCGGCGGTCCCGCCATCTCCGCGCCGCCGAGACCGTCCTCCCCGGGTGGCGCGTCGGGCGGCGGCTCGCCGCCGCACCCGCCCGTGCCCGCCGAGTCGGGGCGCCGCGCGGTGCGGCGC
>CAYMLL010000506.1:0-3258 GCA_964390645.1 uncultured Planctomycetia bacterium | reverse complement strand
GGTGTGCTTCGGGGCGGGGCCCCTGGGGTGGGTGGGGGGGGGGGGGGGGGGGGGGGGGGGCTTTACGGGCGCGCGGCGGCTGTCCGGAGCGCCGTGGATCAGCGGTCCCGACGAGCGGCTCGTCCGCATCGTCCTGCACGGGCTGGGAGGGCCGGTCGAGGTTGCCGGGAAGGTCTACGAGCTCGAGATGCCGGGCTTCGGACCGGTTCTCAGCGACGAGCAGGTCGCGGCCGTCCTCAATCGCGCGCGGGCCTTCTCGGACGAGGCTCTGCCACCCGTTCGAACCGACACCGTCAGACGCGTGCGCGAGCGCTTCGCCGACCGGGAGGGCTACTGGACCGCTGCGGAGCTCGAGGCTCGCGACTGAGCCGCTACTTCCTTCCCAGGCCGAACTCGTTCCCGACTCGCACGACCTTGCCCTTCTCGAAGTGCACCTCGATGAACTTCGAGCTGCTGACGGGCTTGCCGCTTTGGTCCCTGAAGACGGCCACACGCTTCCTCGTCTTCACGTCGAAGACATCGGGCGTATGACACCAGGCGTATTTCCCATCCAGACTGAAGCAGACCCAGCCGTGTCCAGCCTGAGAGAGCTCCACGTGTCCCTTCGGAGTCGGGGGCATCTTCGTCGCGTCGAAGATGAACAGCTTGCGTCCCCGCTGATCGCTGATCCAGAGCTCGGACTCGTCCGGAGTCAGGCCCGCGCCGTGTGTCCGGTGCTTGATCGGCTCGTCACCCGCGAGCACGCGGTGGAGCCTCTTGCGTTTCTCGAGGTCCACCACGTCGAAGCCGACGTGCCGGCCGAGACAGACGTAGGCGGTGCTGTTGGAGCTCGTCACGGTGTAGGGGAAGACACCGCTCTCTCCGACGTCCTTGATCTGCCCGACGATCGCGTTCGTCTTGGCGTCGAAGATCGTCAGCATGGTGGTGGTGCCCAGATAGGCATGGCGGCCGTCGAGGCTGGTGATGCTGTTGTGGGCCTGAGGGCCGACCGTGATCCGCTCGAGGAGCTTGCCGGTCCTTGCGTCGACGACGAGGAATCCGGCGTCGTCGCCGGAGTACCACCAGCCCGTCGGGACGTAGAGCTTCGTTCCATCCGGTGTGATCGAGGAGCGGTCGCATCCGGCCGGATAGGTCTTCTCCCAGACCTTCTGCTCCTTCTCGACATCGAAGCATCCTAGACGACGGTTGGTCGTCGAGTAGTACACGCAGTGGCTTTTCGCATTCGCCGTGAAGCCGCGCAGACCTTCCTTGAAGATCGGGATGTCGATGCGACGAACGAGCCGGTGCCCGTCGTCCACATCGAAGATCAGGATTCCGGAGCCTTCCGCCCGTCCCTCCTTCTGGGCACCGTCGGGCGTGCTCATGTAGAGGTAGCGTCCGTCCAGATCCTCGGAGAGCGCGACGGACTTCGAGCCGACGAGGCAAGCGAGAGCGGCGATCCAGCAACGAATCGACGTCGAACGGCAGCGCGGAACTCGCATCGGAAACCCTCCTGGAGAATCCGGGCCGGCATCGTGATCGACTCGCTCGAGCTCCACCGGGACCGGAGCTGTCCAGCCGGCTCCGGCCGGAACCGGACCTCCGGACGACCGTGAGCAGCGCTCGAACGGCTCCCGGTCGGAACCGGAACCGGAGCCGAGGCCTCCGAGCGTCGTCGCCCTTCGGTCCGGAGTCAACATCCCGGGCGGCTCCGACGACGGCCGGCGCCGGCGAGGTGCTCCTTCGCCGGCATCACTCGCCGATGCAGTAGAGCTTCGACGCCGTGCGGATCAGCAGCTTACCTCGCGCGACGGCCGGCGACGCCATCGCGAGCTCGTCGAGGCTGTTCGTGTGCAGCAGCTCGAACTCCGGCCCGGCCCGGATGACGTGCGTGTCGCCACCCTCGGTCAGGCAGAAGAGCTTGCCGTTGTAGGCCCACGGCGAGGACGTGAAGCTCGATCCTCTCGGCAGGCGGGTCTTGCCGTAGACCTCCTTGCCGCTCCTCGCGTCGTGGCAGGTGATGAAGCCGCGATCGTGGACCGTGTAGTAGTAGTCGCCGTGGACGATCGGCGACGGGTTGTAGGGGCCGGCCTTGGGCCGGTACCAGGCGATGGACTCGTTGCTGGTCTCGCCCTCCGCGAGCGAGATGTCGCCCTCCGCGTTCGGCCGGACCGCGTAGACGGGTCGGTGCCGGTCGCCGACATACCCTGACGTGATGTAGACGAGGCCGTGGCTCGTGAAGGGCGACGGGATCACCAGGTTCGACATCTTCCCCGCGAGCTCCCAGAGCACCTTGCCGCTCATGTCATAGGAGAGGATGCGCTCCTTGCCGGGGACGACGATCTCGGTGCGCTTCTGCGTCTCCCAGACGAACGGCGTCGCCCACGTGCTCCGGCTGTCGCGCGGGGTGCGCCAGATCTGCTCACCCGTCGCGCCGTTGTACGACGCGATGTACGACGACTCCTGATTGTCGTAGACCATGACCACCTGCCCGTCGTGCACGACGGGAGAGCCGGCGGCGCCGTAGTCGTAGAACGTCTTCTTCGGATCGACGCGGTGCGACCACAGCAGCTTGCCGTCGAGGTCGTAGCAGTAGAGGCCGACGTCGCCGAAGAGCACGTAGAGACGTTCGCCGTCGGTCGCCGGTGTCTCCGAGGCGTACGTGCTCTTGGGATGCCTCGCGGACCGGGGCTCGCCGCGGTGGGCCTCCTGCGTCCACAGCACCTTACCACTGTCGAGGTCGACGCAGTAGGTGGTCCAGCGGTGCAGCCCCTTCGGCGGCTCCTTGCGGCCGCGACCGAGGTAGAGCCCGGCCTTGGGCTTGGCGTAGTCGCCCTCGCTGACGACCGCGGTGACGAAGACCTTGTTGCCGGTGATCACCGGCGAGGACCATCCCCACCCGGCGATGTCGGTGCTCCAGAGCACGTTCTCGGCGCGGCTCCAGCGATCCACCAGGCGCGGGTCGTCCTTCGCCGCGCCGGTGCCGTCCGCACCGCGAAAGCGTGGCCAATCGTCGGACACGCTCGAGTCAGCGGCGTTTCCAGGCTCCAGCTCGACGATCTGCACCCACGCCGGCCCCCTGCCCGTCGGCAGAACGGTGAGCTTTTCGAGGCGGCCACTTGTCGTGTCGCGTCGGTAGGTCGTCAGATCGTGCGACTTCTGCCCGGCGGCGACGAGCCAGCGTCCGTCGGGGGAGAGGTTGAACGAGCGCGGCGTCTCACCGGTCGCGAACTGACCGATGGACGTCAGCTTGCCGCTCTTCTCGTCGACGGAGAAGCC
>CAYMLL010000505.1:1815-3278 GCA_964390645.1 uncultured Planctomycetia bacterium | reverse complement strand
AGAGGAGCCGTTTCCGCGTGGCGCCGATGGGCTGGTGTACTTCTGTCCCCGTGTCGACCTCCTGCCCGCGCAGGAGGGTGGTCCCCAGGAGGTGGAGGTCGACGGGGAGCACCTCGAGGAGGTATGGGAGCGGGCGGACTGGCAGGGCTGGGTTCACGACGTCAGCGTCGTCGATCGTGGCGCCGGCGGTGTGGAGCCGGCGGAGGATCTCGACTTCGAGTGGGCAGCGGTGGCCGACGAAGGGTGGCTCTACGTCGCCTGGCGCGTCACCGACGACGTGCTGAACAACGTGGAGGAGACCCAGTGCAACGTCTGGAAGGACGACTCCATCGAGATCTACGTCGATGCGCTCGACGACGGTCCGGACTGCACCGCGGGGAACGCGCACTGCTACGGGGTGGACGACGCCCAGTTCACGGTCGGAGCGGAGAACCTGAGAAACGTCGATCCCGAGGACCCCGACTCGTTGATCGTCGGCGGCCTCGCGGGTGGAGGCACCTGCGACTTCGCCGGTCCTCACCCGGAGCTCGTGCGAGGTGTCGTCCTCGAGGTGTTCAACGACGACGACGAGTACGCCGGCTGGCAGGGCGAGATCGCGATCGCGCTCGACACCGTCGGCAACCTGGATGACGGAACGCCCGAGTGGCTGATCGAGCCTGAGCACTGCTCGTTCATCGGCTGGAACCTGCACGCGCAGGACGACGACAACAGCGGCGATCGTGATCACAAGCTGATCTGGTCGCAGCGAGAGGCCGTCGAGAGCTCCTGGAGGAACCCCGGCGCCTTCGGCAAGATGGTCTTCGTCGATCTCTCCCGGCCGGTCCCGGTGTTCGAGGATCCCGGCCGGCCCGAGAAGTGCGCAGCGGTGGTCGATCCGCCCGACGGATTCGTCCGCGGCGACTCGAACTCGAGCGGGTCCATCGACCTGACGGACGGCATCGTCACGCTCAACTTTCTCTTCGTCGGCGGCTCCGTCCCGGCCTGTCTGGACGCCGCCGACACCGATGACAACGGTGCCGTCGTCATCAGCGACGCAGTGATCACGTTCAGCTACCTGTTCCAGGGAGGTCCTGCGCCACGCGATCCGGCTCCGTCCGGTTCGTCGTATCCGCCCGGGGACTGTGGCCCCGATCCGACCGATGACGATCCTCTCGACTGCGTCGATCTCGCGGGCACGTGCGGGTAGCTCCGCGCGTCGTCCTTCGCGAGATTTGCGATCGGTGTCGCTCACGTCTCGTTCGAGCTTGCGGACACGACCCGGCTCCGACGAGGATCCGGCGCCCCAGAGGGTCGACTTCGGACCGGCGGTCTCGGCGCCGCGGTCGGTGAGGGAGGTCGAGATCGACGGAGTGAATGGTGTCTGATTCGGCTTCCGGCCGTCTGGTGCGTGTCGTCAGGGACTGTCGGTGTCTCCCTGGTTACGCTCGTCGCCCCGGCCTATACCGCGCACACCCCGAACGACC
>CAYMLL010000505.1:0-1805 GCA_964390645.1 uncultured Planctomycetia bacterium | reverse complement strand
GGGGCGCCGGCAGGGGCGGGGCCGGGGGGGCCCCGGGCGGGGGGGGGGGGTCGTGGGCGACGACCGCTTCGGACACTCGACACGTCCGGTCATTCGCTCCGGGTGGATCACTTCAACCGGTTGTCGCACCCTGAAGACCGGCAGGGGTCGAGCCCTTGACCCGGCCTGCGCAGGCGACGACCTCGAGAGCTCGGTTCATCCCCGGGGCGCTCTGACGCTGCAGGCCGGCCCCGGGACGAGACGTGGACCCCGGTCCCTTGTCGCGGTCTCTCGGTGGGGCCGGTCAAGCCTCGGGCCGTCATGGAGCGGTGACGGGACGAACCACCCCGGGACGGAACGGGTGTGGGACGGATGGGTGTGGGCCGCAAGGGCATCATCGCGCGGGACGCGACCGTGATGTCGGACGACCGGTCGGTTGTGATCACCACGCGACCTGATCGGGCTTGACTTTCGGCACGGTTTCCCACAGGTCATCCGGAATGACGCCAGTCCTGGTCACCGATTCGTCGTACCGCTTCGTACCGCCGCATGAGGGCCGTGCCTGGCCCAGGCTGCTGTCCGGAGTCATCCCCCGGTATCTGCGGCGCAAGTACGGCGTCAACGAGATCGAGATCCAGGGCGCCGAGAAGCTGCGGCCGCTGATCGATTCCGGACACGGGCTCCTGCTGGCTCCCAACCACTGTCGCATGTCCGATGCGGTCGTTCTGCAGGGACTGTCCCGTCGATTGCGGCAGCCGTTCTTCGTGATGGCCAGCTCTCACCTGTTTCGAGGACGCCGCTTCATGGCGTTCGTCCTGCGCCGGCTGGGGGCGTTCAGCGTTTATCGCGAGGGAGTGGATCGCCAGGCGGTCAGGACGGCGGTCGACATTCTGGTCGACGCGAAGCGGCCACTGGTCCTGTTTCCCGAGGGGGCTCTCAGCCACGCCAACGAGCGGCTGAACGCCCTGATGGAGGGCGTCTCGTTCATCTCGCGTACGGCGGCGAAGAGGGTGGCGCGGAGGTCGGAGGACGACGCGTCGCAGCAGCGGCGCAAGGTCCTCGTCGTGCCGGTAGCGATTCGATACCTCTTCAAGGGCGACATCGAGCAGACAGCCGCGCCGCTGCTCGCCGGCATCGAGCGCCGGCTGTCGTGGCGGACCCGGGACGACCTCTCCCTGGTCGAGCGGATCTACAGGGTGGGCCCGGCCCTGCTCGCCCTGAAGGAGCTGGAGTACCTGGGTCAGCCGCAGGTCGGCGAGATCGAGGAGCGGCTGTGCCGGCTGATGGACCACCTGCTCGAGCCTCTCGAGGAGGAGTGGCTCGACGGCGTCGGGAGCGGTTCGGTCATCGGCCGTGTCAAGGAGCTGCGCAAGATGATACTGCCGGCCATGATCGAGACCGACCTGGACGAACCGGAGACGGAGCGTCGCTGGCGGCAACTCCAGGACATGGAGCTGGCCCAGCAGCTGAGTCTCTATCCTCCCGGATACGTCGCGTCCCGACCGACCGTCGACCGGATCCTGGAGACGGTGGAACGCTTCATGGAGCATCTTTCGGGGGAACAGGAGCCCCATTCACCGACGACCGCAGTTGTTCAGGTGGGCGATGCTATCGAAGTTGCGGGCGAGCGGGACCGTGGCACAGCCGAGGATCCCCTGCTGGCAGCGCTCGAGCATTCGTTGACCGCGATGCTGGAAGAGCTTTCGACCGAGTGCAGGGTCTACGAGCCCTCCCGCAAGAGAGGTTTCCGCTGACATCCACGATCCGGAGGCCCGCGTGGCCGACGACGATACCGGCAAGTTGCCCGCGAGCGACTCTCCACCCGT
>CAYMLL010000504.1:0-3286 GCA_964390645.1 uncultured Planctomycetia bacterium | reverse complement strand
CCACCGCAGCCTCCTGGCCCCCGCCCGGCACCGGCGCCACCGCCCGAGGCGCCACCGCCCGCGGCGCCACCGCCCGAGGAGCCACCGCCCGAGGAGCCACCGCCCGAGGCGCCACCGCCCGACGCGCCACCGCCCGAGGCGCCGCCGCCCGAGGAGCCACCGCCCGAGGCGCCACCGCCCGAGGAGCCACCGCCCGAGGCGCCACCGCCCGACGCGGAAGGAGTCTTCGCAGGAGCACCACCTTCGGTGGGAACGCTCGAGGCGGCCGCGCCGGTCGATTCCGTGGAGAGGTTGCTCTCGTCAGCCAAGGTACGCTCCTTCAGAACTTCAGTCCGCCGTCCCTCGCGGCTTGCGCGAGGGCCTTGACGCGACCGTGGAACTTGTAGCCGTTGCGATCGAATTGCACCGAGGAGATGCCGATCCGACCGGCCTTCTCGGCGATGTCCTTGCCGACGGCCGTCGCCGCCGAGGCGTTGCCGTTGAATCCCTCGATCGAGGTTCCCTTCTGCACGGTCGACGACGACGCCAACGTCTTCCCGCATCGATCGTCGATCAGCTGGCAGTAGATGTTCTTGTGGCTGCGGAAAACGGTCAGGCGCGGCTTCTCCGCGCTACCGAAGACCTTACGACGCACATGGGCCTTGCGTCGTATCCGCCGCACCTTCTTGGCGTCGTAGTCTCTTGATGAACTCATGTCTGAAAACTCACGGACTGTTCGTTACTCGCCGGAAGCGAAGGCCTTGCCCTGCTTGCGGGCGACGTGCTCGTCATGATAGCGAATCCCTTTGCCCTTGTAAGGCTCGGGCGGACGCACGCGACGAATCTGAGCGGTGAACTCGCCCACGACTTGCTTGTCAGGCCCGCTGACGGCGATGGTCGTCGGTGACGGACACTCGACGCTGATCCCCTTCGGAACGTCGAGTTCCACGGGGTGGCAGAAACCGATCGCGAGGACGACCTTGCTACCCTGAATCTTCGCGTTGTAGCCGACGCCGATAATATCGAGGCGCTTGCTGAAGCCCTCGCTGACCCCGCGCACCATGTTCGCGATCAAGGCTCGCGCAGTGCCGTGATACGCACGAGAAAACGACTCGTCATCTTTTCGCTGGATAACGACCTTGTCCCCGTCGACCTCGATCGACACCTCCGCGCGAAAGTCGCTCTGGAGCTTGCCCTTGGGGCCCTGGACGTCGATCCGTGTCCCGCCACCGTGCTTGCTCTGTGACACGCTGACACCCGGGACGACGGCCACGGGCTGTTTTCCGATCCTGGACACTATCCGCTTGCCTCAGCTCTCGTATGCTTCCTACCAGACTTCGCAGAGGACCTCGCCTCCGACTCCCAGCCGCTTGGCCTCGATGTTGGACATGACACCCTTCGAGGTCGACACCACGGCGATACCGAGCCCGTCGAGCACATCGGGCAAGGTCTTGGTGCCGTTGAAGACCCGACGGCCCGGCTTCGAAACCCGCTGGATGTGTTGAATCACTTTTTCGCCGTCCGGACCGTACTTCAGATCGATCTCCAGGACACCGATCGTACCTTCCATCTGCGCGCGATAGTCGACGATGTACCCCTGCTCCTTGAGAACCCGCAAAACGTTCTTTTTCACCCCGGAGTACGGCGCCTTGACTCGGCTCGAGCCGTTGCTATTGGCGTTGCGAATCCGAGTCAACAGGTCAGCGATGGGATCGGTCATGCTCATCGAAGTACGTCGCTCACCAGCTGGCCTTGCGGACGCCCGGAATCTCGCCCTTGTTGGCGAGAACGCGGAAACAGATCCGGCAGATCTGGAACTTTCGGTAATAGCCTCGACGCCTTCCACACAACTGACAGCGGCTGTAACGCCGGGTGGAAAACTTCGGCTCTCTCATCTGCTTGACGCGCCAGGACTTCTTCGCCACCTCGGCTACCTCCTGAATGGGAATCCGAACATCTGGAGCAGTGCCAACGAGGCTTCGTCAGTCGAACGATCGACCGTCATCGTGATGTTCAGCCCCTGCACGAAATCGACCTTGTCGACGTTGATCTCGGGAAAGACCATCTGCTCGGCCAGACCCATCGAGTAGTTGCCGTGGCCGTCGAACGCCGTGGTCGAGAATCCGCGGAAGTCACGAATCCTCGGAATCGCGAGCGTGATCAGACGATCGAGAAACTCGAACATGCGGCCGCCACGCAGCGTGACCTTGGCGCCGACTGCCATTCCCTGTCGCAACTTGAACCCGGCGATCGACCGGCGAGCCCGTGTGACGACCGGCTTCTGGCCAGTGATGGTTCCGAGATCGCGCACCGCCGACTCGATCCGCTTGTTGTTCTCGATCGCCTTGCCCACACCCATGCTCACGGTGATCTTGTCGAGCCGGGGCACCTGGTTGACGTTGCTGTACGAGAAGCGCTCCTTCATCTTGGAAACGATCTCGTCGGTGTATTTCTCTTTCAGGCGACTCATGACTACCGCACCAATTCTCGACGCAATCCTCAAATCACCGTGTCGCTCTTCTTCGCGTAGCGGACTTTCTGGCCCTTGTCGACACGGTAACCGATACGCGTAGGCTTGTTCGTCTTCGGGTCGACGAGCATCACCTTGGAAGAGTGGATCGGCGATTCCTTCTGAATGCGTCCGCCCTTCGGATTCTGCTGCGTACGACGTACGTGTTTGTAACGCAGGTTGATCCCCTGGACAACGACACGTCGGCTCTCGGCATCCACACGCAGAACACGGCCCTGCTTACCTTTGTGGGCGCCGCTGACGACCACGACCAGATCTTGCCGTTTCAAGTACATGCTCAAACCACCTCCGGCGCCAGCGAGATAATCTTCATGAAGCTCTTCTGCCGGAGTTCACGCGCGACCGCGCCAAAAATACGCGTGCCGCGTGGGTTACCTTCGTTGTCGAGAATCACGACCGCGTTGCGGTCGAATCGAACGTAGGAGCCATCGTCCCGGCGCACAGCCTTCCTGGTGCGGACGATGACGCCCTTGACCACCGTGCCGGTCTTGATCTCGCTCGAAGGAAGCGCTCGTTTCACGGAGCAGACGATCACGTCTCCCAGCACGGCGTAGCGACGACCGGAGCCACCGAGAACATGGATACACTGCACCGTTTTCGCCCCGGTGTTGTCGGCGACGTCGAGCTTCGTTTGCATCTGGATCATCGGATCGATCTCCTCTGCTTACGAGCCCGCCGATTCCGACGTCGGCTGCATCGCGCCGACGATCGTGGCACGCGTCGACCTGCGAACCACCTCGACCAGTCGCCAGCGCTTCGACTTCGACAGCGGCCGGG
>CAYMLL010000503.1:0-3346 GCA_964390645.1 uncultured Planctomycetia bacterium | reverse complement strand
AACGGCCGTCCGTCGGTCGTCGTCCCCGCGTCGAGGACCCTGGCGATGTTGGGGTGGTCCAGGAGCGCCAGCAGCTGTCGCTCGGCCTCGAATCGAGCCACCACGGACTTCGCGCTCTCGCCGACCTTGATCAGCTTCAACGCGACTCGCCGTGAGATCGGCTCGGTCTGCTCGGCACGGTAGACGGCGCCC
The DNA here is from genome assembly GCA_964390645.1 of uncultured Planctomycetia bacterium. Lineage (GTDB taxonomy): Bacteria > Planctomycetota > UBA8108 > UBA8108 > UBA8108 > CAYMLL01. The sequence continues at coordinate 3,154 of CAYMLL010000503.1, read as the reverse complement.
ATGCCTCCGGTGCCCAGAGTCGAGACGAGGCGGTAGGCTCCGACGAAGTCGTACGGCAAGTCGCCTCCCGGAGAGGCTGCCGTCTTCTGCCGATCGGCATCGACGATCGGCGCGGTCACGTCGATGGGCGCGATCTCCGAGTACTCGCGTGCGATCAGCGCCTCGTGGTCGGAGAACTCCGCCTGGTAGTGAGCCAGCGAGCGCAGCTCGCCACGAGCCTCGTCCTCGAGGCAGCGCCGCAGAAAGGCGTTGAGGGCTCCGCAGACCTCGATGTCGTCGCGGCGCGACTCGATCACGGCGTTCCCCGCTCTGGCCGTCGGGCGGCGTGTTGCGTGGCTCCGAGAAGCACGCCCGGTCGAATTCCGTCGTCGGCCCCGGGGCGATTTCGTACGATGTCGTCGTCATGAGCGATCGGAGGGACAGCGACACGGATGCCGCGGGTGACGACGGGCTCCCGGGAGCTCAGACGTCCTATCATGTCCGGCTCGCGGTTCGAGGACACGAGCAGAGCTTCGAGTGGGTGGTTCGGCGCTTCACGCCTCTTCTGCTGAGTCAGGCCAGTTACAGGATGGGCACCGCTCTCTGCCGCCTCCACGACCCCGAGGACGTCGTCAACGATGTCTGGGTGATCTCGATGCCGAAGCTGGGGAGCCTGGACCCGCGGAACGAGCGCTATACGCCCGTCCTGATGCGCTTCCTTTCGACGACGCTGATCCAGCACGTCAACAACCTGATGCGAAAGCACTTCCGGCGCCGGAAGCTGATCGGTCCGGAGATGGACGCAGGAGCGAGCACAGCCTCCGATCCGCTCGCGGCGCTGCCCTCGTCGTCGACCGCCACGCTCTCCAGGGTGCTTCGCGAGGAGCGCAAGGACGCGGTGGGACAGGCGCTCGACCAGCTGTCGGAGCGGGATCGGGAGCTGATCGTCCTGCACGGCATGGAAGGGCAGCCGTACCGGCAGATCGCCGGACAGCTCGGGCGCGAGCCCGGGTCGCTCGCGGTGGAGTATCAGCGCGCACTCGCGAAGTTGCGCGCCCGGCTCCCGAGCTCCGTCTTCGATGAATTCGACGGCGAGTGAGCAGGTGGGGCTCATTCACAGGCCCCTCGCTCGCACTCGAGAGAGTCGAAGGTCGGGTCGACGCTGCACCCGGGGTCGACCGGAATCCGGGGCCCGCCCAGAAGCAGCTGACGGAGGAGATGGACCCCGTCGGCGAGGTCGACGTCCCCCGAGTCGTTGACGTCCGCGGCGTCCATGCAGCTCGGTCTGCCGCCGCCGTTGAAGAGGTAGGCGACGATCACCACGGCATCGGAGAGGTCACGCTCGAGATCGCTGTTCGTGTCTCCTCGCCGGAACTTCTTGCACGTCTTCTTCCTCACCTTGAGATACGTGCCGTTGCCGACGATGCTTCCGGTTCCGGCGACGGTGCTGATCACGAGCGCGTCCTGTGCCGACGGCGCACCGGGCACGTCGACCTGGAAGAGGATCGCCGGATTCGAATTCACCTGGCCGGCCGCAGCGTTCAGATGACTCTCGATGGTGCTTCCAAGGACCACCGCACAGCCCGTCATGCACGTGAGGCTGCCCTCGGCCTGTATGTAGATGACGTACTGCGGGGTCGGCACCGGACACGGGACGCCGCTCGTCGCGACGAACCCCTTGTAGATGAACTCGAAACAGGCGCCGGAAGGCGGATCGTAGGGGATCTCCATCTCGCAGCTCCTGTCGACCCTGTCGGCTTTACAGATCCTCGAGACTCCTCCGTCGGCACCGGGTCGGAACCGGATCCGGCCGTTGGACACAGCATTGCGCGCGTGCGTCAGGTCGACGATCAACGAGGGCTCAAAGAGGCGCACACCGTCCGGGAGGTCCTCGTCGGGGGGCCGCCGCAGACGAGTGCCGTGAAGCACGCGCAGATCGAAGCCGAGGCCGACCGCGGCGTCCGGAAGGTCGTACGGATCGAGCCTGGCCACGATGACATCGTGCGCCACCGAGAGTGTCTCGAGGGTCAGCGTCAGCGTGATCCGCTCTCCTCGCTCGTCGACGAAACCGGGGCGGACGAAGGAGACGATCCAGGCTTTCTCGGGATTGTCGAAATCCTCGCCGAAGTCGCCGCAGATCGAGACCACGGTGCCGACCTCTCCCTCCGTCGGCGACACGCAGCAGACTTCCGGGACCTCACCATCCGGGCAGCGGTCCTGGCAGCGGATCGGACACTGGGCGCCGGCGACGGTGCACGGCACCGGGACCCCGACAGCCAGCGCGAGAGCTGTACCGGCGAGCCAGTACGCCCATCGTACGTCAACGCCGATGCAAGGGTGGAGCATGCGGTCTTCCCTTCGTCGCTCGCAGGTCAGGTGGAAGCTCGGAGGCGTGGGCAGGATCAGGGCGTCACGCGCCCCGACACACTCGTCCTACCGGACTATGTCGCCAGGAGACGATCGATAACAAGAAAACCGGCGGGTGCCCCACCCGGGAGGGAGAGACGACGTCAGGACGCTCGCCGGGACTCATCGCCGACAGCGGTCAATCGTCCCGGGCCCCCGGACGGGCCGGCTGCCGCAAGGACCTCGAGGGGCGAAGCCCGACGGAGTGGTTGGGGTCGACCGGAAGGTCCCCGCTGCGCAGGGCCGAGCGGCAGCGCCCGGCGCGGCTGCTCCAGCCGCCGCCCCGACGGACCCGGTACTCGGATCCGGTCGTGTTGACCGGATCGGGACCGGCGGCCCCGGCCGTGCCGTAGAAGTCCTTCTCGTGGACGTCCTCGCACCACTCCCAGACATTGCCGTGCATGTCGTGGAGCCCGAAGGCGTTCGCCTGGAAGCTCCCCACCGGCGCGTGCACCGTGTACCCGTCGTTCCACGGCTCGTGATAGGCCAGCTTCCTGCCGCCGTTCTGCTTGCAGAACTGGTCGGCCAGGTTGGCGGCCGTCTGCAGCCGCTCCGGGTCGCTGCCCATCGACCACGGCGTGAAGGTTCCGGCCCGCGCCGCGTACTCCCACTGCGCCTCGGTCGGCAGCCGCAGACCCAGCCGCCTCACCTCGCGCTGACTGTCCTCCCAGCTCACCGTCTCCACGGGGTGGCGCAGGTCGGTCGTCTTGCCGCCCAGGCTGCTTCCCGGGGCGTGGTTGCTCGGGTTCGTGCCGGTGAAGCGCTCCCA
>CAYMLL010000502.1:0-3368 GCA_964390645.1 uncultured Planctomycetia bacterium | reverse complement strand
CGCGAGATGCCGTCGCGAGATGCCGTCGCGAGATGCCGTCGCGAGATGCCGTCGCCTGGCCTCGGTCCGGTCGCATGCGCCGCGTGTACTCCCGGGCCGGCTCGCGCTGCGGCAGCCCGAGGCTCGACCGCAGGTGCTGTTCCCCGATCACCGTGGAGATGGCGAGGGAGCGGATCGCGAATACCGTGGGCCGGGTCAAGAGCATCGAGGAGACCTCCAGCGCCTTGTCGTAAGATACTCGCACGTCGAACGAGCCCACGATACAGGAGGAGTCGACCGATGACGATCGTACCGAGATTGCTCTCGATGCTTGTCCTGGCCACGGTTGCGGTGACCACGAGGGCCTCCGAGCCCGTCAAGCTCCTCCTCTGGTCGGGAGAGCCGCCGGGCGAGACGAGGAGGCTGCCGCCGGAAAAGGACCTCTACAAGCTGTCGGACAGGAAGATAGCGGGTCGTTCGATCATCAAGCTCACCAACGTGTCGACACCGACGCTGGAGGTCTTTCGGCCGGCCAGGGAACTCGACACGGGCACCGTCGTCGTGATCTGCCCGGGCGGCGGTCATCACATCCTCGCGTACGATCTCGAGGGCACCGAGGTCGCCGAGTGGCTCACCTCGATCGGCGTGACCGGCGTCGTTCTGAAGTACAGGGTTCCTGCTCGCGAGAAGGAGAGGCGCTGGCGAGCGGCCGTTCAGGACGCGCAGCGAGCGATCAGTGTCGTCCGCAGCCGCGCCGGCGAGTGGGGCATCGACCCGAAGCGCATCGGCATCTGCGGATTCTCCGCGGGCGGGGAGGCGGCCGGGCTGACCGCGATCTTCGGCACGAAGAAGACCTACGAGCCGACGGACGGGCACGACAGGGAATCGTCACGTCCCGACTTCGCGCTGCTCATCTACGCCGCGGGCTTCGTCACGCGGGGTACGGCGGACCTCGAGGAGCACATCAAGGTGACGAAGGACACGCCGCCGATGTTCTTCGCCCACGCGAACGACGACGGCGTCTCGTCGCTGAACACCCTGCTGCTCGCCGCGGAGCTCAAGAAGGCGGGGGTGACGGCGGCCGTGCATCTCTACGCGAAGGGCGGCCACGGCTACGGGCTCCGCAAGACGGAGATGCCGGTGACCTCGTGGCCGAATCGCTGCGAGGAGTGGATGCGGACGATGAAGCTGCTCGAGAAGTGGAAGCGAATCGGATCAGACTACCGATTCAAGTAGTCGAGCCGCCGCCGGACATTCCCCCGCGCGTTCTTCGAATGCACGACCCCCTTTTTCGTCAGCTGGAACTCGTACCCCGGTTTCCCGTCCCGCAGGAGCACCAGCGTGTTGAGGACGAGGTTCGCCTCGATCAGCGACTTCGTCTTCGACAGCACGTCGAGGATCGTCGGACGCGGGTCGGCCGCTCCGATGAGAGCGAGAAACTCGGCTGCGCGGACGCGTACGAGTGGCTCCGGATCGCTCGCCGACATCATCTTCGCGACGTCGACGAAGGCCTCTGCGTTCTTGCCGTGGGAGCTGCAGGCGATCAGAGCCCAGTAGCGCTCCCAGCGCCTCTTCGACGCCAGCGCCGAGTGAATGCCCGCCTTCGCGTCGTCGAAGGGTACCAGGCTGAGGTCGGCGACGTCGACCAGCTTCGCGACATCCGCCTTGCGAGCCTGCCCGAATTCGACGGGACCGCCAAAGGCTTCCTGTGCGAGGTAGCTCTCGGGGAAGAGGCTGAGGTCGGGCATCTCCTTGACGCGTCTCGTGAGACGCCTGCGGAGGTCGCGGAGCGTGGCCGCGTGCGCCGGATCCGTTGCCAGGTTCCTGGTCTCGTGAGGGTCGGTCGCGATGTCGTAGAGCGCTTCGGGTGCGCGTGCCTCGAAGAACTGCCGCTCGACGGGGTTCAGCTTGCCGGCGCGGTAGAGATCGCGCCACTCCCTGTAGGCGATCATCCGGTAGCGGTAGTTGTTCTGCAGGCCGTCGAAGTTGAACGGCTGGTAGCTGCGCACGTACTTGAAGCGTCCCTTGCGCAGCGTGCGGACGAGGTCGTACTTCTCGTCAAAGCGGTCGGCGTGGCCGAAGGTCTCGTCGCGTCGGTTCAGCTCCGCGAGCGTCACGCTCTTGCCGAGGAAGGGGCGACCGTCGATGCCGGAGGGGATTTCGACGCCGGCAAGCTCGAGCAACGTGGGGCCGAAATCCACGAAGCTGACGAAGCCCTTGACGCGCGTGCCGCGCTTCGCGTTGACGAGATGCCTCCAGTTCGCCGGGATGCGCACCACGAGGGGCACGTGAAGACCGCTCTCGTACGCGTAGCCCTTACCGCGGGGCAGCACTCCGCCATGGTCGCCAAAATAGAAGATGAACGTGTCCTCGAGCAGGCCGTCAGCCTCGAGGCGATCGACAACATCGCCGATCTGCCTGTCGACTTCTCGGATGCGATCGTGATAGCGTGCGTACGTGTATCGGAAGGTCGGTGTATCGGGATGGTAGGGGGCGATGAAGACGGCAGCCGGATCAGTCACCGTCGCTGTCTTCTTCATCGCGTCGGGGGGGAAGTGCAGCGAACTCTCGTGCGTCGTGCTGAAGCTCTGCTTGTGGAAGAACGGCTGCCCGCTGGCCCGTTCGCGCCAGTCGGCCTTGCCCGATGACGCATCCCAGACTCCCTCGCCCTCCTTTGCGTTGTAGTCCTTCTTGCGCCTGTTGGTCGTGTAGTAGCCGGCACGGCGCAGGTACGCGGGGAACATGCGCAGCCCACGGGGCATCGGCGCCATCACCGAGCGCCGGTGGAACTGAGTGCCGATGCGCGGAGCGTAGCAGCTCGTGATCAGCGTCGTGCGAGCGACGGAGCATACGGGGCTGTTCGAGAAGGCGCGCTCGAATACGAGGCCCTTTCTCGCCAGCGCCTCGATCCGGGGGGTCGGGGTGCCGTTGTCGTCGAAGAGCTTCAGGAAGTGCTTCGAGTTGTCCTCGGAGATCAGCCAGACGAAGTTCGGGTGATCGGCGCCCTCTGCGATACCACCGATGACGAGGAGAGTGACGAAGAGGGAGAGTGGCGTGCGCGGGTCCATGCGGCGGCTCCTTCTGCTCTTTTCTCGTGAGATGACGTTCCTCGGGGTCTCACGCGAAGAGGACCCGGAGTTCGGGACTATCGAGAGCTTGACGCATCGGGGCCCGGGAATCCCACAGCGAGATGTTCGTGTACGGTCTGTCGAGGGATTCGTTCCATTACGAGAAATGATCACGTCACAGGGTCTTGACCTCGGAATTCTCTACTGTGAGGATGTTCCAAGTTGAGGATGAGACGACCGTTCTTCGAGGTCAACACCCCGACGACATCTTTCGCTGTCGGCACCGTGTCTTTCGCTGTCAGCACCGTATCCTTCGCTGTC
>CAYMLL010000501.1:0-3406 GCA_964390645.1 uncultured Planctomycetia bacterium | reverse complement strand
CCCGGCCTTCAAGCGCGACGTCGACATTCTCGTCGATCGCACGACCGACGATGTCGAGAATCCCGGTGTCGAGCCACAGTCTGTGAAGGCGGACGGTGTGCGGGCGCGTTACATCCGCGTCACCGCCACGAAGCTCGCGGCGCGTCAGAACGACTACATCTTCGCGCTCGCGGAGCTTACCGCTTTCGGCAGCACGGGCGTCAACCTCTCTCGAGGTGTCGAGGTCACGGCGTTAGACTCGATCGAGGCGCCGGCGCGGTGGCAGCGGGTGAACCTGGTGGACGGGTACTACGTGGGCGCGAAGGAAGACCCGTCGAGCGGGGCCCGGATCGCGGAACTCAGGCGTGAGCGCGAAGAGATCATCGCCGAGGCGATCGACGACGCGACGCGACGTGAGCGGGAGCAAATCGCCGCTGAGCTGACCTCCTCGAAGCGTGATCTCGACGGTCTGCCGGCACAGATCAGCGCTTACGTCGGCTGGCCAATCCGCAAGGAGCCACGAGAGATTCGCGTGCTACGTCGAGGGGACATCACGGCTCCTCAGGAGCTCGTGCGCGCCGGAGCCTTGCCGCTCGTTCCCGGTCGGTCCGAGAAGTTCGAGCTCGCGGAGAACCACACCGAGGGCGACCGCCGTGTCGCGCTTGCACGCTGGATCACCGACAGTCGCAATCCGCTCACCTGGCGCTCGATCGTCAACCGTGTCTGGCACCACCATTTCGGCCGCGGCATCGTCGAGACACCGAACGACTTTGGTCGTATGGGACAGCTTCCGACTCACCCCGAGCTGCTCGACTGGCTCGCGATCGAGTTCCGAGATGGCGGACAGTCGCTGAAGAAGCTTCATCGCCTGATCGTCACGAGCGCGGTCTACCGTCAGTCGGTGAAATCGGTGTCCGCGTACGAGGAGGTCGACAGGTCGAACAGGCTGTTGTGGCGTATGAACCGTCGTCGCCTCGACGCCGAGGCTCTCCGCGACTCGGTTCTCGTGCTCTCGGGAAAGCTCGACCGGACCATGTTCGGTCCCGCGTTCCGGGATTTCGTTATCGAGAAGCCGGAGCATTCGCCGCACTACGAGTATCACAAGCACGATCCGGACGACCGGAGCTCCCATCGGCGTGCGGTCTACCGCTTCCTCGTGCGCTCTGCCCAGCAACCGTTCATGGAGACGCTCGACTGTGCGGATCCGTCCCAGCGGGTGGATCGTCGCGATGAGACGCTGACCGTGTTGCAGGCGCTCGCGCTTCTGAACAACCGCTTCATGACTCGCATGGCGTACCATTTCTCGAAGCGGCTCGAGGCCGAGCACGAGACCGGAACCGGGCGGGTCGTCGCCGCGTTCCGCATGGCGACGGGACGTTCACCGGATTCCGAGGAGGTCGCGCTCATGGAGGGATACGCGCGTGAGCACGGGCTCGCGAACCTCTGTCGCGGGATCTTCAACCTCAACGAGTTCATCTTTGTCGACTGAGGTGATGGGTATGGACCGGCATCGCGACACGACGACCCGCCGTCGCTTCCTCTTCGAGTCCGGGGGCGGGCTTGGTGGTATCGCGCTCGCGAGCCTGATGGCGGACGAGGGGCTGCTCGCCTCGACGGCGCACTCCGGGGACTCTGCAAGCTCCGGAGCGCTCGGACTGCCCCACCATCCGCCGAAGGCGAAGCGCGTCGTGCAGCTCTTCATGTCCGGCGCGGCCAGCCATGTCGACCTCTGGGACTACAAGCCGCGGCTGATCGAGGACCACGGCAAGCAGTGGGACGCCGGCGAGCCGATCGAGCTCTTCCAGTCCTCGCCCGGAAAGACCATGCGCTCGCCGTGGGGCTGGAAACGCCACGGCGAGTGTGGCAAGCACCTCAGCGACGTGGTGGCGCCGCTCGGCGCCTGTGTCGATGACATCGCGTTCCTGCACTCGATGGTCGGCAAGCAGGGCGTGCACTCGACGGCGACGCTGCTGCAAGCGACGGGCTTTCAGCGACCGGGTTTTCCCGCGATGGGCTCCTGGATCAGCTACGGCCTCGGTAGCATGAACTCGAACCTGCCGGCCTTCGTCGTCTTGCCGGATCACCGCGGCTTCGCGTCGAATGGCACGAAGAACTGGAGCTCTGCGTTTCTTCCCGCGCAGCATCAGGGAACCATCATCCGTCCTGGTACGAGGAATCCGATAGCCGACCTTTTTCCCGAGGGTGCGAGCTACATCGGTGAGGACAGCAACCGTGATGTGCTCTCGCTGATCGAGAAGCTCAACCGCCGGCACGAGTCGAGCCGGTCGGGTGACTCGCGGCTCGACGCGCGCATCCGCTCGTACGAGCTGGCTGCGCAGATGCAGGTCAGCGCACCCGAGGCGCTGGACATCTCGAAAGAGCCGTCGAAGATCCTCGAGCTCTACGGTATTCCGTACGGCAAGAAGAAGTTTCCCGCGACGATCAACACCGGGGAGGAGATCTACTACTTCGGGCGCAAGTGCCTGATCGCTCGACGACTACTCGAGCGCGGCGTGCGCTTCGTTCAGATCTGGTCGGGCAACGACAACCGCTTCCCGCGACGTAACTGGGACTCGCACGAGAACATCCAGCGCGATCATGGTCCACTCGCCGGCGGCATGGCGCACGGCGCGGCGGCGCTGCTTCAGGATCTGGAGCAGCGCGGCATGCTCGACGATACGATCGTGCTGTGGACGACCGAGTTCGGCCGGATGCCCTGCAGCCAGGGAGCGAAGGGCCGTGATCACAACCCGTTCGTGTTCTCCAACTGGCTGGCCGGCGGCGGGATTCGCGGCGGCCTCAGTCACGGACCGAGCGATGAATGGGGCTACAAGCCTCTGGACCGCGAGAGCCCGACGACCGTCTACGACGTCCACGCGACGATTCTTCACCTTCTCGGAATCGATCACCGGCGCCTGAGCGTTCGCGACAACGGCATCGACCGGCGGCTCACCGACGTCCACGGCCATGTGATCGAGGACATCCTTGCCTGAGATGAGGGTCTGGGATCACGGTCTCCGGGGTGCCGCAGAAATGATTTTCCGAGATCCCACCTTGGGTGGCCGGGGTTCATCCCGTTAGAATGCCGGTTCCCCGCTCGCGGCGGTTTCGCCTGTTGAGTGGGTGCCGACAGGAAGCGTCGGTCCTGCTGCCATCTGGACGCGAGCGAAGGCGCGGGGACTTTCTGGGAACCCCGTCGCGCGCGAAGCATCCTTCAAGGCTGGTTTTTTCTAGGAGATCCCGGGATGAAGAGTCTCTTGACGGTGCTGTTCGCGCTTCTTCTGGTCGCGGCGCCCTTCGACGATGCGGACGCCGGTGGCGGTCGTCGTGGCGGAGAACGTGATCGTGGCGGCGAGCGCGGTGATGCGGACGGTGGTGATGCGGACGGTGGCGATGCGGACGGTGGCGATGCGGACGGTGGCGAAGC
>CAYMLL010000500.1:0-3415 GCA_964390645.1 uncultured Planctomycetia bacterium | reverse complement strand
CAGTTGACTTCGAGATCCAGTTCGCGGTCACCTCCTCGCTGAATCAGATCGTCACGTCGCCTCGCGAACCTAGCCCTTGCTCGTGCTGACGCCAGTTCCTGACGCGGTACTCGGTCTTGTATCGCGGGTGGACCAGACTCGACTTCACAGCGGGCATGCACTCAGCTCCTCACGGGCGGATCGCAAAGCCCGAATGATACTGCACTTCCGTCGGGGGCGATTCATGCACCAACGCCGGTGGTACCGTCTGTGGGGGCTGGTCAGCGTCCACTTCCTTGCCACACCGAGAGCTACGACGCCTCGCGGCGAAGTCTGATGAGAAGTCCGAGCTAACTACCCTTGCGGGTGTACATGAACGTGACGGGATCCGTGAGATTCCCGTCTCGGTCGTACGAGCGCCAATCTTGCCGCAGGCTTCCGTCGCTGAGAATCGTCAGCGTCATGTTGCCCATGTAGTGATCGTGACTCTCGCGCAGATTGGTCACGCTCTCGAACTCGAAAAGAAAGGCCGTGCCTTCGTCGGTCTTTGACGCCTTCCTGGCGACCATGCGGGGCTGGTTTCCAGCTGCGCAGTAGTGCGTACAGACGAGGGCGCCTCCGTCCATGTGATAGAGGTTCGTCATCTCGTGGTCGTGCCCGGGAAACATGATCTCTCGCACAGCCGAACCCGCAGCGGTGACGGCAAATCGACTCGCGACTTGCTTCGTGCCGTCCTCGCCGGTCATCTCCCATTCGCCTGCGAGTTTCGAGATTGCCCCGAGGAGAGCGGGGTCTTGATCGGCGACCGTGTCGGGGTGGACGGAAGGGCTGGCCGATCGACAACCGGCAGCAGCAGCGACGACGGCGAGTACAGCAAGTGTTCGGCGCATGGGAACTCCTTTGGTTTCGAGGCGTCGCAGACTCAGTTTCGCCTACCTCGTCAGAGAATTCGAGATTTTCGAGAAAGGACCACGGGGAGACCTGCATACCACCGTGCAGAACCGACGAATCTCATGCCCTGAGGAGGGACCATGTTTCACCTGACCGCTTCCTTCGACCGCGACGTTGCAGGCGCTGCTCTCCCGCCGTCCTCCTCGTTTTTCGCCCGACTTCTCGTCTGGCTGCTCGCCTTGACTCTCTGCCCGCCTGCATTCGCGGGTTCGATCAGCATTGAGCTCGAGGTGAACGATCTCGTCCACCACGCCCGGACGGACACGTTTCAGCACGGGACCGTCAATCTGGAAGCCGCGAGGCCCACATCGGTCGGACGGTTACCTTCCACCGGATCCCGGCTCCTTCGAGATCCCGGTTTCCGATCTGATCCCGGTCGTTCCGGAAACGCTTGATTGGCAGCCTGTGAGAGGCGCCATCCCTGCAGGAAGAAGGAAGGCTCTCACCTTACTCGAGCAAGCCCAGGTGCTCCTGCAGCGCGTTTTCTGACTCCATACTGATGTAGTTCCGGCTCTTGTACCGCTGATGGCACCTTACACAGGAGTTGCGATCAGGAGGAGTGATTCGCTTTCCGTTACTGAGTCGAAGGAGATGAAAATCCCAATCGCTGATCTTCCCGGTGGTGGCCTTCTTGACCATGATCGTTGCGATAGGATCAGGCTTCTCCTGTCGTGCTCCCGTACGAGTTCCGGAGTACTTTTTCTTCACGAAGGTCGAGCCAACGGGGTAGGAGAACTTCCGAGGGTTCTTGCTGCGGTAGCTGATGACCTGCGCATTGGCGTAAACATCAGCTTCAGCAAGCGTGTGGGGACTCAGGGACGATTCCGGAGGCCCGATGCACAGAGCGGCAATGCGCTGGTCCATGGGGATACGCTTCTTGGTGATCTTCACCAGGGCGCCCGGGGTCGGGGCCGTGCAGCTGGTCAGGAGGATGACCGGGCAAAGCACAAGCCCGGCTACCAGGATGGCTCTGGTCTTGTTCCTTCTCATCTGAGGCTGCCCGGGTGAAACAGGGCCCGTACGGAGAAGGCCGCATCCAGTTGGCCGGAAACCGGCTCGTAAAGGTCGTCCTCGCGCTTCTCGAGAAATAGCAGGTACTCGGGTTGGCTGACCAGGCGCCGGCGCTTGCTGACCGGCGCCAGCTCTTCCAAGGTACCCTCTTCGTTCTTCTTGCTCTGTTCTCTCACTTCAACAAGGAGAGGCTCCCGGAAGAAGGAGACCAGCCCCGGTCCGTCGTTGTAGGGCTGTGCTCCTTCTCTGTACTTGAAATGGACCACGTTAATACGCGGAGGAGCATCGCCCTTGAGAGCTGATGAGCTCGCGCCAAACACGGTGCTCACACCTTCAAAGCGGTCCTTATCAAAAAGCTCCTCGGGCCATTTCTCTTTGAAGGGAGAGGTTGCCTGAGCCGATGCGATCACCACCAGGTCCGCTTCCATGAAAAGCCGGTCGTAAGGCCAGCTGTCCACCTTACGCGCCGATCCTGCTGGCGGCATCAGGAGGCTGCTCAGGACTATCACAACGCAGATTGCTGTCAGGGTCTTCATTTTGTCGTTTCCCTGGCGTTCGAGGCCGTTTGTGGCAGGCGGCTCCTTGTCAGGAACCTGCTTCCGCTGGCAAGGCAGGAGCCGATGAGCACCGAGTAAACAGCGATTCCGGAGACGAGCCACACCAGAAAGAGCGGGATATTCCCCTGTGTCGGCCATGAAAGCGGGGTCATCGCCCTGCAGCTGGCGAACCATGGGGTCAGCAAGGTTAATGCCACTTCGGCGCTGGCTCTTTCAAGCAGAAGCAAGGCAAGGAGCGAGGACAAGAACACTGTTGCCGCGCAAAGCATCCATCTGCCAGAGGCCGAAAGCAACCACCTGCCAAAGGTCGAGGGTGGCGCAGTCCTTCGCCGTGCTGCGCGTCACGACATTCGGGACTCCAGCGCACGAAATACCGCCATCCTACCGCGGCAATGCGACTTCGGGAATGCAAGTTCGTGATCCTCCGGCCGGCGGGATCATTGAGGCATGAGATCTCCACATCGCCGTCGCCGCTACGACCATCGTTTTCGAGGATCCGTCCACCAGACCGGTGACGTCAATCTCGCCGTGAGGAACGGCGTACCCCGATCCACCGCACGAGATTGGTCGCGCTTTCGCTCACCGGCCGTCGTCACCCTCGGCGTCACCTCGATGTCCGAAATCGAGCTAAGACGCGAGGTGATCGAGTTGCGCGAACGGAACGCCAGACTCCTCGCCGTATTCAGGTTGGTCATCGTCGTGTCCAAGGTCTGCGCAATATCGCTACGGCGTCGTCGCGTGCCAGACGCCCGGAACAAACGCCTCCTTCTCCGGGCCGTTGATCGATCGAAAACGATACTCAGCCTTCGAACAGCGCTCCGAGTCCTCGAACGCCGGCTCGGCCGCAAGCGTCTCCGATCGACTGATGACGAGAGGCGCCGACTCGGCGTGAAGGGGAAGGCGCTCGGTCGGCGAGT
>CAYMLL010000499.1:0-3424 GCA_964390645.1 uncultured Planctomycetia bacterium | reverse complement strand
CACGATCGACGAGCCAGATCGAGGCCCACTGCGCGAGGTCGTGCCAAGATGGTCCAGGAGGACTCGCTCGGCTGGCTCGACGGCTTTCCCCTGGCGGAGGCTTCCGGCGAGCGGCTGCGGTGGATCGTGCTCCCGCGTGTCGGAGAGGATCGCGATGCCGTGACGATCGACATGGACCGGTCGACGCTGCGGCGCTCGTGGCGACCGTCGTCGCTGCTGAGGCCGACGATGACTTGTTCATCGGCGCGACCGAGCGACTCGCGTCGATCGTCGAGACGCCGCGAGATCTCGAGAACATCCTCCTTCGGCTGCAGCCCGCCGTGTGGCGTCCGCTCGTCCGGCTGGCGGAGGCCCTCGGCGCCCTCGACCGGCGCGGCGGCTTCAAGATGCCGGGCGCGGAGCCGTCGCGCCCGCGATCGAGCGGCGCGGGGAGCTGGATCGCCCGCTATCCGAAGAAGCTGCACGCCGCGATCGGACGGCTCTCGGCGCAGAAGCTCGAGCGGCTGCGAGAGAAGCTCGAGCGCCGCGTCCTGCTGGCGCGAGTGAAGGCGTGGGCGAGCGCGCTGCGGGCGGAGCTCTGCGATCGGCTCGAGCGGCAGCTCGGCGGGGTCGTCCCGCCGGGCTGGTCGGAGGACGCCGGGACGCTGCGCCTCATCGCTCATCTCCTCGCGCTGTCCGGGCGGGCCCGCGGCGGCGCCCGCCGGAGCCTGGGGGCGGGCCGGGGACACCCGCGTTGGGACCCGCGAGCCGCGGCCGCGAACCGGCGCTTCCTCGACGGGCTCGGGCGGCGCGGCATCGACATGACGCCCTGGGTCGACGGCATCGGGGCGGTGGAGTTCGTGGCGACCGACGGGGGACCGCCGAGGCAGGTCGAGGGCCGCCGGCGAGATTCGGACAGGGTCCTGTCGCTCGAGCTCGAGGACGATCCGCTCGAGGTCTTTCTCATGGGCGAGCGCTTCCACACGTGCCTGAGTGTCGGCGACGACAACTTCTTCTCCGTCGTCGCCAACGCCGCGGACATCAACAAGCGAGTCGTCCACGCCCGTGATTCGCGGGGGGCCTTCAGGGGCGCTGTCTCCTGGCGCTGACCTGTCAGAGCCGCTTGATCACGTTCTGCGCCTACGCTCACGACTCGAAGCTCCGCTTTCCGGAGATGGTCGCCGGGTTCGTCCGGGAGCTGGTACGACGACGGACCGCGCGATCTGACCGGCAGGTTCGGCTTCCTCGATCCGGGCTCCGAGTTTCGCCGTGGTCTGGGCGAGATCGATCCGGACCGCTTCGAGACCGCCCTTCGCGAGGAGCTCGCCCCCCTCGATCTCGACGCGTCGACCCTGCCGCTCGTGCTCCACCTCGAGGAGCTCGACGGGCGACCGGAGCTGGTCCGGGCGCGCGTCGGGGCGATCCGCCGTGACGACGACCTCGCCTTCGAGCACGTCCTGCGTGCCGCTCGACTGCTGGTGGACGCCCGGGATCCGGAGCTCGCCCGGCTCCTGGTGCTGCCCTGCTGTGAAGGTCGGCGCTTCCGCGGTGGCCGCCGGAGCCGGGAACCGGATGCGCGGGCCCGGGGGCTCATCGACCGGGGCGAGGCGGCGCGGGCTCGCGCCGTCCTGCGCAGGACGAGGGCGCGGGGGGGCAGGAGCTGGGACGACGAGAGGGACGACGGTCGGCTGCTCTGCGCCGCGAAGGCCCTCGAGGCTCTGGGACGACGCCGCGTGGCCCGCAGGCTCTTCGATCTGCAGCGGAACAGGCGCTGACGGGGGCGTTACAGAGCCTTTACACGAACTGACGCCTCGGCGGGATACCCTTCGAGTAGAACGCTCACTCACGTCGAAGGAGGAATACCCCCCGATGAAGCGCAACCTTTCCGGCCTCTTCTGTCTCCTGGCGGTGACCGTGTCCGCGTCCACGCCTGCCGTCGTGGCGCAGACGGTCTCGCCGGCTCACCGGCGACCGATCGCGTCGTGTGTCGTCATCCCCCAGTCGCGCGTCTTCACGGCGACCGCGCCGCGACCCGTGATCCGGATCACCGGTGTCGAGGCGAGCGTGTCGATCGTCGAGCAGGCGGCGACCACGACCCTCGACATCTCGCTGCTCAACTCGAGCCGTGCACGCCACGAGGCCGAGATGATCGTCCCGGTTCCCGAGGGTGCGGTCGTCCGCGGCTTCACGTTCCAGGGGGCTGCGAGCGAGCCGACGGCCGAGGTGCTCCCGAAGGCGGAGGCACGGCAGATCTACGACCGGATCGTCGCCAGGATGCGCGATCCGGCGCTGCTCGAGTTCATCGGCTACAACCTGATTCGCTCGAGCGTCTTCCCGGTCGAGGCCGGAGGCACGCAAAAGGTCCGGTTGACCTACGAGCATCTTCTTCCCGCCGACGCGGAGCGCATCGACTACGTGCTGCCGCGCAGCGAGTCGCTCGAGTACGGCGTGCCCTGGAAGTTGACCGTCGACATTCGCTCCAAGGGCCCGATTTCGACGGTCTACTCGCCGAGCCACGGCCTCGAGACGACGCGCGTCACCGCCAATCGCGTCACCGCGCGTCTGACTTCGGGCGCCGGCAAGGAGCCGGGCTCCTTTCGTCTGTCGTATCTGCTTCAGCGCGACGGCATGACCGCGTCGCTGTTCGCGTATCCCGATCCCGGGATCGGCGGCGGCTACTTCCTCCTGCTCGCAGGTCTGCCGGCGAGGTCGGAGCCCGCCGGGAGCGTCGAGAGGATCAAGCGCGAGGTCACGCTCGTCCTCGATCGGTCCGGAAGCATGAGCGGCGAGAAGATCGAGCAGGTGCGCGAAGCGGCGATGCAGATCATCGCCGGACTCGAGGATGGCGAGTACTTCAACATCCTGGCGTACTCGAACTCGGTCGACATGTTCTCGGCGCAGCCGGTCGTCCGGAGCAAGGAGAGCGAGGCGAAGGCGCGCGAGTACCTGACGAGCGTCCGTGCCGGAGGCGGCACCAACATCCACGACGCACTCCTGGAGGCGCTGAGCCAGAAGCCGACCAGGGGCGCCTTGCCGCTCGTCCTCTTCCTGACCGACGGGCTGCCGACCGTCGGAAAGACGTCGGAGGTGGCGATCCGCGAGGTCGCCAGGAGGTCGAACGGATTCGGCCGGCGCATCTTCACCTTCGGCGTCGGCGTCGACGTCAACACGCCCCTCCTCGACAAGATCGCGGTCGAGACCCGTGCGGTCTCGACCTTCGTGTTGCCGAAGGAGGACGTCGAGGTGAAGGTCGCGAGCGTCTTTCGCCGGCTCTCGGGCCCGGTGCTGGCGACACCGGAGCTCGGGACCATCGGACCGGATGGCGCGATCATCACGACACGCGTCAGCGAGCTGCTCCCCGCCAGGCTGCCGGATCTCTTCGCCGGCGACCAGCTCGTCCTTCTCGGCAAGTACCGGGGAGACGGGAAGCTCCACTTCAAGCTCG
>CAYMLL010000498.1:0-3426 GCA_964390645.1 uncultured Planctomycetia bacterium | reverse complement strand
GTCAGCTTCCTCGCCGAGGGTTTCCGCGCCGAGCAGCTCTACGACGCGAAGCTTCCGGAGGTCGGCTCCTGGGTCGTGCTCTCGGTCGACGGCAAGGGGCGGCTGATCTCGGCGGATCGTCAGGGCGCGATGTACCGCATCGTCGTGCCGGAGATCGGGGACGAGGGCGGCTCGACGAAGGTCGAGCGGCTCGACGTTCATGTCGGCGGGGCCAACGGTGTCCTCGAGGCCTTCGGCAGTCTCTACGTGGTCGGCAAGGGGCGTGAGAGCCAGCGTGGCAAGGACGGGCTGTTCCGGCTGACCGACAGCGACGGTGACGACCAGTACGAGAAGATCGAGTTCCTGATCCCGCTCAGGGTCGGCGGTGATCATCACGCACACGCCGTGCTGCGGCATCCGGATGGCGAGCGGTTGACGATTCTCTGTGGCAACAGCACCGACCTTCCCCCCGGGATCACGACGCGTCACATCCGCAACCAGAAGGAGGATCACCTGTTGCCGCGCGGCACCTACTACGGTCACAACACGGGCCGCAAGGCACCCGGCGGGTTCGTTCTGATCTGCAATCCTGACGGCACGGATCGACGCCTTCACGGCGCCGGATTCCGCAACCCCTACGACTTCGCCTACAACCGCGAAGGGGAGCTGTTCACCTTTGACGCCGACATGGAGTACGACGTCGGCGGACCGTGGTACCGTCCGACTCGCGTCAACCATACCGTCAGCGGCGCCGACTTCGGCTGGCGCTGGGGTGCCGGGAAGTGGCCGGAGTACTACCCGGACTCCGTCGGGTCGGTCGTCGACATCGGTCGCGGCAGTCCGACGGGCGTCGTCTTCGGCCACGGCGCGAAGTTCCCCGCAAGGTACCAGGAGGCGCTCTTCATCGCCGACTGGACCTACGGTCGCATGTTCGCCGTTCACCTGCGGTCGAAGGGCGCCACCTACGAGGGTACGGCCGAGCTCTTCGTGCAGGGTCGCGGTATGCCGGTCTCCGACGTCGTGATCCGGCCACAGGATGGCGCGATGTACTATGTCACCGGTGGGCGGCGGCAGAGGACTCGGCTCTTTCGCGTCACGTACGTCGGTGAGGAGCCGACCGCTCCGGTCGTGCCGTCGAAGCCGACCGGTACGGACGCCGAGCTGCGCGAGCTGCGCCGAGGGCTCGAGGCTCTTCACGGCAAGGAGGACCCCGGTACGGTCGCGGCGGCCTGGCCCTATCTCTCGCACGCCGATCGTGCCGTCCGCTTCGCGGCGAGAACCGCGATCGAGCACCAGCCGGTCGCGACGTGGGCCGAGAAGGCCATCGTCGAGCCGGACGATGTCGCGGCGATCGAGGCCGCGGTGGCGCTCGCACGATTTGGCGGCCAGGAGCTGCGTCAGGGGCTCCTCGAGCGACTCGAGAAGCTCGACTTCGGTCGCCTCGCGCTGGAGCAGCAGCTCGACGTCCTGCGCGCCTGGGGGCTCGTCTTCATACGCATGGGTGGCGCCGACGAGAGGGCCACGAAGCGCCTCGTCTCGACGTTGAGCCCGCTCTTTCCCAGCGGTGACCGCTCGCTCGATCGAGAGCTCTGCCAGGTTCTTCTCTACCTGAAGGCGCCGGGCGTGGTGTCGCGGTCGGTGAAACAGCTTCTGGCAGCGGACACGCAGGCCGACGAGATGTTCTACGCCTATCACCTGCGCACGGTCGACCAGGGATGGACGCTGCCGGACCTCGAGGCCTGCTTCGGCTGGCTCAACGCCACGGAGGCGGCGTCGGCGGACTACGTTGCCGGCGGACACTTCCGCAACTTCCTGAAGACGGTGCGCAAGGACCTGACGAAGCGTCTCGACGCCGCGCAGCGGAAGGCGCTCGCGTCGGTTCTCCAGAAGAAGGCGCCGCCTCCGAAGCGCCCGACGTTCGACCGCAAGTTCGTGCGTGAGTGGACGCTCGACGATCTGAGGCCGGCTCTCGAGCGGGTCGAGACCGGACGCGCGTTCATTCGCGGCAAGAAGATCCACGAAGCGTTGTGTTCATCCTGTCACCTCTTCAACGGCAAGGGCGGCGCGCTGGGGCCGGACCTCGGTTCCGTCGGCGGCAAGATGAGCTCCGATGCGCTGCTCGTCGAGATTCTCGATCCCTCGCGCGTCATCTCCGATCAGCACGCGTCGTACGTCCTCGCGCTGAAGGACGGCTCCACGCTCGTCGGTCGTGATCTCGGCGGCGACGACGACACCATCCGCGTCGCGGTCGACCCGAAGAGGCCGGACGAGGTGGTCGAGGTGAAGAAGAGCGACATCGTGCTGCGAGAGAGGTCGCCGACCTCGATGATGCCGAAGGACCTCCTCAACGTCCTCACCGTGGAGGAGATCCTCGATCTGATGATGTACCTCCTGTCGGGAGGCAAGGCCGGTCACACGGCGTTCGACAAGTAGTGCCAGGAAACACGGGGTCGTCTGTCTCCTCGCGCGAAGGCGCCCGGAAGCGGGTGCTCGTCGAGGAGAGGAACGAGCCCTGTCGTGAGGCGGTGCAGGATCGGGAGATTGTCCGTGAAGGCGTGCGCCTGGCCTCCGATCACTCCTGTAGCCCGAGCTTGCCGAGCTTCGGCGTGATCATCACCTGGCAGTAGGGATAGCTCTTGTTGTTGCGGTAGAAATCCTGGTGGTCGGCTTCGGCCTCGTAGAACTTGCTGGCTCCGGTGATCTCCGTGACTATGGGGTCGTCGAAAACATCGACTCCGTCGAGCTTCTTCTTCACCGCTTCGGCCGTGTTGCGTTGCTCCTCGCTGTGCCAGAAGATCGCGGAGCGGTACTGCGTGCCGGTGTCGACGCCCTGACGGTTGAGCGTTGTCGGATCGTGGAGCTTGAAGAACCACTCGACGAGCGACTCGTACCGGATCTTCCGCGGGTCGAAGGTCACCTGCACCACCTCCGCGTGTCCGGTGGTGCCGGAGCAGACCTGTCGGTAGGTCGGGTTGTCCACCGTCCCTCCCATGTAGCCGGAGACGACGTCGCCGACCCCGTCGAGCTGCTCGAGCACCGCCTCGACACACCAGAAGCAGCCGGCGCCGAAGGTGGCGAGCTCGCGGTCACCGGCGTCGGGCGTGCTCTTCTCGTCGGCCTGCGAGACCGGGTCGTCCGGGATCGAGGAGGGGGCTTGCATGGCGCCGGGGCTCCGGGAGGGTTTGTTGCTGTGGCTGTTGCTGCAGCTCACGATCAGGACCGTGAGCCACGCCGGGAGGACTGAGAGGGGGATGCGCTTCATGGTTGTGCCTTCTTGGTCGCGTCGAGTCCACGCCGATCGTCTCGCAGGCTCGAGCGGTACGGCGCGGAAGCCGGCTCCGCACTCGCTGCGCCGGCTGACCCGGTGTGGCGTGTGAGACGCGTGTGACGTGGTGTGACGTGGTGTGACGTGGTGTGACGTGGTGTGACGTGGTGTGATCGGAACTA
>CAYMLL010000497.1:0-3443 GCA_964390645.1 uncultured Planctomycetia bacterium | reverse complement strand
GTGCACGACCGAGCCTGACCCCGACCGCGGAGTGCCGGCTTTCGATCGCCCCGGATCGGTGATGCTGTACTTCCAGCAGGGAACCGTCGAGAACGGCGACCTCGACTTCGTCGCGGACCGCGTCCTGCTCAGGGCCGGCGGCGAGCTGCGGTTTCCGTCGGCGATCGCCGCGGCGGATCTGGACAGTGACGGAGATGTCGACATCGCGGTGGTGGATGCGGGCGCCGAGCGCTCGCCGGTGACGGTCTTCTACCGTGGCGGCGGTGCCGACGGGCCTGACGCGTGCGGCGACACTGACTCCGGATACTCGGCGTGCTCGATCGATATCGCGGGAGCAGGAGGGTCACCAGGAGACTCCGGCGACGGGTACCGGGACATCGAGATCGTCGACTTCGACGGCGACGCCGATCCGGATATCATCTACACCGAGGAGGACAGCATCGTCGTGCTTCTCAACGGCGGCGCGGGGGACTTCTCGGAGGCCTTGTCGGTCGCCGTTCCGGACGCCGACATCCGTTCGATCGCGCTTGTCGACATCGACGGGGATGGCGACGACGACCTGCTCGCCGCGGATCCGGAAGCCGCCGAGGTGATCGTGCTGCGGCGGTCGGGCGAACGCGAGTTCGACATCGGCGAGTCGCTGACGACTTCGAGCCTGCGTCGACCGGTGTCGCTGCTTGTTACCGACGTCGACGGCAACGGCCGCGACGATGTGCTGATCGCCGACGAAGGCGACGGCAAGACGTCCGGTCGCGTCGTGGTGTGCCTTGCGGATGGCAACGGCGACCTGACGTGCGCTTCGCTCGATCGTTCCGGCGACACCGCTCCGCGCGATCTGGCGGTCGCGGACTTCGACCGCGACGGACTGATCGACATCGCGTCGATCGAGGCAGGAGCACGCGAGGTGGCGATTTACCTGCAGGAGGCGCCGGGCTCCTACAGCGAGTCGGGCGAGTCGCTCGGTCCCTTGCCGCTCTCGCCCTTGCCCACGTCCGTGACGGTGGGCGATCTCGACAACAACGGCAGCCTGGACCTGGACGTCAGCTCGGTGGCCGCGGATTCACTCTCGGTCCTGCTCCAGGGCGAGGACGGCGTCTTCGACGACCGGGGAGACAGCGCGCCAAGCCAGGGCGGCTTCCCCGAGGTCGCTCTCGGCGACGTCAACGGCGACGGGCTGCGCGACATGGTGACCTCCGCGACGCGGGGAGACAGGATCTCGGTCTGGACGCAGTCGGCTGATGGCACCTTCGCCGTTGGTGGCGAGTCTCTGACCTCGGACGATCTGAGCGGTCCTCAGTCGATAGCGCTCGGCGACGTCGACGGCGACGGCCGGCTCGATATCGTCAGTGTCGGGCGATTCTCCGGTATTGTGCTCTGGTTTGCCGGGGGTGAGGGAGGCGTCTTCGGTGACGCGGCGCTCGTGGACGTCGATGCCGTCGGCGCCGCGACGCTCTCGAGTCCGGCGGACGTCGCGGTCGGGGACCTTGACCGGGACGGTCGGCTCGACCTCGCGGTCGCGGCACATCGTGGCGACGAGATCTGGATTCTTATGCAGGGCGAAGGGCCCGGCGCCTTCCGACCGGAGATCGTGGAGCTACCCGACGGCACACGGCCGGTCGCGCTCGAGCTGGTGGATCTCGACGGCGACGGCGTGACGGAGATCCTGGTCGCGGGGCACGGCGCTCCGTCGCTCTTCGTCCTTCGCGAGATCGACGGGGTGTACCGGCCGATCGACCTGAGCTCGAATGTGGAGGGTCATGGTCTGTCGTCGGTCTCGAGCGCTGATGTCGACGCGGACGGCCGGATCGATCTAGTTGTCGGAAGTCCGTCGTCCGGTGCCATCGAGGTCTTGCGGGCGACCGGCGCCGACGGGTTCGCCCCGGCACGGGTTCTGGGACGGACGGATCTCCGGGCGGACGTCGTGAGCTTCGTTCCCGTCAGGACGCTGGCGCTGGACGTCGACGGTGACGGGGAGATCGACATCCTCGCAGTGAACCGTGCGCAAGACGACGTGATCGTGTTCTGGGGGGGGCGATAGTCTTGTCTCGTGAACGCAAACCGGCTCCGAAACGGACTCGATCGATGACTCTCTCGAAGGACCCCATCAGAACTTCGTGCCACGGTGGCCTCCTGGTCCTCGCGATCGGGCTGCTGAGCTGCGTCTCTTGCGGTCGTGCCCACGGTGGCGAGGTAGCGAAGGACGTGCTCTCACCGGCGGGCCTCGCGGTCTACCAGATTGCCTACGGGGCGGACGGGGGCGCGGTGGTCCTGGAGTGGACGAATGCGGAGGACTACGACCTCGTCGAGATCG
Source organism: uncultured Planctomycetia bacterium (assembly GCA_964390645.1). GTDB lineage: Bacteria > Planctomycetota > UBA8108 > UBA8108 > UBA8108 > CAYMLL01. The sequence continues at coordinate 1,132 of CAYMLL010000497.1, read as the reverse complement.
TCGTCGGCGGTGGGGACACGGTTCTCGTCCTCGGCAGCGACTCGAGTGTTACTCTCGACGGAATCCCCACCGGAGTGCGCGAGTTTCGCGTCTCGGGATGGGTCGAGGAGACGACCTCGACGCCTGCCGTCGAGGTCTTCGAGATCCTCGACGCTTCACCGGTGACGGAGCCTCTGGTCGATATCGAGTGCAGCTTCGTCGCGCGACGTGGAGGTCGAATCGAGGTCTCGTGGACGCTCGGTGCGAGCGAGTGGGCTCGGGGTGTGGCGAACGTCGTTGGCTCCGAGAGAGTCGTCGACATCGAGGCGGGTACGACAGCTCTCGTCGTCGAGGATCTCGGGCTCGACCCGCGGGAGATCGAGCTGCGCTTCGCGAACGGCGCCGGCTACTTCTCCGAGCCGGTGTCGCCGTCCTGTCCCTTGCGGGTCTCGAATTTCGTGCGCGGCGACTGCGATGACGACGGCCGCGTCTCGATCACGGACGCGGTCTTCGAGCTCGTCCATGTCTTTCGGGGCGGTCCCCGCTGGTACTGCGATGACGCTTGCGACGTCAACGACGACGGCGCCAACGACATCAGCGACCCCATCTCGATCCTCAACACGCTGTTTCTCGGCTCGCAGGCGGGTGGCCTGGCGCTGTTCGGCGACTGCGTGGCGGACACGACCGAGGACTTCCTCGGCGGACTTTGTGGCTGCCCCTGACGGGCTGTTTCTGCTCCTTCTCGTCCGGTTTTCCTGAGGGGATTTGTCGTCGCCTGCCGTTACGATAGGCGACCTGAGAGGCGACCGGAAGTCCGAGACGAGGTCCGGAACCGGCTCTGTCACGCCGATCCGGTCCACGTGGAACGAAGTTGTACGACCGTCGACGACGGGTCCTTTCAGGCCCGGCGATCTGCGGTCGACCAGCCAGAGAGAACGAAACATGTTCTGGAGAATCCTGCTGTTGATCGTGTGCGTCTCGCTGATCTCGTCCGCCGCGTCCTCCGGGGACGGGGAGCGCGGAGATGACACGGAGCGCCAGGATGACACGAAGCGTGACGAACGCGGGGACGAGGGGGACGAGGGGGAAGACGACGACGACGACGAGGACGACGAGGACGACGAGGACGACGAGGACGACGAGGACGACGAGG
>CAYMLL010000496.1:0-3478 GCA_964390645.1 uncultured Planctomycetia bacterium | reverse complement strand
GGGGGGTTGTGCCCCCCCCGGGCGGTTGTTGCGGGGGCCGCCGGTCCGGGCCCCCGCGGCGAGTCGGCAGGCTCGGTGGATTCGAGACGCCGGAGCGCCTCGTCACGACCGCTCTGACCGGATTGGCCGAGCTCTCCTCGGAGCTTGAATCTCCCGGGGTCCAGCCCCGATACCGGGACCTTTCGAGATCCCGGACCCTTCAGCCGGGACGACCCTTCCGCCTCGGCTGCTCTTCGAGGTCGCCGACGGCTGGCACACCTACAGCGGCCGCGAGGGAGCCGCGACGCAGCCCACGTCGCTGGATCTTCAGCTTCCCGACGGCTTCGAGGTCAGAGGCACTCACTGGCCCGAGCCGGAGGATACCGGCACGGGCTCTCACGCCGGCGACTTCGTCGTCACCGTCACGATCGCGCCGCCGGACTCGCTGCCGCGGAAGCAGTGCTCGACCCGCGTCTCGTCCCGCTGGGTGGTCTGCAAGGACCGCGTCTGCATCCGAGGCGAGAGCTACCATCGAATCGTGCTGAAGACCGGCCTGCGCAGCCCCACACCGGTGGCCGACTCGCTTCACGACCAGTCCCCACGTCGCCTCGAGCGCGCACGACGGGGACAACGCCATCAGCGGCCGCAGTGTGTCCTGCGGGAAGCGCCCGGCCTCCTGCCAGGAGCTCGGCGCCGCCGGCCCCGACTCCAGGAGGCATCGACCGATGAGGCTGGTCACCATTTCCGTGGCTCTCCTCTCGTTGTCCCGTGTCAGCCAGCCGCTGGACAGTCTCGATCTCGGGCCCCTCGGCTCCTGTCGCAGTCTCGGTCTCGTGGAGATCGGGTGCGACAAGGATGGCGGAACCTTCGCGCTCAGGCCCGTCGATGCGAGCGGCGAGAAGCTCGCGCTGAGTCTCGACCGGCGAATCAACCCACCGACTCACGGCTCGATGTATCACGGCGCCGTGTACCCCGACCAGGCCGGTGCCCGGCTTGCCTCGAAGGACCTCCAGGCCCGGCTCATGGCAGCCCTGGCCACCGTGAAGAGCGACGAGCCTCTGGTCGAGACCTCGCAGGAAGAGGTCGGGATCAGCCCCTGAGCTCTCGATCCGTCCACAGTTCCCGGCTCCGGACGCGCATCCCGGTCACCGACTCCCCGTCACGCTGACGCCCTGAAGCACACCGTCCCGCGGAGCGCCTGGCCCCGCGGACACGATCCCGCCCGCTATCGACGCCGGATCGCGAAGACAGGGAACCGCAGCTCGACGCGCACGAGAGCTCGCTCTCCTTCGAGCAGCTGCGGAGGACGCGATCGGGGCGTCGATCGTGAGGTCGATACGACATCCGGACTCGAGCCCCGACGTGGTCAGTACAGACGCTCGACGACGATCTCGCGGTCCCGGCGGCCCGCGCTGACAACGAGGTCGAAGGTCGCCGGCCCCAGCTCGATGCGGGAGCGATCGTCGTCGAAGACCTCGTCGACGATGGCGTGAACGGATCGCAGCCCGCCGAGCCACGCCCGCGCGTCGGTGACGTAGACCAGATCGCGAGCGCCGGCACCGAGCTCGGCCGCCAGCGTACTCGAGATTCTCACCGGCGGCAGCTGCCCCTCGCCGCGTGGCGGCGACTCGACCTCCGCCGCCACGGGCAGCGCCCGCGCCTTGCAGCTCGCGCTCTCCTCACCGGGCGATCCCTTGTAGCGACGAATCGCGTCGACGACGGTCCCCCAGACCAGACCGCGCTGACGCTCGACGGGCGCGGGTCGCGTGAAGAGCGTCACGACGACACCGATCGCCGCGCTGACGGAGAGGCCGAAGAGCGCGCGCATGAACTTGTACTGCTTCGCCCCGGCGAAGATGCTGTCCGCACTCTCGCGGTAATCCACGTCCATCGGAACACCGTGCGCGAACGGCGCGATGACCTCGGGCACGAAGACCGAGAACGCGATCGCCGCCAGCCCGCCGACGATCGTCGCCAGCGCCGCGGTGCCGGTGAAACGTCGCCAGAACACGGCCAGGAAGAGCGTCACCACGAGCGGCGGCGTCACGGCAGCGGTCATCGCGCCGTGTGCGGCGTAGATCGTCTTGAACTGCGTGAAGACGGGCACCAGGAAGACCCCGAGCACGGTCACGCCGACCGCCGTGACGCGCGCCGCCGTCAGGAGCTGCCGGTCGCTCGCCTGCGGCCGCACCCAGGGCTTGTAGAAGTCGTTGACCGCGACCGCCGCGACCGCGGTGATCAGCGTGTCGACCGTCGACATCAGCGCGGCTGTCAGCGCGGCGAGCACGAGCCCGAAGACCCCCGGCGTCGACAGGAACTCCGCGGTGACGTAGAACGCCACCTTGCCCTCCATCTCCGGCAGGATCCCGGCGTGCACGAAGGCGCGTCCGATCCAGCCACCGGCGGCAACGACCACGGCCGCGATCGGCATCAGCAGAAGCGGCATCGCGATGGCCGCCCTGCGCGCCTCGCGCGTCGACTTCGTCGCCATGAAGCGCATCAGGATGCCCTGGTTGAGAAAGTAGAAGAACGCGGAGTTGGCGATCGCGTCCTGCCAGAAGATGCCCACCGACGGGAACGAAGGATCGGTGTTGAAGTTGTCGAAGGCCAGACGGTGCCCGCGAGGCAGGTGCTGCCAGAAGGCCTCGAAGCTGCCGAGGTGGTGAACGCCGAGGACGAGGAGGACGAGCCCCGTCACGAGCAGCATCAGCCCCTGGAAGAGATCGGTCATGATGACCGAGGTCTGCCCTCCCATCGTCACGTAGACGGCGGACACGCACGCGACGAGGATCGCGGCGCCGAGGATGTTCCACCCGAGCAGGTGATGCAGGACGGTCCCCATCGTGTAGAGGTTCACGCCGATGTAGCTGACGAGGTAGATCAGCACCGACAGCGCGGCGCCGAGGCGCACCTTCGGACCGAAGCGGCGGCCGAAGTACTCCGGCACCGACGTGATACGCGAGAAGTAGAGGATCGGCAGCCAGCCGAAGAGCAGGAGCGGCATCAACGCCCAGTCGTTCAGGTAGGTCTGGCTCGACGCGAGGCCGTAGTCGTACGCGGCGCGCGAGTACTTGACGAACGAGTAGGAGCCGACCAGCGTCGCGACGAGGCTGAACGCGATCAGCCACCACGAGAAGCGCTGCCCGCCGAAGAAGAAGTCCTTCGTCGTCTTCTGACGCCGGCTGAAGTACGTGCCGACGAAGAGGATCAGCCCGACGTAGAGGACCATGATCCCGTAGTCGATGGGCTGGCCGATGCTCCTCTGCTCGCCGCCCGACCTCGCCTCGGCAGCCACCGCACCGTCACCCGGGTAGGGGACCGCGGCGGCCTCCGTCATCGGCGCGTACTGCAGGTAGCCCTGGATCGCCATGAAGAAGAGGAAGCCGGCGATCATGATGACGAGGTTGCGCAGCCCCGCTCCCGCCAGGCCGATGTAGCCCTGCCGACCGCCGAAGTAGATGCCGACTATTAAGACGACCCCGGCGACGATGTACTGGTA
>CAYMLL010000495.1:0-3502 GCA_964390645.1 uncultured Planctomycetia bacterium | reverse complement strand
GGTGTGGTGCCGCGCTGGGTACGGCGGGCGTCTCACCGGTTGGAGGCTGATCTGGCGGTCCGGGTGGGCGAAGGAAACGAAGCCAAGTGAAAGGTAGATCGAATGGGAATCCCTGCCAAGCAAGGTCGGAGTACGCGTTGCATCGTTCCAGGTGTTGTGGTGACGGTGGCCTTGACCGCGCTTGCGGGCTGCGACACCAAGACGAACAAGGGAACGATCTCGGCGTCCGCATTCAGCGCCGCGCAGCTCGCCTCGGACGGTATTCGTGCGCTGACTTCGCGGCTCGATCTCTTGCGTGCCATCTTCCCGGGGCTGCGTGACGCAGAGCTCGAGTCGCAGCAGGCGGAGGCGATCCCCTTCGGGAGGATCGGCGACGACCTGGGAGTGTTCGAGACGCGGCATGGTGCGGTCTGCACGGTTGACCTCTGCGCTTCGTGCTCGGCCGGCGGTCGCAGCAGCGTTCGTATGCACTTCAACCGCATCGGGCTCGAGGAGGAGCTCGACGCCGCCGGTGCGGTGCTTCCGGTCATCGACGACACCGTGCCGGCGATCAAGCTCTCGAACGGCTGGGTTGTCGCCTACGAGCGACAGTCGCGTAGCGTCATCGCGGTTCGCGATCAGGAAGGCTACCGGGTGATGGCCGATCCGACAGCACCCGTGGACGAGAACGGTCCGAACTTCGGTCGCGGCAACGGCCTGATCATCAGCCTCGTGCTCAGCGGTCCCGATATGCAGCGAGAGCTGCAGACCGACTCGGCGCCGCCGCGGATCACGCGCATGCATGAGCTCAGTGACGGCAAGATCCTGCTCTTCTTCCAGGAGAACTTCCGCGAGGTTCACGTGCTCAACGTCAGCGTCCGAGAGGAGAACGTCGACTTCGACCTCAGTGACGAGGACGATGACCCCTCCTCGTACCGGCTAACGCCCATGCTTCGCGGCACGCTGCTGTCGGCGGGCGCTCCTGCGGGCCGGCGCCCTGTGCCGTTCCTGACCTTCGACGACATACTCGACGTCACTCAGGGCTTCGTCCTCGACATCGACGCCTTTCAGCCGGTGCGCATCCCGTCGGACGGCTCGGCACTCGTCTACGATCGTGACCAGTCCGTCTTCCTGCGCTTCTTCGAGAACCCGAACGGCACCGGATCCGTGGTCCTCGCCGCCAACAGCGGCGCGATCGGCGGGGCGGTTGTCTCGCCTACCGGTCCCTACGACATGACCTACTCCTGGCTCCACCCGAGCACGTCCGAGGTGCTGATCCTCGAGGACCGCACGGACACGATCCTTGCCTACAACTACCTGAATCCGAACCCCGGCCGGAACCTGCGTCCGGTTGTCGACTCCGTCAACCTCGTCAGCTTCCGTCGTGATCCTCTCCGAGAGCAGGGAGGCGGCTTCGGTGGTGGTCCCCAGCTGGATCCTCGGCTGAAACCGGCGGAGAACGACCTCGGTGGCGTCGGGCAGCGCCTGCTCTTCGACGCGGGCCGTGACGAGCTGATCTCCGCCGCGTACTCCAACGGCGTGGTCGTGATCGTCGCCAGGCGGGATCAGTTCAGCCTCGCCACCGGTCAGGCGCTCGTCGATCTGAGATACATGGAGGGATTCGGCTCCTCGCCGCTGGGTGGACAGTCGATTCGCGCGTGGGATACGGAGTCTACCTCCCTGCTGGAGGTGCTGGTAAACTTCACGATCCTCCCGGACGTGGCGAACTGATCGGAGGCTCCCGTAGCTCGACGTCGAGACGGGCCTTCTTTCCTGTCGCGGTTCGCCGGCGACGAGGAGAGAGGCCCGTCTTGCATCCGCGCGTCGTCCGCATGCGTGCGGTCCACCGAAAGGAGAGCTGCTCTGATGGGGAAGTCGAAGGGAAAGTCGCGGGGACTGGCGTTTCTCCAGGAGGTCCGACCGCAGGCCATCTCCCACCTGCTGAAGTTCTTCGGCGAGTCCGCGCGCCATCTCGATCCGAGGACCCGCTTTCTGATCTCGACGGTTACCAAGGTCATCAACTTCTCCGAGCGCGGGCTCCAGCAGTACGTGAAGCGTGCGCTCGCCGAGGGCGCGACGGCGGATGAGGTGATCGACGCGGTCCTCTGCTCGTACCCCTGTGCGGGCCTGACGAAGGTGGTCGATGCGATCGACGTGATCCTCGACATGGGCCTTCCTCAGTTCGAGTCTCTCGTCGAGGAGGAGATCGTCGACGACGGTCAGACTGCCGCTCCAGCGGCGAAGCGTGACGAGGACGGCTGGGTGGAAATCGCCACGCGAGAAGACTTCTCGGAGGATGGACGTCTCGATGTTCGCATCGGAGACCGATGGCTCGCGGCCTTCGATGTCGCCGGCGAAGTCCGCGTCATCGACAACGCTTGTCCTCACAAGGGATCTCCGCTGATCGGCGGGCAGCTCTGTGGGGACGTCATCGTCTGTCCGCTCCATCGCTGGAAGTTCAACGTCCGTACCGGAATGTCGCCGGATCAACCCGGCGTCAAGGTGGGCACGTACGACGTTCACGTGGAGGACGACGGCCGTATTCGTGTGAAGCTCTGATGGCCGCTTTGCTACCCGACGAGCTCCTTGTCTCGCGCACGATCGTCGGCCGGGGGCGACCACGGAAGCGCGGTGGACCCCTGGTCGCGAGGAGTCGACGGAACTCGCCGGTCTCGGGATCGTCCGGTTCCGAGGCTGGCGTCGTGCTCGTCGGGGTCGAGTCGATTTGCCGGGTGTTGCCGTGATTGTCGTGGGTGGCCTCTCACCGGCGTGGCAGCAGATCATCGTTGTCGATGAGCTGCGGCCGGGGGAGGTGCACCGCGCGCGAGAGACTCACTGGTGCGCGTCCGGAAAGGTGTTCAACGTCGCGATCTCCGTTCGCTTCCTGGGCGGCGATGTACGGGCGGTATCGGTCCTCGGAGGCGCGACGGGAGAGTCGGTCCGCGAGGAGATGCGCGAGCGCGCCATCGAGGGGCGCTGGATCGACTCGTCCTCTCCGACGCGCGTCTGCACGACGGTCGTCGATGCGTCGGGCGGCGTCGCGACGGAGCTCGTCGAGAACGCTCCCGAGGTCTCCGCGACGGAGCTCGACGGCTTTCTGGCTGCTGTGCGCGAGGAGGCGAGCATGGCGAGTGTCGTCGTCCTCACGGGCTCTCTCGCCGGCGGGGCGCCGCCGAGCTGCTTCCGGAAGCTGGCCGAAGGGCTCGACGCGCGGGTGATTCTCGACCTTCGCGGTCCGGAGCTGCTGGAGGCTCTCGAGGCCCGTCCGTTTCTCGTCAAGCCGAACCGTGGGGAGCTGGCGAAGACACTCGGTCGGTCGCTTCCGGACGACGGGGCGCTTCTCGACGGGGCACGGGAGCTCTGTGACCGCGGCGCCCGGTGGAGCGTCGTGACCGACGGCGCACGCGATGCGTTGCTTGTCGGTGACCGCGTCGCGTGGAGGATGACGCCTCCCGGGGTCGTCTCCGTCAACTCGATCGGCTGCGGCGACGCGATGGCCGGGGCGATCGCGTGGAGCCTCGAT
>CAYMLL010000494.1:0-3518 GCA_964390645.1 uncultured Planctomycetia bacterium | reverse complement strand
GGGGGAGGGCATGTGTTCGGACGAGATGAAGATCGTCGGGGCAGAGTCGCTGCAAAGAGGCACCGGAGCCGTCGGCTCCACCATCCCACGGTGGATCGTCGTCGTAGCTCACCGCGTCGACGAGAACGCCGGCCGCGTCGACGCCAGCGATCCTCTCGCCCCCGTTGTCCCGCCTCGCGCCGATCCACTCGAAGAGCCTCGCCCGCGGCAGATCGAACGCCGCGGCGAGCGCCGGAGCGAAACGACAGACGACGACGAACCCCCTCGGGGGGACGCTCGCGCCCGCGGGGAACTCGAAGCGCACCCCCTCGTCGATCCGCCAGCCTGACAGCGAGACCGTCAGGTCCGACGGGTTGTAGAGCTCGATGAACTCGAGCGTGTCGTCCTCTGGGGTGAAGTAGTGGATCTCGTGAATGACGACAGCATCGAGCCGACCTGCGAGCGCCCCGACGATCGCACAGATCAGCGCCAGGGTCGGAACGCTCCCCATCATCGACCGCGTGAGTCCCCCGGGCTCGTTCAGCCTTCTGCGTTCCGTCAACATCCCTCGGTGCTCCCGTCCGAAGCTTACCGCAAGCGCTCGAGCGCTCGATGCGCCTTCGCGTCCTCGGGGTGGATCTCGAGCACGCGCTCGAAACTCTCGATCGCCAGACCCGGCCTCCCGCTACCATGGTAGAGGATGCCGAGGTTGCCGTACACTTCGAGCCGGACCGCGTCGCTCGTCGCGTGCCGGGACGCCTCGAGCAGCAGGCGCTCCGCGGCCTCGAGGTCTCCCTGTGCGATGCGCACCGCGCCGAGCGTGCCGAGAGCTGCGGCGTGATCCTCGCTGACGGCGAGGGCCGACTCGAGGTTACGAGCCGCGAGTTCGAACTGCTTGCGGATCGTGTGCACCTTGCCGACGTTGGTCAGCGCCTCGAGGTCCTTCGCATCGATGGACAGTGTCCTCCTGAAGCACGCGAGCGCCTCGTCGTAGGCGCCCCTGTCGAAGGCGAGGTTGCCGAGGTCGGTCCAGACGTCGTGTCGATCCGGCGCCAGTCGTGCAACCTCGCGAAAGAACCGCGCCGCCAGCTCGCGGTAGCCCTGCTCGCGAAGCACGATCGCGAAGTGGCTGATCAGGAGGTTGGCGCTTGCGAAGCGACCGACGATGGCCTCGACGGTCCGCTCGAGCTCGGTGGCCCGCCGCAGCCGGTAGAGCGCTGTGATCTTCAGGCGCCAGGCGACGAAGTCGTCAGGCTCGCGCCCGAGGGCCGCGTCGAGGTCTCGCAGCGCCTCCTCGAAGCGGCCCGACTCGAGCCGCTCGCGGCCGCGCCTGCGGATCTCGACCGCGCTCGGACCCCGGCGACCGTCGGAGCCGGACTCGCTCGCGACGCTCCAGGCGTCGGCGTCCCGACCCGGCGTCGCCCCACCCTCGACGAGCACGACCTCGTGCGCCTGCGGCTCGACCGCGAAGCTCTCGAGACCGCCTCCCGGCCAGCGCACGTCGATCCGCTCGACGGTCTCCGCAGGGAGCACCGCAAGGGTGATGACCGGCTCGCTCCGGGACAGATAGCTCGACGACGCCTTCAGGGTCCTCCGGACGCTCCGCGAGCCCGCGGGGGCCTCCAGAAGGCATCGGACCTGTGCGCCGATCGCGTCGCAGTGACCGGTCGTTCCCTGGAGCGCGATCCGAAACGACCGACCCCGTGTTTGCGAGTCGTTGCGGTAGAGCCGTGCCGTGCCCTGGTTCTCGGTGACGACGACGTCCAGGTCGCCGTCGCGGTCGTAGTCCGCCGCCGCCAGCGCGCGACCGATGATGGGGCGCGTGAAGAGATCGCCGACAGGCGCAGACATGGACGACTGCAGAACGCCACCGGAGGCGCCCCGAAACAGCTGCGCGGTCTGCCGATAGGGAATCTTCGTCTTGTGCTCGAGGTCGAAGACGTGGCCGTTGACCTGCATGAGGTCGACGTGACCGTCGAGGTCGAAGTCCTCGAGAAGGAGCCCGAAGGTGACGCGATCGAGAGACTCGCGCCCGATCGTCATGCCGAGCGAGCGCTCGACGAAAAACTCGCCACTGTCCTGCAGGTGAAAGGTGGTCGGCTCTCCGGAGAAGTTCCCGACGGCGACCATGAGCGGACCACCGCCATCCTTCCACGCCGTATCGATCCCCATCCCGGCGAGCGCCGCTCCGGCGCCGTCCGTCGCGAAACCCGACTCGAGCCCGCGGTCCTGGAAGCGTCCGTCGCCGAGATTGCGCAGCACGAAGTTGGGGACGGAGTCGTTGGCGACGAAGAGGTCCGGGGACCCGTCGCCGTCGTAGTCTTCCACGACGACGCCGAGGGCCTTGCCACGGAGGTCTCCGAGACCCGCCTCGCGGGTCGTGTCGACGAACGTGCCATCACCGCGTCCACGAAAGAGCCTCGGTCCGGTCGCCGGGAACATCGCCACCGGACAGTAGTGCTTTGACGGGGTTCCGAATCGACAGTCGACACCGACCTCACGGTCCGGGCTCCATTCGACGTAGTTGCCGACGAAAAGATCGAGGTGAGCGTCGCCGTCATAGTCGAGAAAGGCCGCCGCCCCCACCCACGTGTCGAGACTCGAGAGCCCGGAGGCTCGAGTGTGATCGTGGAAGCGTGCGCCATCATTGAGCAGGAGGAAGCTCTCGCCGAGCCCGTAGAGAAAGATGTCGACATCACCGTCCGCGTCGACGTCGGCGGACGTGAATCCCATGCCGTAGAACGCGATGTCGAGCCCCGCGTCCGCGGTGACGTCCTCGAAGGTGCCGTCCCCGCGATTACGGAACAGCCGGCTCGTGACCGCCGGGTCCCGTGCGCCGACGAGCGCGTTGCCGTTGACGAGCAGCAGATCGATCCAGCCATCCCCGTCGTGATCGAGCCAGCCCGCCCCGGGGCCGAACGTCTCCGGGTTGTGGGGGGGCGCCGCCCCCGGCCCCCCCGGGGCCCCCCCCCCAACCCCCCCCGCCCCCCCGGGGGGCGGCGGCGCGCGCCCCCCCGCCGGCGGCCCCGCGCGCCCGCTCGGCCGCCAGCTGCCGCCGGATCGTGCCACAGCGGCGGTTGAGCTCTGCGGCAGCGGGGTCCAGCGCCGTCACGCCAAGCCGACTGCCAGCACCGGGATGGACTCGACCGCCCAGGCGATCAGCAGCGCGCCCCCGTAGGTCGGGGCGAAGCGTGCCCCGAGGTGGGTTGCGGTGGTGGCGAGCAGCGCGGTGAGCGCCAGGACGCCGGCAGCCCAGAGCACGGTGCCGCCCGCGACCACGCCCAGTCTCCAGGTCCAGACCCACAGCGGCAGAGGCACGCACGCCAGAAGGAGGAGGATGACCAGGCTGGCCAGCACGTCTGCTCGGCCCCGCCACGAATCACCCGGATGCGTGCCCGCCAGCGAGAGCCCGAGACGCTCCTGGCGCCGCCGGTGGAGGCCAGAGAGCGCGACGCCGGGTCCCCAGACGAGCAGCGCGAGCAGGCTGCCCGAGGCGTAGACCCCGCCGACGAAGGCCGCGAGGCCTCCTGCGACACCCT
>CAYMLL010000493.1:0-3527 GCA_964390645.1 uncultured Planctomycetia bacterium | reverse complement strand
CTTCAGGAAGGACGTAGACGGCTCCCTGGCGGCCAAAGGAACGACCGGTTCCTTCAGACCGACGCGTTTCTCCTCAACTGCGACTACTGCTATTCGCCGACCCGACCCGCGCAGCGCGCCGTCTTCCTTCAGGAAGGACGAAGGCGGCTCCTTCGAGGCCGAAGGACCGGAAGAATCTTCCAGAACGGCGGGTGTTTCCCGTCGACTTGCGGGAGGTCATTAGCAATCGTTGTGCCGTCATGCCGTTCTCTCACGACAGGTACTGACAAGTTAGCTCCGGGGCTCGGGTTGTGGCTGTCTTCCGGTGGTAGGATGCACAGCGGACAGTGGCTGACGGCGTCGAAATGCCGCTTCGTTCGCGAGATTTCACCGCCATATGAGTGCTCCTTCAAGCTCGAGCTACGCCACCGAGCAGTCGAGTCCGGGAGCAGGTCTGTTGTCGAGATCGAGGCGCGCAGGACGATCTCGATGGGGTGTATCTCTTTCCGTCTCGCAACAAGGAGATCGGTGACGGAGCTGCTTCCCGAAGGGTCTGCCGGGAACTTGTCGACACCCTCCCGGGGCAGGCGAGTGTGCAGCAACTCGTCAGCACTCCCCGGCGAGTCGATCGAGGCAGACCAGGCCGGCCGGCGACGGCGAAACCCGGGCCAAGAGACCGTCGATTGTTGCGAAGGCGTGGACGCCATGGAGTCCACGCCCCACGATCCATGTGTCCTCCGGGGAGCGCCCGTCGCATACGGGTAGCGAAGGACGCCGTCGTGAACGAGACGGCCGTGGATCAGAACGGGCCCTTCCCTCCGGCGACCCGGGCCGGGCTGACGCCCGGCTGAAGAGCCGTGGCGAGGGTGAGGACGACGAGAAGAGGGGCTCCCGTGGCGTTTCGCCTCTTCAGTCCGCCGGTCGATTCCGAATGGGGCGCCGGCCGCGAGCGTCCCCGGCCGCGTCGCTTTGCGGCCCCAGACGCCGGACGCCTTCGAGCACTCCGTCGACGATGTGGCGGCTCAGGGACGGGCCGTAGAAGCTGACGCTCGCCTCGTAGCCGCCCTCCTGGTACTGCTCCTCGGAGAGGATGTAGCTGATCCACTCGTCCGCCAGTCCGCCGATGACCGGGTACTTCGCGTTCGTCAGCCGGGCGGCGCGGGCCTTGACCTCGAGCCCCAGCGCAGCCGCCATCTCGCCGGGCACGCCGATGACGAGGAGGTCTCCCAGACGCAGCGACACGCTCGCCGAGCCCGCCGGCAGCATGCGAGGGAGGAACTCCTCCATCATCGTCTCGCTGAGCCCGTACTCCTCTCCGCCCGTCTTCATGAAGTCGGGGTGCGCGACACGGTCGGGGAGGTCGATCGGCTGGCGGTGGTAGCCGAAGACGACCGCGCGTTCGGTGCGCGTCGCTCTCCACCGCTCGTGGGCCACGAGAGCCAGCTCGCGCCCGTAGCGCTCGGCCTGCTCCCAGCGGCTCGAGCCCGATCCGGGACGGGCCCGGGGGCGCAGGTCGCCCTCCGCCCCGTTGTAGTACATCGCGGTCACGCCGTCGCCGACGAGCGCCTCCAGCGTGCGCTGGAGGTGTCCGGGCCAGCCCGCCGAGAAGAGCATCTGGCGCTCCGTCATGAAGGTGGGGTGAGCAGCGAAGCTCACCAGCACGGCGAGGGGCTTGCCGTCGGTGCGGTCGATCCGTGTCACCGTCAGCTGCTCGTCCGTCGCTCCGTCGCGCCGGCGGCGGTTGCGGTTCCAGCCCGGTAGAGGCCGTGCGCTGGTGCCGATCTTCACGGGGACGAGTTCCTGCTCGGCCTGGCGCACTACCCGGGCCAGGCGCTCGACGGTGAGCTCGAAGAGTCGCTGGTCGTGGATGCCGATCTCGGGGATCCTGTAGATGTTGCGCGGGTTGATGGCGTTCATCTCGATGCTGGCGTGCGAGTGGCTGGGCAGGAGCAGGATCTGCTCCGCGTTCCAGCCCGCGTCCTTCAGACGATCGAGGACCGCCGGCTTGATCGGCGGGGCGAACCCCAGCATGTCCGCCGTCACCATCGCGAACTTGCGCGTGCCGTCGGAGACGACGACGGCCTTGGCGAGGATGCGGTCGTGCACGCCCTCGGCGGGTCGGCTCCTGCGGGCGCCGTAGCCTCCGCGCGGCGCCTTCATCTCCGCCGGTGGCGTCAGATCGACGCGGGACACGCCGGCGGAGAGTTCAACCGCCGCGACGGCGTCCATGCAGCCGGGACAGACCGTCGAGAGGAGAACGCAGAGAGGTATCGGTCGCATGATCGCTCCGTGCTTATCGCGAGTCACGAGAAGCGACGCGCGGAGGGGCTCGAGGCCGGCGTCGGGCGCCAGGTCTCCGCGGTTGTCGGCTGGCCCGTCCAACCGGTCGCCGTCGGATTTCGTGCGGCTCGAGCGGGCGCTTGTCGGGGGCTCCAGTCTGTCGGGCGGACTCCCGGAACACAAGGCGGCTCCGGGATCACCGCTGCTGGCCGGGCGGCCCCGAACGTGCGCCCTCATCTCGCCTCTTGCCCGCGGTCGCTCCGATCGAGGAGAATCTTTGGGCCCACCGGCCATCTCGATTCTCTTGTCTTCGATCCAGCGAGGAGCAGTACGATGCGCGCACGTGACACTTGGAGCTTGGTTGTGGTCAGTCTCATTCTCTCGTCCTGTGCTCAGGTGGACAAGTCGGGCCCCTCCACTCACCGGTTCGTGCTGACGGACTCCGCGCAGAGCCTGCGGGCCGACGCGTTCAGCATCACGTCGAAGGAGCTGCGGACCGGGGGGGACTGGTCCGTCCGCAAGGAGACGCTCCGAGGCGGCAAGCAGGACGACGTCGATCTGATCACCATCGACAACGGCGAGATCGTCATCCGCGTGATCCCGACACGCGGCATGAACGTCCTCGACGTCCGCAAGGGCGACGTGCGTCTCGGCTGGGACTCGCCGGTGAAGGAGGTCGTGCACCCGAAGTACGTCCATCTCGACTCGCGCGGCGGGCTCGGCTGGCTGGACGGCTTCAACGAGTGGATGGCCCGCTGTGGGCTCGAGTTCGCCGGTCACCCGGGGCTCGACAAGTTCACGACGAACACCGGTGACACGGCGGAGATGGAGCTGTCGTTGCACGGGAAGATCGGGAACATTCCCGCGTCGAAGGTCGAGGTCCTCATCGACAGGGCTCCTCCGCACCGTATCCGCGTGCGCGGCGTCGTCCACGAGCGTCTCTTCTTCGGGCCGAAGCTCCGGCTCGTCGCCGAGATCTCGACGCTGCCCGGCTCGGACAGCTTTCGCATCGACGACTCGGTGACCAATCTCGGCGGCGCCGATCAGGAGTTCACCGTCATCTACCACGGCAACTACGGCCGTCCGATTCTCGAGGAGGGCGCCGACCACCTCGCGCCGATCCGCAAGAACGCGCCGCAGCACCCCAACCCCCCCAAGGCGATCGACACCCATTCCAACTACCGCGCCCCCCAGGCCGGCTTCATCGAGGAGGTCTTCCTCGTCGAGCCGTGGGCCGACGCCGCGGGGAACACGTCGATCCTGCTGCG
>CAYMLL010000492.1:0-3541 GCA_964390645.1 uncultured Planctomycetia bacterium | reverse complement strand
GACAGCACAGGACCGCAAATCCCTGGCGAGGGCCCCTGGACCGCGGCGAAGCACGGGACGCAACGGACGCGAGATTGGCGGAAGCTGCACACGGGAGTCGATGGGCGCGGTTTCTTCGTAGCGCACTGCTTGACCGGGAGCCGAGCCGATGATGCCAGCGTCGTGGGCGAGTTGCCGGGCCAGATCCGTGACGAAGTCGAGCGATTCACCGCGGACGGGGCCCACGACAAGACGGCAGTCCACGACCTCCCCACGGAGAGGGGGCAGACCTTGTCGTTCCACCCAGGAAGAATGCCCGGGTATCACGACACGGACCGCCTGGCGTACGTGCACGAAACGTGACTGTCGAGTCGGTGAGCAAACTCGGCCTGAGGGCATGGAAGAAGCAAGCCGGCTACCATGGGCAAGCGCGAGTCGAGAACGCCTTCCACCGATACAAGCAACTCATCGGCGGCAGGCTGAGAGGTCGAAACTACGCGATGCAGGCAACAGAGCTCGGACTCGCCATCAACGTACTCAATCGAATGCTCGAGCCAGGAGCCCCACGGTCAGAACCCATCCACAGCTGACCGAGCATCGGGTAGGGGCGTTACGTCCCGAGGAATCATGCAACAGCGCCGATTCCCTCACCCGAGCAGCGCAAGAGATGCGCCAGGAAACGACCTGACTCCGGCTACGGTTGCCGAGTTCAGTCGACGCGGGCAGTGGCGTAGCCGGACAGGATCACGTTGCCGTCTCGATTCGTCGTCTCCACCTTGAGCTTGACGGTATCGTCTGTGAGCTCTTCCACGGTCGCGGTGGAGTCCAACGTGTCGCCCGGCCAAACCTGGCTGGTAAAACGCACTCCGAAGCTGGTGAGGCGCCCGTCACCGACGTAGTTGGTGACCATCCGGCCGGTCATCCCCATGGTCAACATGCCGTGCGCGAAGACCGACGGGTATCCGGCGATCTCCTTCGTGAACAGCTCGTCGGTGTGCACCGGGTTGTAGTCGCCGGAAGCGCCTGCGTACATGACGATTTGGGTGCGCTTGAGATCCTCGACCAGGCACTCGGAGTAGGAGTCACCCACCTTCAAATCGTTGCGATTCAGTGCCATTGCTGGACGTCCTATTGATCTACCGGACGCTCGGTCCGCACGCCTACCCCCCGCGCGGTGATGACCAGCTCACCACTCTGATCGCGATACTCGGTGATCGACTCCGAGAACAGGAGCTTGCCCGAGCGCTTGCCCTGCTTCTCCCAGGTCTTTCCCGGCGTGATCGTGGCGCTGAGCACATCCCCCGGCTTCAGGTGCCGGTGGTACTCGAAGTGCTGCTCGGCGTGTAAGCCACCGCCGCCTCCACCTCCGGAGACTTCTTGCCTTGCGCCGGTCGCCTCCTTGCCGGACCCCATCCAGCCTTCGCCACCGGCTTTCGGTCGCAAGCGGTAATCCGGGTCGAACTGGGCGCTCGCCTGGACGAAGGTCGGCGGTGCAATGATGGAGCCCACCTCCGTGCTCCTGGCGTGCTCCTCGTCGTGGTAGATCGGATTCTCATCACCGATGGAGCGCGCGAACATCATGATGTGGCTCGCTTCCACGGGAAACTTCTCAACCGCCATTGGCCTCCTCCCGTTGCTGTGGGGTCGTAGAGGACGAAACGAGAATCAACCGGGTCCTCGGGCGTGATCGGCCCTCCGTCCTTCGATTCCCCTTTGCCGTGCAACCGGAGTCGACCCGGATGGAGCCACCACGCGAATCACGCCTACTCCGATTCACCTGCAGTCGACACCCTGGTGCAGCCCGGCGGCGGCACATCCTACATCTTCACGCCCCGGGTGCGAAGGGTGTTGATCCTCCGGGAGCCCCTCCAGCCGCGGTGAACCCGCCGCTGGTCTCGGTGAAGCAGAATCGGCGTGAACGGCCGTGACCTATACCCTGGCCACTGCTGCGGACAGCGTCGGACCGATCTCCTCGTGCAGCACCAGGTCGGCGATCCCGTCGTAGTCGGTCGGGTCGCGATTCAGTATCACGAGGCGGCCTCCCGCCTCCTTCGTGAGTCGAGGAAGCACGGCCGCCGGATAGACCACGAGTGAGGTACCGATCACCAGCAGCAGGTCGGCCTTTTTCGCCAGGTCCTCTGCCGCCGCCATCTCCTGTTCCGGCATCGGCTGACCAAACGAGATGGTGGCGGTCTTGATGATGCCGCCACAGTCGCAGACCGGTAGCTCGTCACGTTCACGAAGCGCAGCGATGATGGGTTCGCACTCGTACCGTCTCTTGCAGGAGAGGCAGGCGGCGTAGGTCGCGTTGCCGTGAAGCTCGATCACATGGTCGGCCGGAACGCCCGAGGCCTGGTGCAGTCCATCGACGTTCTGCGTGATCACCTTCTTCAGCTTGCCTCGGTCATGGAGCGTCTCGAGGGCCTTGTGTCCGTCGTTCGGCAGCGCCCGGTCCATCACGTCGTCGAAGGAGCTCTTTCGCCGCCAGTACTCGCGTCGCATCTCCTCGGACGAGATGAAGTCCTGAAACTCGATCGGCTGCACCTTGGTCCAGATCCCGTCCTTGCCCCGGAAGTCGGGAATGCCGGACTCCGTCGAAATGCCCGCGCCCGTGAAGGCGACGACGAATTCGCTCTGCTCGAGTAGCTCGGACAGTGCTCGGACTGCGCTCATCGACCTCGACTCCTGTGTGACGATTCCCCGCCGGGATCATCGCAGCTTCGGACAGCGCGGACCACCTACCGACGCACGGCACAGTCCGACGAGAGGGCTCCGATCGCAGCGGCTGCACGAGGAGCTGGGCTCATCGACGTCGCCACGGCTCCCGGACCGAGCACCCCGCAAAGTACATCGATCGCGAGTCGCGGAGCTCACTTGCCGCCGATCGACATCAGCTGCGTCGTGGTGCGGAAATACATCACGCCGTCGGACACGGCGGGGGTGGCGAAGCACTGCTCGCCGAGCGGGACCCGGGCAAGCAGCTCGTACTTCTCGCTCGCAGCCAGGACGACGACGTCCCCGCGGCGATTCGGGCAGTAGAGGCGACCGTCCACCCACACGGGTGACGCGTAGTACTTGCCGCCAACCCGCTGACGCCAGATCTCCTCTCCGCTCTCGGCCTTGACGCACGTCACGATCCCGGCATCTGTCCAGAGAAAGACGAGACCGTCCTTGAAGAGGGGCGTCGGTACGAGCGGTACAGACTGCTTGATCTCGTAGACGACCTCGGACTTCTCGCCATCCACACCTGGCCGCACCGCGACGAGCTGGTCTCCCTTGAGGCCTACGCCGTGCGAGCCAAGCACCAGGTCACCGGCCAGAACCGGCGAAAGGACGGTGCGGGATCGCAGGACTCCGGGCATCTCCCAGTTGACCTTGCCGGTCGGAAGATCGACACCCATCATGCCGTTCCCGGTGCCAAAAAACACCAGCTCCCGCTTGCCGCCTTTCAGCTGGCGTACGCACGGTGTGGCGTACCCGGCGACGATCGACTTGCGGTCTATCTTCCAGCTCGTCTTGCCGGTGGCGCGGTCGACGGCGATCGCGAAGCTCTTGCCCGGCT